>DROQ01000023.1 GCA_011321845.1 Planctomycetota bacterium | reverse complement strand
GCCCTCCGCTCCGTTTACGTGGCAGGGGAGGTCAAGCAGCCGGGACCCGTCCCCTATGTGCAGGGGATGATTCTCTCTCAGGTCATCGCGGCCGCGGGGGGGCTGGACATTACGGCAAAGTGGAGCGATGTAAGGGTCCTGAGGAACAACGGGAGGGGGCGAGACCACACCTACCGGGTCAACGCCGACACAATCCTGCATGATGGGACGCCTGATTTCCTCGTTTTGCCGGGGGACGTGGTCTATGCCCAGACCTCGGGAATCGCTGATGTGGGAAACTGGGTGGAACTCTACATCCGCCGAATCCTGCCGGTTCCCATTACGGGCCTGGCGGTCCCCACCAGGTAGGATTCCTTTTCCAATCTTCGCTTCCAGCCGAGCCCCAGGTCGCAGCCCGCCTCCCGGATGGGGGCCGGGGCTTTTTTTCTTGGAGCTGCTAACATAGATGGAAATCTTTCGTATTAGGGCTTCCAACTCCAGGTTTCTGCCGTAGGTTCCTGGCTAAAGCCCCGATTAGGGTTTTTTTCCTCAGCCAGCGCCTGGGCGAAAACGGGGAGGTTGAATCCCCCTCAACCGAGCTTATTCCCCTCCATAGCCTGGATGATTCGAGGTCCTGAATCATTCGGGTGAAACGTCATTCAATTTTATTGCTCATCCCAAGAGGATGGCAAAAGGAGAGAGATCCATGCCTTTGGCAAACAAGATCTTTGTTTATTCTGACAAGGGCGAGGCTGCGGGCCAGCTCGAGGATTGTATCCGAGGTTTTCCGTGCCAGGTCGATCGTATTAAGGATTTTGACCAACTTCGAGGCTTTATCGAAGGGGGGCTTGCGGATTTCGTCCTGCTGGATGTCCGGGGGATCCGGGATCGTTTCCTGAGGGCCACGGGAGAGGATGAGCCTGAAAATTTGCTCGACCTTCCCTTGGCCGAGATCGAAAAACGGCACATTTTCCGGGTCTTGTCCAGCACGGGTGGGAACAAGACACGCGCCGCCAAGATCCTGGGGATCGACACCAAGACCCTTTACAACAAGCTCAAGAGCTACCAGGTGGGGATGATTCGTTCCCGCAACAAGGGCACCAAAACCGCCGCTCCCCAAGGGGCGGGCGAGGCCAACTCGAACAGCTGAATCGGCCTTGGATCAGGCCGGGATCTTCCTAAGGAGGGCCTCCAACACCTCCTCGGGTCGGATCTCTTCCATGCAAACATTTTTGGGGCAATGAACCCCCTTCCCTTGGCATGGGCTACAGGGGAGGGGTTTTTGCAGGACCGTGCTGGACCCAGAGGGGGACCAGGGGCCGGTATAAGAAGCGGGACTGGGGCCGTAGAGTCCGACAGATGGGATTCCCAGGGCGGTGGCAAGGTGGAAGGGGCCCGAGTCGACACCGACCAGGCCGGCTGATTGAGCCATGGTCCCTGCCAGCAGCTCGAGAGGGAGGCCATGCAGGTGGGGGAGGTTCAGCCTGCTCCGCGCCAAGAAGCGGCCGACCCACCGGCCCTCGTGTTTGCTCCCCGAGAGAAAGATGGGGATTTGACCCCGCTCCCGGAGCCCCAAGGCGAGCGATCTCCAGTGTTCCCATGGCCAGAGCCTTCGGGCGACTCCGCGGCGCAACTTCCACCTGGCCGACTCGTCACAGCCAGGGTGCAGAAGGACTGGGGGACGTGGCAACTCTTGGAGGATTGGGTGTCCCTCTTGGGGTGGGAGGAGGGTGATGGGACCTGGGGGGGGAAGGTCCAAGCCTTCGAAGCGTTCCCAGGTCTGGAGGACGACGTGGCGGTCCCGACTCCGCTCCTGCCGGGTGCGCCCGGGGAAGAGGAAGGGGATGCCCAGGGTTTCGGCGATGGCGGGGAGTTCGGGTCGAGGGCGGGGAGCGAGCAGGAGCTGACAGTGACCGAGTTCCTCGGAGAGGCGTTTGGCGATCCTGGCGCCTTCCCTTCCGGCGAGGGAGGCTTCTTTTCCCGCAAAGACGATGATCTTTTCCACGAGAGGGCAAAGCCGTGCCAGTTCCCTGGTGTAAGCGTTGGTGAGGAGGCTCAGGCGGACCTCGGGCCAACGCTCTTGGAAGGCGGCCAGGGTTGGGAGCGTGAAGAGAAAATCCCCCAGCCTTGAGCCCCGGATCCAGAGACCTTGTTTGATTTTTCCCGAGCGAAGGGCGGTGAGAACGGCCTGTGCGGTTGTTTCGGTCACAAGGAGCCTTGGATCCATTTCTTGTCGAGCGAGAAGGTGGGAAGGGAGCCTGAAACCTCAGGGTTTTCGGCCTCCCTCTCCTGTCTGTGATACCCTTCTTGGCGCCTAGAATCGATAAAGGAGAGGGGGAAGTATGGGGAAAGAGAGCAGGTGTGAAAAGATCTTGGCAGAGCTTGGGGAGCGCTATGCCCTCGAAGAGCGCTTTGTAAAGAAACTCACTCCCATTCTGGAAGTCATCCTGAGCGACTCCTTTTCGGATGAGGAGCGGGTTCCTTTGCTGGAGGAATTGGCGGCGACATGCCAACGGGATCAGATGATTCGCAAGACGATGGGAGAAGTTCGAGAGGGGGTGGACGCCCTCTTTTCGCGTCTTAGGGAAATGATCCTCCGCATGCACAAAGAGGACTGAAGCTTCGTCAGGCTCCCCTGTCCTTGGGGCTGGCCCATTCCTGAAGACGACGGAATGGGGTAGCCTCTTGGGCTGCTATGAAGAGACTTCAGCCAACCCTTTTTCTCCCCCTTCTTTGTTTCGCCCTCGGTTTGAGGGCCCAGGGAGTGGACCCTGCCCGCAAGGGGCTCCCGGAAAAAAGCGCCAGGGTCGTGAGCTACAGGATGTGGGTTCGGCTCTTTCCGGAGAGCAACAAGCTGGTGGGGAGCCAGGAGATCGAATACCGCAACAGGACCGCGGGTCCGACCAGCGAGCTGCGCTTCCACATGTATCTGAATGCCTTCAAGGATTTGCATTCGACCCATCTTCGGGAGTCGGACGAAGCCGCGAGGAAGCGCTACAAACAAGGCGATGCCTTCGGGTGGGTGAAGCTGACTTCCTGCCGCTGGATCGGAACGCTGCGCAGGGGGGACAAGGAGGAGGAGGTCGAGCAGGAACTCAAGCCCGGATTTCGCTTTGAAGCCCCCGATGATGGGAACAAGGAGGACCGAACCGTGTTGGTGGTCCCTCTTCCCGCACCCTTGCTTCCGGGCCGGAGCGTGAGGCTCAAGACGACCTTCGAGGCGAAGCTGCCCAAGGCTTACCGCCGCACCGGTTGGGGGCCGGGCAACTTCTACATGGTAGCCCAGTGGTTTCCCAAACTGGGAGTCCTCGAGAGCGTGGCCCCCGGAAAGTCCCGTTGGAACTGCCATCAATTTCACGCCTGGACCGAGTTTTACGCGGACTTTGGAGTCTTCGATGTCAGCATCGACACTCCGGCAGGGTGGCCCGTGGGAGCCACCGGCCACAAGGTCCAAGGTCCCAACCCCGTCGACGGGCGCTGGGAACGGCGTCGCTTCGTCCAAGAGGACGTGCACGACTTTGCCTGGACGACGGACCCGGACTACAGGGTCCACGAATTCCGCTTCAGGGGGGCGGGTGGGCTGGACCCTCGGTTCGCCGAACTCTACAAACGCGCCCTCGGTTATGACGACGCCGAACTGGCCCTCAGCGATGTGCAGGTCCGCCTTCTCCTCCACCCCGAGCACGATACCCCCTTGCAACTCAGGCGGCACAAGGAAGCCGTGCTTGCCGCTCTCAGCTTCTTCGGGAGCCGCTTTGGGCGTTATCCCTACAGGACCCTGACCGTCGTGGATCCCAGCCAGGATGACTGGCCCGGCGGCAAGCTGGGCGGTGGCATGGAGTATCCCAGCCTGATTACCTGCGGGACCCGGCTCTTCCCCCATCCGAGGCGCCTGCAGCCCGAGGGGGTGACCGTCCACGAGTTCGGACACCAGTTCTGGTATGGTCTCTCGGGGAACAACGAGTTCGAGGCTTCCTACCTCGACGAGGGCTGGAACTCCTACTCCGAGGGCCGCTGCCTCGACGTGGTCTACGGAGGACGTCCGGACGGCGATCCTGTTTTCACCCAGAACTACGGCGCCTTTCTTTCCCTTAAGGGACGCGTCCCGGGCAGATTGGCTGGTTTGGGTTCGGGGGCTTGGAACGCACTCTCCAAGCTCGAGGCCCTGCCTCTTCGCGAGTGCCTCCCCAGCAAGTGGAACGCATGGCTCCAAAAGAAGGGTTTCGAGGGACGCATCCTCCCCAAGTCCCAGCTCATCCCCACCCTCCCCGTCCTGCGAGACCTCCCTCTCCTTTCGGCCGAGCGTGATCTGCCCTACCGGGTCCTCTATGCGGACCGTCTCTCCTTTTTAAGGGACCCGGACAAGGACCCGATGTTTCGTTTCGCCTGGAAGTATCTGGATCGCTCCAGCTACCGCGTCAACTCCTACCCAAAACCCTCCACCATCCTCAGCACCCTCGAGCGGATGATGGGGGCGGAAAAATGGTGGCCCATGATGCGGCGCTACCACGAACAGGCGCGCTTCGCCCATCCCAAACTCGAGGACTTCATGGCTCTGGTCCAGGCCTATGGGACCGAAGAAACCTATCGCGTCGCCAAAGACTGTTTCTATACGACCAAGTCCTTCGACTATGGGATCGAGCGCGTGCGCACGAGCGAGCCGCTCGGAGGGACCGAGGTCATCGTTCGCCGCATGGGGGACATCGTCGCCACTGTAAAGGTTCGCTTCGTCTTCGAGAAAAACGGGGTTCGGCAGACATGGGACAAGGAGTGGCCGGCCAAGAACCAGTACCAATGGACTCGTTTTTTCTTTCCCCAGGAGGAGCTGGACCGCCGCGGAACTCTGGTCGAGGCCTATGTGGACCCACCCGGTCGCGCGGACTTCGAGCCCAACATCGGCCCGGCGGGGATCTTTGTGATCGATCGCAATCTCCTCAACAACGCCTGGCGCAAGGTCCGGAACAAGGCCGCGGCCAACCGCTTCGGAACCAAGGCCCTCTTCTGGGTCCAGTCCGTCCTCAGCTTTTTCGGAGGTCTCGGATGAGCCCCAAACCCTCACAGCTTCCAGGTTTCTTCGGCAGCCTGTGCCTCGGCCCCGCGGCCTTGATCCGAGTCTTTGCCCGGCCGCAGATCCTGCTCCCCGTTTTCGGCCTCTTTTTCTTTTTGAGCCTTTTCCAGGTCCTTCCCGCCTGGCAGATCCTCCATCGACAGCTCGACTCCACCCCTCTCGCCGACGGCCGGGGAGGGCGGCTCCTTCTTGAGGAGCTGGTTCGGCTCCATCCCGGCGCCGAACCCTCCATCCATTTCGGCGGGCTCCTCGCCCTTTTCCTGATGATGTTCTTCGCGGGAGGGGCGGTGATGATCGGGACCCAGGAGAAGGCTGGACGTAAGCTCTCGGCCTTCCTCTGTTGCGCCGGCTCCAATTTCCTGCGCTCTCTGCGGACCTTCCTCGTGTTTCTCCTTCTCTTGGTCCTCTGGACCTTTGTGGTGGCAAAGATCGCCGACGCACTCCCCCCCGCCTTCAGCGAGGGTGGCAACGAGACGGCCCTCTTTCGCCGGGAACTCTTGATCTCCGTCCTCTGGGGCATGGGCTTTTTCCTCCTGCTCTTCCTGAGGCGGCTGGCCCTCGCCCGGATGGTGCTTTGGGATCGGCGCTCGGCCCTTCTTGCCTACTTCAGCTCTTTTTGGCTGCTCCTTCGGCATCCGCTCGCCCTCTTCCTGTCCTGCCTTGGACTCTGTCTTATCGTGGGCCTGGTCTTCTTGGGAGGTTCCTTTCTCGTGGATCGTTTCGAAGCGGTCGAAGCCTCGGCCCTGCCCATCTTCGTGCTGGGGCAGGGGATCTTTTTGACGATCCAGGCCTCGCTCCTTGCCTCCTTCGCGCTCGCCGCGCGTGTCTGGGAGCTGGACCAGGGCATCGAGGCAGAGCCTGCCCCCAAAACTGAACCAAGGACTTCCCCGGCGCCAAGCCCTGATCCTACTACCCCATCCTGAACCGCATCCTGACCTGAGCAACCTAATCCGAGCTTTTCAACCTGGAATCCCCGATGAAACTCCAAACCCTGAACCTGTTGTCCTCGCTCCTCCTCTTCGTTCCAGCCCTCGGCGCCCAGAACGCTTCCCGCGTTCCCTTCGACAAGGGGGTTGTCGCCAGCGTGCCGCCCCTGCCGAGCATGGCTTTCCGCAAGAAATTGCGGAAGGAATTGATGAAGAGAGTGGGCAGCGGAGTGATCCTGATCCGAGGGGCGGTGAGGCGCCCCGACTACCTAAGCTTCTTGCCCTCGCAGAACTTCTTCTACCTGACCGGGATCCGGGAACCGCACTGCGATCTGCTGCTCTTTCCCGAAACCGGGAAGGAACTGCTGTTGATTCCCCCTACGAATCGTTTCATCGAAGACTGGGAAGGAAAGGGCCTCCGCCCCGGCAAGGAGGGGCAGAAGGCCACAGGGATCGCATCCGTCCAGAACGGAGGCCGTGGCTCCCGCAAGTTGCTTCGCCTCCTCAAGGCGGCCTTGGCCAGGCTCAAAAACAAGACCATTTGGATCGAGTTCGACCCCGAGACCCTTGCGGGCAGTGGTCTCGACAACGCGGGGCGCGCCCTGAGGGAATGGCAGGGGGATCCTCTGGATGGCCGCATGGACCGAAACCAGCGGCTTCGCGAGGCCCTCCAGAAACAGTTTCCAGAGGCTGAGATCCAAAATGTTTCCCCCCACCTCAGGGGGATGCGTGTCATCAAGCGCCCGGAGGAGATTCCCACCCTGGCCTTTGCCGCCCAGGTCGCTTCCATGGGTATCGCCGAGGCGATCAAGGCCTGCCGTCCCGGTCAACGCGAATGGGAGCTGGCCGCCGTAGCCGACTACGTCTTTCGGCGTCATGGGGCCTGGTGCCAGGCCTATGCGCCGATCGTAGGCTCGGGGCCCAACGGCAATGTCCTTCACCACTGGCGCATCAACAAAGTCATGAAGAAGGGCGAGTTGGTCGTCATGGACTTCGCTCCCATCATCGGTGGTTACGCCGCCGACGTGACCCGGACTTTTCCCGTGGGAGGCAAGTTCACCCCCCGGGCCCGGAAGCTCGTCCAGGACGTCTACGACGCCCAGCAGGCCATCCTGGCGATCGTCCGTCCCGGAGTGCGCTTTGGTGAACTCAGCAGGGTCGGTCGGGAACTGCTCATCGCGCGTGGCTACAAGCCGGGCATCCACATTAAGCACGGTCCCAGCCACCACCTGGGCATGGCTGTCCACGACGTGACCGCAGGAGCCGATTCCTACATTCTTCGGGAGGGCATGGTCATCACCGTCGAGCCCGGCGCCTATCTCGGCAAAGAAGGTATGGGCTGCCGCATCGAGGACGACATCCTCGTGACCAAGGACGGATACCGCCTCCTCAGCGCGGGCTGCCCCTCCGATCCCGATGGGATCGAAGCACTCA
This sequence comes from Planctomycetota bacterium, assembly GCA_011321845.1. Classification (GTDB taxonomy): domain Bacteria; phylum Planctomycetota; class UBA1135; order UBA1135; genus HyVt-539. The sequence goes on along the minus strand of DROQ01000023.1, from coordinate 21,778 downwards.
TGATGAAAAACGGAATGGCTAAGGTCCCTACTGGGGCCGAGGGGCTCAGGTCCCTGAAACCAAAAAAATAGGCCGTGGCGAGCTCTGCAGGCAAAGGATCGAAGTCGGCATAACTCTGACCCGCCACGGCCGGCTTTCCGTCAAAAGGACCGGAAAGTGCATGCCCCATTCTCGGAGGAAGGTCTCCCCACATGAGGGATTCGCCTTCCTTTGAGAAAGAATCTTGGGCCTCCTCCAACCGGCCCTTGCAAAGGGCTTTTGGCGGAGGGGGCTCGAAGGGGTCCTATGTGGGCCTTTTGAACACCGTCCAGGTTCCGGACCTGGAAACCTCGAGGCCAACCGATACGATGGCCGCCCCGCGATGGGCAGAGGGCCCAAGGTGGGGGTAGAGGGCTTGGAGAACATCATGTCATTAGCAGATTTCAAGGATCGTTACGGATTGGCGACTACTCGGCTGAATCAGCTCAAGGAGAGTCTTTGACTACGATCAGCAGCTTGAGAACCTGAAAAAGGCCGAGAAGGCGATGGCCGCGCCGGGATTCTGGGAGGACCAGGAGAAGACGGCGGAGGTTTTCGCCCTGCAGAAGCGGGCCAAGGCGGTGGTGGAACCCATCGACAAAGGGATGGCCATGCTCGAGGACCTCGGGGTCCTGCTTGAATTGGGCGAGGAAGACGAAGAGGGCGTGGCCGAAGATCTCGCCCGGGAATTCGAGGCCTTGGAGGCTGCCCTGGAGAAGGCGGAGTTCCAGCTCATGTTGGGCGGGGAGCATGACCACCGCAACGCCATCCTCAACATCCAGGCCGGGAGCGGGGGAGTGGACGCCTGCGACTGGGCGCAGATGTTGCTGCGCATGTATCTGCGCTGGGCGGAACGAATGGACTTCAAGTTCGAGGAGCTGGACTACCAGCCGGCTGAAGAGGCCGGGATCCGCTCGGCCTCCATCCTGGTCAAGGGCCCCTACGCCTACGGCTACCTCAAAGCGGAGCAGGGGGTGCACCGACTGGTGCGTATTTCTCCCTTCGACGCGAACGCGCGCAGGCACACGAGCTTCTCCTCGGTGGAGATCGTGCCGGAGTTCGACGACAACATCGAGATCGAGGTCCTCGACAAGGATCTTCGGGTCGACACCTTCCGGGCCAGCGGGGCGGGGGGGCAGCACGTCAACAAGACGGACTCGGCGGTGCGCCTCACGCACATTCCAAGCGGAGTCGTGGTCTCCTGCCAGAAGGAGCGGAGCCAGCACAAAAACCGCGCGACGGCGATGAAACTGCTCAAGGCCAAGCTCTACCAGCTTGAGCTGGCCAAGCGGGAGGAGAATCTCAAATCCTTTTACGGGGACAAGGGAGCGATCGCCTGGGGCAACCAGATTCGATCCTATGTCCTCCAGCCCTACCAGATGGTCAAGGACCTTCGGACGGGCCATGAGATGGGGAACACCCAAGCCGTTCTGGACGGAGATCTGACCGGGTTCATGGAGGCCTACCTGAAAAAGCAGAAACCCAAGAAGTAGAGGGCCGGATGCCACTTCTATTCCCGGGCAGAGATCCAAAGTTGAGCGATCCAAAGTTGAGCGATCCGAAGTTGAGCGATCCGGAGCTGAGAGGACCTGAAACGGAAAGGACCTGGAGTTGAGGCGACACTGAAACAGACGACACGAAAACGGGTAGACACGGAACAATAAGACACCAGACAAGAGGGAAGAACGATGGACTCTGCAGGAGCTTGGGCGCTCATCTCCGTATCCGATAAGACCGGTATCGAGGACCTGGCCAAGGCCTTGGCGGCCGCGGGCTATGGGCTTCTCTCGACGGGGGGCACGGCGGCTCTCCTACGGGAGAAGGGTTTGGAGGTGAGGGATGTCTCGGATTACACGGGCTTTCCCGAGATGATGGACGGGCGGGTCAAGACGCTGCACCCCAAGGTGCACGGCGGGCTGCTCGGGCGGCGGGATCTGGAAAGCCACATGGGGGCGATGCGGGAGCATGGGATCGCGCCCATCGATTTTGTGGTCGTCAACCTCTACCCCTTCGAGGAGACGGTGCGCAGGGAGGCGGTGAGCCCCGAGGAGGTGATCGAGCAGATCGACATCGGCGGGCCTTCGATGCTGCGCTCGGCGGCCAAGAACTTCGCCTCGGTGACGGTGGTCTGCGACCCCGACGACTACGGCCGGGTCGAGGCCGAACTGAAGGAGAGGGGAGGGACCTCGGTCGAGCTGCGCCGGGAGCTGGCGCAAAAAGTGTTCGCGAGGACAGCCTCCTACGACGCGGCCATCGCTTCCTGGATGGAGGGCGGGGAGTTCGGGCCTTTTCAGGCCATGGGGGGGACGCGCAAGCAGGAGCTGCGCTACGGGGAGAACCCGCACCAGCGGGCGGCTTTTTACGAGCTGGCGGGGGCGGCCCCCAGCAGCCTGGCGCGGGCGCGCTTTTTGGGGGGCAAGGAGCTGAGCTACAACAACATCCTGGACCTGGACGCGGCCTGGCGGCTCTGCTCGGAGTTCGAGGAGGGCCAGCCCGCTTGCGCGGTCATCAAGCACGGCAACCCCTGCGGAACGGCCCTGGGAGCGACCGGGACCGAGGCTTACCAGAAGGCGCTGGCCGGGGATCCGCTCTCGGCTTTTGGTTCGATCGTGGCTTGCAACTTCGAAGTGGACGGCGAGGCCGGGGCCGCGATGGCCAGGCCGGGGAACTTCATCGAGGTGGTGATCGCGCCGTCCTATACCGAGGAGGCGCTCAGCGCGTTGCGGGGGGCGCGCTTCGGCAAGAACCTCCGCATCCTCGAGACGGGAGGGCTGGGGGCCGGGACCGCCCCCGAGTTTCGTTCGGTCTCGGGGGGGTTCCTGGTCCAGGACCGGGACTTGCCCGAAGGGGACCTCGAACTCCGGGTCGTGACTGAGAGGCAGCCCAGCGAGGAGGAGCTGGAGGCCCTACGCTTCGCCTGGATCGTCTGCAAGCATGTGCGCTCCAACGCCATTGTCCTGGCCCAGGGGACACAGACTGTAGGGGTGGGGGCCGGCCAAATGAGCCGGGTCGACTCTGTGGAGCTTTCGGTAAAAAAGGCGGGGGAGCGGGCTAGGGGAGCGGTGCTCGCCTCGGACGCGTTCTTCCCCTTCCCTGACGGAGTGCTCGCCGCGGCGGAGGCCGGTGTGACCGCCCTGATCCAACCGGGAGGATCCCGGCGGGACCAGGAGGTAATCGACGCGGCCAATGAGAAGGGGATGGCCATGGTCTTTACCGGGCGGAGGCATTTCCGGCATTGAACTACTACCAGACAGACCAGGAGATCCGGGAGGCCATCGAGGAGCTGCGCATGGGCCTGCGGCTCAAGGATCTGCACCGCGAGAAACTCATGGCTTATCTGGAGGTCGCCGATTCCCGAGCTTTTTCCAAAGCCTGGACCAAACTCTCCCAGGAGGAGAGGCTGCGACTGGAGGCCCGGGCCAGTGATTTCCTCGAGGGGGTTTGCCGTCGCCTGGGTGAAGTCAGCGCCGGAGATCCCAGGGTGGCCCTTCTGCTCGTGGAGTGGGCGGAGCGTAGCCAGGAGTATGTCGCCTTCGATGTGCTGCTCAGCGAGTTCGGGGACTTCGAGCAACGGGAGCGGATCCTGCGGCAGGGCAAGCGTCTTTTTCCCTCCACCCTGACCGCGCACTGGCGGGAGGGCTAGTCCACCTCATAGCAGGGGGGCCAACACCCTGGCGATCCCAAGCATGATGGGGTTGTTTTGCGGGGCCTGGTGGATTTCGAGGGAGTCCTCCAGGTCCTTTTCGAAGATGCGGATGAGCTGCTCGGAGATCTCCCTGCCATAGAAAACCAGGTTGGCCTCCCAGTTCAGGTAGAAGCTCCGGCGGTCCATGTTGGCGCTCCCCACCGAGGCCCAGCAACCGTCGACGACCAGGGTCTTGGCGTGGAGGATGCCGGGTTGGTACTCGTAGATTTGGCAACCCGCCTTCAGGAGGCGTGCATAGAACGACATTCCCGCGATCTTGGTGAGGCGCACGTCGCTCTTGGAGGGGAGGAGGAGTTTGACCTCGACGCCCCGGAGCGCCGCCGTCTCCAGGGCGAGGAGGATTTCGTCCCCGGGGACGAAGTAGGGCGTCGTCAGCAGGATCTGGTGCCTCGCCGAACTCATGGCCGCGAAGAAGAGCTTGTGGATGGTTCCGCTCTCCGAGGTGTCCGGCCCGCTCCCGATGAAGTGGACCATCTCCTTCCCTTCGCGACGATCTTTCCAGGGAGAGAAATCCAGATAGGTGGAGATGTCGATGCCCGTGGCGAAGAACCAGTCCTCGAGGAAGACCTCCTCCATCTTTTGGACGGCGGGGCCTTCGATGCGAATGGCCTGATCGCGGAAGGAGTGGGGGCAGGATTGCTGGGATGGAGGGAAGTATTCATCGCCGATGTTGAAACTCCCGGTAAAGCCTACCCTCCCGTCGATGCTAAGGATCTTGCGGTGGTTGCGAAAGTGCAGGGACCAGGGTCGGGCCAGGGGGCGGATGGGGGCGAAGCGAGCGACCTCGCCACCCGCTCTGACCAGGGTTTCGGTATCCCTGGTTTTCAGCTCCGAGGAGCCCACGTCGTCCACGAGGAGGCGGACCTGGACCCCTTGGGCTGCTTTTTCTTCGAGGATCGCCAAAACCTCACGACCGGCTCGGTCTGGACGAAAGATGTAGAACTCCAGGTGGATCCATTCCTGGGCGCTCCGCAGGGCCGCCAGGATGCTATCGAAGGCCCGGGCCTGGTCCTCGAAGGGGTCCAGCACATTGTTCATATAGGGGAGGGAGTGGTCCAGTTCGTGGGCTAGTTCGAGGAGGTCGGCCTTGAGGGCCTGGCTCTGCTCGGTCTGGTTGGGTTGGTAGGGTTCGAGGCGCTCCGTGAAGTGTTTGTGGGTTTGTGCCAGTTTGAGGCGTTTGGCTTCTTCGGAGAGTTGGAGAGCGGTTTTCTTGCGCCGGATTCTCCGGTTGCTGAAGAACCACCAGGACAGGGCCCCGGCGAAGGGGACGGTGACGATGAGGATGATCCAGAGGAGGATGTGGCTGGACTCCTCCTTGCTCACAAAGATCCGAGGAACCAGGATCAGGACGATGAGGTAGTTGAGCCCAGAAAGGATGAAGGGCAGAGCGTTGGCGAGACCTTCCATGTCGCCAACATTCTGCCCTAGCCGTCCCGCTCAGGGTCGTGAAATTCCGAAACCCGAGGGCTCAGGCCTCCCGGGCGGCCTTGATCGCCTCGATCAGGGAGGGCACCACCTCCAACACATCACCAACGATCCCGTAGTTCGCGACCTTGAAGATGGGCGCGTCGGGGTCCTTGTTGATGGCCACGATGTATTTGGAGGTGCTCATTCCGGCGAGGTGCTGGATGGCCCCCGAGATCCCCAGGGCGATGTAGAGGGTGGGAGAGACGACTTTGCCTGTCTGGCCCACCTGCTCGCTGTGAGGCCTCCAGCCCGCGTCCACGACCGCGCGCGAAGCGCCGACCGCGGCCACACCCGGCCCGAAGGCCTCGGCAAGCCCCTCGACCAGCTTCCAGTTCTCGGGGTCCTTGAGACCGCGGCCCCCAGAGACCACGATGGCGGCCTCCTGGAGCGGAGTCTTGTCGGTGGAAGCCGCGAGGATCTCCTTGACCCAGTCCAGGAAGGGTTTCGCGGGCGCCTCGACCGTGACGATGGTCCCCTCGCCCGCGCTCTCCTGGGGAGGCAGGGTGTTGGGCCGGAGGGTCAGGCAGAAGGGCTGGCCGCTGACCTTGAGAGTCTTGTAGGCCTTGCCGGCGTAAACGGGTTTGGTGGCGATGAGGTCCTCGCCCTGCAGTTCCACCTGGGTGGCGTCGGAGACCATCCCTGCTTCGAGGAGGGAGGCGACCCGCGGAAGGAGGTCCTTGCCCATGGCGGTGTGCGAGGCGATGACGACCTCGGCCCCAGAATCCTTGGCCGCCTGGGCCAGGGCCTTGGAGTAGGCGTCTCCGCTGTAGAGAGCCAGGTCGGGGCTTTCGGCGAGGAAGATTTTTTCCGCGCCGTAGCCTGCGATTTCCGAGCTGAGCCCCTGGACCGAGTCCCCGATCAGGGCTGCGTGCACCGTCCCTCCGGCCTGGGTGGCGAGGTTCTTCGCGAGTGTCAACGCCTCCAGGGAGGCCTTTTTGATCTTTCCTTCACGCTGTTCGATGAAGGCGAGCCAGATTTTCGACATGATCCTTTCTCCTGCCTCTCAGAGGACCTTGACTTCGTTCTTGAGTTTTTCGATCAACGCGGGGATGGCGTCCGGGCCTTCTCCCAGGATGGTCGGTTCGGGACGGGGGGGAGGAGGGGCCAGCTTGACCATCTCCACCTTGGAGGCCATGGGGGAGGCCTCGACCTCTTCGAGAGGTTTTTTCTTGGCCATCATGATCCCCTTCATGTTGGCGTAGCGGGGCTCGTTGAGACCCTTGTCGCAGGTGATGACCGCGGGGAGGCTCCCTTCGACCGACTCCTTGCCTCCTTCGATGTCCCGCTCGCCGCTCCAGGCCGCGTCTCCGAGAACGAAGGTGCTCGCGTCGCTGAGGCAGGCCCAGCCGAGCCTGGCGGCGATCCGGGGGCCAATCTGTGAGTCATCGTTGTCGATGGCCTGCTTGCCACAGAAGACCAGCTCGGGATTCAGCTCTTTGATTTTGTCGGCGAGGATGTTCGAGGTCGCGAGGCCGTCCAGTTCGCCCCCTTCGACGCCGATGCGGATGGCCTTGTCGGCTCCCAGGGCCAGGCAGTGGCGCAGGGTCTTGACCGTCTCGGGACCGCCGACCGTCAGGACCGTCACGCTGCCGCCCTTGGCCTCCTTGGTCTTGAGGGCTTCTTCCACCGCGTATTCGTCGTAGGGATTGAGGACAAAGGAGAGCCCAGCGGTCTCGATGGTTCGACCATCGCCCGCGACCTTGATGGCCGCGTCGCTCGCGGGCACGTGCTTCACCAGAACGAGGATTTCCATGTCTGCACCTTTCTTGGTTCCCGGAATCAGGCCGGTTTTCTCGGAAAATGGGCGGGAAAGGATAGCGGGAATCATGCCCCAGGCAATGCGCGAAACGTCGCAGTTGGCCTCAAATGGCGGAAAATGGCCTGAGGGGGCCTCGGCCGAATGGGTTCGTGGACTCGAATCCACCGGATGAGGACCGGTGCCACGGAATCCTCGGGGTCAAAACCGGGTTGCGGAGAGGACTTCCTCCAGGGTGGTCAGGCCTTTGAGAGCTTTTTTTGCCCCGTCCACCATCATGTTCTTGAAGCCAGTCCTCTTGGCGATCTCCTGCAGCTCGTTCTCCTCGGCCCCCGAAGCAAGGGCCCTCTCGAGCTGCTTGTTCCAGACCAGGACCTCCAGGATGGGGAGGCGCCCCGAGAAGCCCTGGTTCCGGCAGGTCGGGCAGCCGACCGCCTCGCGAAAGGTGAGCCTCGGGTCGTCCGGGGAGAGACCGAACTGTTCGAGGATCTCCCTGTTGGGCTGGGCCGGCTTGGAACAGACCGGGCAGAGCTTGCGGATCAGGCGTTGGGCAACGATGGCTCGAAGGGTGGGAGCCAGGAGATAGCGCTCGATCCCCATGTCGACCAGGCGGGTGACCGTCCCCAGGGAACTGTTCGTGTGGAGCGTGGAGAGGACCATGTGCCCCGTAAGCGAAGCATGCAGGGAGATCTCGGCTGTTTCCCGGTCCCGGATCTCTCCCACCATGATGACGTCGGGATCCTGGCGGAGGATGGAGCGCAGGGCCCCGGCGAAGGTCCTCTCCGCCTTGGTGTCCACCTGGACCTGGGTGACTCCCGAGAGTTTGTACTCGACAGGATCCTCCACCGTGATCAGGTTGCGGTTCTCGGTGTTGAGGTAGTTCAAAACCCCGTAGAGGGTCGTGGTCTTCCCGCTGCCCGTGGGGCCGGTGACGAGAACCAGGCCATTGGGGGAGGATGCTTGTTTCTGAATGGCCTCCGCCTGGGACTGGGAGAACCCCTGCTTTGTCAGCTCGAGGCTCAGGTTGCGCTTGTCGAGGATGCGGAGAACGGCCTTTTCTCCATGCACGGAGGGGAGGGTGGAGACGCGGAATTCCACGGCTCCCTTGCCCTTGACGTCGATCCCGAAGCGACCGTCTTGGGGTTTGCGGCGCTCGGAGATGTCCATATTGGAGAGGATCTTGACCCGGGAAAGGATGGCTGCGTGCAGGGTCTTGGGGAGCTTGTGCCCGGTCTCCAGGTGCCCGTCCACCCGGAACCGGATCCGGAGGAAGTCCTCCCCCGGCTCGATGTGGATGTCGCTCGCCTTCCGTCGGAGCCCCTGGTCCACGAAAGAGTCCACCATCTTGATGATGACGTCGTTGCCCGCGATGTTGCGCAGAGTCTTGGGGTCGACCTGTTCGTTGGCTTCGAGCCCCCCGAGATCCAGGCGGGCCAGGAGGCTCTCCACCCCTTCTCCCGCCTGCATCCTGGCCTGGATGCAGGCCTCCAGGGTCTCGGGAGGGACCACGGCCGAGAGGATCGGGGCCTTGAGGACGTCCTGGAGGGAGTCTACCGCGATCAGGTCCAGCGGATTCTCCATCCCCACGATGTAGATCCCGTCTTCCAGGCGCAGGGGGATGGCCTTGTACCGGCGGATCAGATCCTCGGGGACCGCGGCGACGAGGTCGGGGTCCAGGTCATAGGGGTCCGGGTCCTCGAAGGGGAGCCCCATGGATCCGGCGAAGAGAGAGTAGGCGATGTTGGGGGGGAGGAGCTTGAGTTCCACGATCCTCCGAACGAAGGGAAGGTCCTTCTCCCCTTCCCGTTCCCAGACCTTCATGAGGTTGGGGATGGGGACGTGGGCGGCGTCCGCGATCGCCTGGATCAGGAGTGGAACTTCTGTGCTTTGTTGGGTCATGCGAACCCTCATTTTCGGCTGGGAGAGGGTCCTGCCTGAAGGGTTTCGGGACACTTTGGTTAAAGAGGGGAGATCCCAAGCTTCGATAAGTAGGGAGTTTTGGACCCCCTATGAAACCATCGAAAGGCAAGAAGAGGCCGCGTCCCACCGCAATCCGGGAGCGGCAAGGGTTTACCCTGATGGAGCTCGTGGTCGCCTTGGCGGTGATCGCGTTGCTGGCTGGGGTTACAGTCCCGATGCTGACCCGGGAGACCGACGAAGCCCGTATCGATCGGGCCAAGGCCGAGGTGGAGGCCATCGGGATGGCGTTGAGGACCTTTCAATCCACCCTGGGCAGCTACCCCGACATGGACGCCACCGGCTCCACCGGCTCTCTCTGGGTCCTCTTTTCGGGTCCGTCCATCCCCACCTCCAATCCCTGGAGTTCTTCCACCGGGTTCTGGACCTGGATGTCGGGAGGAGGGGGAGACCTCCTGGATCACCATCTCTTCGAGAACGCCCCCGGAGGCCAGACCGCCAATCGTTACGCGACTTCCTCCTGGCAAGGCCCCTACCTGGATCCGAGCACCCTGGATCCCTGGGGGAGGCCCTACGTCGTCAACGTGGTCGCCGGTTGGAGCAGCTCGACCGAAAAGTACCGCCGCCTCTGGGTCTTGAGCGCGGGGCCGGATGGAGCCTTTCAAACCTCCGCCGACGCGGGCCTGGGCGATCCCGTGGGGGGGGACGACATCGGTTTCCTGGTGCAGCAGAGGTGATGGAATGAGCCCCATTTTGAGAACCAGCACCGAGAAACCAAAGGCTCGAAAACAGAGGCGGCCGGCCCCTCCGCCCTCCAGCCCCCTCGAAGAGAATGCTGTCCTCGCCGAGCAGCTCTCCTCCCCGAGCAAGAAAAGAGTCAAAGGTCCGAGCACGGGAGTGCGTGTTTCCCTGGGGGAGCTGAACGACTTCACCAAGAATCTCTGGACCCAACTGGACGCTGGAGTTCCTCTGCTTCGGGCCCTGGAGGTGGAGCGGGATCAGGCGGTGGGAACAAAGTTGGGGCCGGTTCTGGATCAGGCCGTTTCGGAGATCCAGAGTGGGGCGACCTTTTCCGAAGCCCTCGAACATGCCCCCAAGGTGTTCTCGAGGATCTACCGCAACCTCGTCAAGGCGGGGGAGTCCTCGGGCGACCTTCCCAAGGTCCTTTTCAGCCTCTCCGAGTTCCTCGAGTGGACGGAAGAGATCAGCAAAACCATCCAGAAAGCGGTCCGCTATCCCATCATCGTGTTGGTGGGGGTGATCGCCGTCCTGCTCTTCATCCTCGGTTTCGTCTTTCCCAAGTTCGATGAGCTTTTCGGGAGGATGGGCGACCAGCTTCCGACCTCGGCCGCAGTTCTCCTGGCCGCCGGCAAGTTCATCAGCGCCCACGCCCCCGAGATCGTGGGAGGCATGCTGTTCCTGGGAATCAGCGCCTTTGTCCTTTTGAAAAAGGGCTTTGGCAGGGAGTTGCTTCTGTCGCTCGTGGCCCGGTTGCCGGTCGCGGGGCCGGTGATGAGCGCCATCGACCTCGCCCGTTTCTCGAGGACCCTTTCGGTGTTGCAGGGTTCGGGGGTTCCCTTGGTCCAGGGGATCGAGTTGGCCGGCCATTCCGTGGCGGATCCCGCCCTGGCCGAGGAGATCGAGGAGGTGCGGGATCATTTGACCCAGGGAGAGCCTCTCAGCAGGGCTTTGGGACGCTCGGCCCACTTTCCGCCCCTCGTCATCAACCTCGTTTCTGTGGGGGAGGAGTCGGGACGGATGGATGGATGCCTCGCGAGGCTCGCGGACCATTTCGACCGTGAGGCCAGGGAGCGGGTGGATGCCGCCATCGCCTGGTTGGAGCCAGCGATTACGATCTTCTTGGGGGTCGTTGTGGGAGGAATGGCCGCCATCATTCTGTCCAGTCTGTACAAAGCCATGTTGGCGGTGGGGAGGTGAGAATGAGAGGAAGGCTAGGGAAAGGGTGCGGTTTCACCCTGATCGAGCTCCTTGTAGTGATTACCGTCATGTCCATCCTGGCTGGCACCATGGTGCCCCTCGCCACAGCCACCCAAAAGGCCCAGCAGCTGGACCGGGCGAAACGGGAGCTGGACGACATCGCCGAAGCCATGGAGGCGTACTACTACGACAATGGCTCCTTCCCCGCATCCTTGAACGACTCGTCCTTTTACGGGGTCTACATCCTCCCTGGAGTCGGGGATGAGAAGCTGGAGGACGAATGGGGGGGGAAGGGGTTTTACAAACTCAGCCAGACCTCCAATCCGGACGTCTTGACGGTCTACAGCGTAGGACCGGACGGCGTGGACAGCGGTGCGAGCAGCGAGACCCTCAAGGTGACCATCCAGGGGGCCGATCCCGGTTTGGAAAAGACACGGGAGAGGCTTCGGGTGATTGCGGCCGTCCTGGCGGAGTATCTGAGTGGGGGTGGGACCCTGACAGGGACCTGGACCACCGATCTTTCCGCGATGGGCCTTGGAACCGCCTACCAAAAGGACGGGTTCGGGACGGATTTCACTCTCAACGCGAGCACGCGGGTTCTTACGAGCGCCGGCCCCGATCGAACCTTCGGGACCAGCGACGATTTCGTTTTCTAGGAAGAGACATCATGACGTTGACCCTCAACTTGGTCCTGGATTTTCCCACGATTCGCGGACTCGTGACCAGTGGGAAAGGCGACAAGGTCCAAGTTCTCCAGGCCTTCCAATACAAAGTGCAGGGTTGGGATGGGCTTGATCCTGTCCTCACCCGGATCTCCCACAAGCTCCCCAAGGGCGTCGCCCGCCTCCGCCTCGCCCTGAGCGACCGGAGGCTGGTGCATGGGCACTGCGACCGGCCGGACAAACCCAAGAATGACGAGTTGGCGAGGCTGCTCCAGGATTCGGTCCGCAAGATCGGATTGTTCAGCGAGGGGGAGGATCTGGTCATCGGGTACCAGGATTCGATCCTTTCCTCCGGGGGTTGGTCTTGTCGGTTCCTGGGGGCTCCCGAGTCCGTTCTCCGGCCACTGTATCAACTGGCTTCGCAACTCGGCATCGAGACCATGCAGGTCACAAGCATCGAGAACGTCCTCGCCCAGGCGATCGGGGAGAAAGAGGAGAACCCGCTCGCGATCCTGGAGATCGGGCGCTCCAACGCCCGCATCCTCCTTGCCCAAGGGGGCATTGTTCTCGCGTCGCGCCTCGTTCGCCTGTCTCTCATGGACCAGGGCGATGGTCCCATCGCTTCGGACCTTCTTCTCCCCCTCACTTCGGAGGTCTATCGGTCTCTTGAGTATTTTTCCGAGCTCGGCCATCCCGATCCTGAGAAGGTCCTGGTTGCAGGGCCCTTGGCTCATGCCCTCGAAGAGGGCGAGACCTGGGAGGGAGTCCTGGGGCGGCGGGCGGAGCTGTTCCACTTCTCCTTCTCTCTGAAGGGAGGCAAGGAAGGCTTCGACCCCGACGCCTACCTGTCCACCTACCTCCTGGCTCGAATGCATCCAAAGCAGGGAGGGATCTGGCTGGTCGATACCAAGCGCAAATCCAAGTTCGATCTCCTCTGCTTTTCGGCCGCCATGACAGGCTTGGTGGCTCTTGTGTTTGGCGCCAGCCTCTCGATCAAGGCCTTGCATGGGGAGGGGAAATCCCGTCGCCTCGCCAAGGCCCGCATGGAGAGGAATATCGAAATCTTGAAGATCCAGGCGCAGCAGCTTCGTGCCGACCGTCGGACTCCCAAGAGGGTTCGGGAGCGCAAAAAGATCATCGAAAAGATCCGGGGGGAGACGATTCCCCTCTCCCGGGCTTTGGCCACTCTTGCCAAGGAGAAGCCCCAGGATCTCCACCTGGTCCGGATGCATTTGCAGGGGAAGTCCCTGAGGCTTGAGGGTTTTATCGACTCCAAGAATCAACTGGGAGCGATTCGGAGCTTTGGGAAGTTGGATGGACTCCTCTCGGCCTTTGCGGGGGGAGCTTCGGGAGGAGGAGAGCTGGGGGAGCCCGATAAAAAGAACGGGAGGACTCCCTTTCTCTACGAGGTCTCCCTGGGGAGGTCGAAGCGATGAGGCGATTGAAAAAGTTCATGACACCGGGCTTTATCCTGCTCTTCTTCGGCTCTCTCGCCTTGGGGAATGGATTCATCTCTTGGTACTTCGTTCCCCGGGAGAAGACCCTCGCCGCCCTCGAGAGAGAGGTCCGGGAGAAAAAGCTGCTTGTGCAACAGCTGCAACAACTCCCCATCCCCGATGTGGACGAGGCCAAGGATGTCCTCCCCGAGAGCCTCTCGGTGGGCTACGCCCTTTCGGTGATCGAACGCGCGGCCAAGGAAGCGGGGATCCGTTCTATCTCCTTCGAGACCAACCGCGAGAGCGGGGAGGAGGCGGGACCCAAGGTCCCCGTGGTCCAAGAACAACTGCCCCCCGGCGAGTCGCCGGGAGCGGGGAAAGGCAAGGGAGGAAGGGTGCCCGATCCCAAGGCAATGGCCTGCACTCTCAAGGTTCACGGGAGATTTCAGGCTCTACTCCGATTCTTGGGAAAGCTCGAGTCCTCGACCCTGCTCATGCAGGTGGTGACCTTGGACGCCCGGCCCAGGGAGACGGGAGTCCAGGCGGAGATCGGTCTGCGGATCTACTACTACCCCGAACCCCAAAAGGAGGCCACCGGTGGCTGATCCCAACAAGGCGAACAAGAAGAAGATCTCCGGCAATCCCCTCCTCGTGTTGGTGCTCGTGGCGGGTGCCGTCTATGTCAACTGGGATGTGATCAAGGGCCTTTTCCGTTGGGAGACCCAGAAGACCACAAGGGTCCAAGTAAAAGGTCCGGAGGCGGAACAGCCCATGGGGGAACCTTCTCGTCCCCATGCGGATCCTGCTCCCGGCGCCGTCGCGGCCTTTCTTCCCGTGCGTATGGATGAGGAGATCCCCAATCCTTTTGGAGCGGTGGAGGAAAAAGCACCCGGAGAGGGGAAGGCTCCTGCCGGAAAAGAACCGGGTTCGCCCGAAAACGCCGGGAAGAACCCCGTCGAGATCCCCAAGGAGTTCCGCCTCCGCCTGGTGCTCCTCACGGGAAAGAGCCGATCCGCCCTCATCGGAGGGCGAATGGTGGGGGTGGGTGACCAACTTCCTCTGGGGACCGTCGAGGTCATCGCCCGGGACCATGTGGAGTTGAAGGGAGAAGGGGGTCGGCGGATTCTGCTTCCCCTCCGCAAAGCTCCTCTCCTCGTCCATCGAAGAAAAGGGAAGGCCCCTGCTCCCGCAGAGCCTGCCCCTCACTCGCCTTCTCCGCCCAAGGGCAAGGAGGCTGCTTCCAGACCGGTGGCCCCCTCGGGGCCTCAGGTCCCCATGGATCCCAAAGATCTTTTGAAGGTGCTCCGGGGCTTTACTCCCTCAACGAGCCAAGGAAAGGAATGAACAACATGTCTCCGCTCAGGATGTCTCGAATCTTGGGAGCCTTGCTCCTTCTTCTGCCTCTCTCCTGCGGATCCCAGGGGGATTCGGGGGGCTCCTCCCATCCCCAAACGCAGGCCGAGTTGCTCCGGGCCTTGGCCAGTTCCTTGGACCGCTTTCCCGGTCTCGGGATCCAGCTCCTTCCCGAAAGGATTTCGCTGGGTTCCAAGGAGAAGGAGAGCATTGAGGCCTTCTCCTCCCGGGACGCAGGGATCCAGGATGTCCTCTCCGCCCTGTTCAAGGATTCGGGAATCAACCTGTTGATCGAGGGGGATGTCCAAGGGACGGCGACCTTCGACATCAAGAAGTCCACCCTGGAAGAATCCTTCCTCTCCCTGCTGAGGGCCTACGACCTGGGATATTCCTGGGATGGAACCTTCCTGAGGATCCTGCCCAAGATTCATCGCATTTTCGACGTGGATTTCCCCTCCGAAGAGACGGCGAGGTCCAATGGTTTGCAAGGCGGAAATGGATCGGCCCAGGGTTCTTCGGAGACTTCGGGGGATTCCGGAGGAGGGACGGGGAGCGTCAAATTCTGGGATGTGCTCAAAAAGAACTTCGCTGAGATCCTCGCCAAGGACAAGGACGCCTCCTTGGTCGTGAACGAACGCCTGGGGTCCATCTCGGTGGAGGGCAAGCCCAGCACCGTGGAGCGGATCGGCTCCTACCTGGAGGCCGTGCGCAGGCGGTCGACCAAGCAAGTCTCCATCGAAGCGCGGATCTTGGAGGTCAAACTCAACCGGGACTACAAGACGGGCGTCGACTATTCGCTGCTTCCGGGCTTCTTCAACTTCCACCACCCTTCCAACCGTGGAGGGACGCTGACGGATGGGGCTATCCTGCGCCAGAGCGCCCAGGCGGGGGTGGATACCCTCAACATCGGGTTCTTGAACGCGGGGCAGTTCTCGATCTTCATCGACGCCCTCTCCAAGCAGGGGCAGGTGCGGGTGCTGTCGAGCCCGCGGGTCTCCACGCTCAACAACGTCCCCGCGGTGATCCGGGTGGTGGAGCAGGTCCCGGTCATCGAGCGCGAGATCATCGACTCGGGGACGGGGACGAGCCGGACGCAGTTCAACGTGCGCTTCGAGGACGCAGGAGTGGCGGTCTCGGTGACTCCCCAGATCGGCGAGGACGGGATCATCACCGCGGTGGTGGCGCCCTCCATCATCGAGGTCTCGGGCTTCGTCTCGACCCCCGACAACTTGATCACCGAGCCCATCCTGAACACCCGCAAGGTGACCACGACCCTGCGGATCCCGGATGGAGTCCCCGTGGTGCTTGGGGGACTCCGGAGCAGGCGCAAATCGGAGACCTTGACGGGGGTCCCCTTGCTCTCGGACATTCCCATCCTGGGGGCGCTCTTCCGGACGACGATCCAGGAGCACGTGGAGACCGAGCTTGTGATTCTCCTTTTTCCGAGGATCCTGACGCCTGCCTGGATGAACGAGGATGTGCAGCGGGGGGTCGACCGGGTCCTGCGGACGCGGGTGGACTTCAAGGCCGGGACGGCGGGGCTCGGGGAGGGGGAGGAGTCCGAGTGGCACGAGCCGCATCTGGGGGGACGCGCGGGTCCCGGGAAGAACTTCGGGGACCGTCCCGCCAGGGTGCAAATCGCCGAAGCCTCGGCCAAGGGGATCTCCAAGGCGGGGCTCGGCCGTCTCGCCCTGGCCCGCGCGGTCGCGAATTTCGAGAAGGGCAACGACTCCCAGGGATGGCTGGACCTCAACGAGGCGCTCTCCCTGGACCCGCACTCCAAGCAAGCCTGGCTGCTGGACGGGATCATGGAAGGGAGGCGGCAGCGCCTCCGGGCGGCGCGCAAGGCATTTCGCGAGGTGGTCCGCCTGGATCCGGGAGACGTCTACGGCCTCAACAACCTGGGCCTGATCGAGCTGCGCCTGGGGAACCCGGTCGTGGCCGAGGGGCGCTTCCGCCGGGCGCTCGCCAAGGCGGACATGCCCGAGCTGCGGAACAACCTGGGGATCGCGCTGTTGGGGCAGGGCAAGACCCACGAAGCTGCCGAACAGTTCGCCAAGGCCATCGAGGCCATGCCCGGCCTCGCCGAGGCCCAGCTCAACCTCGCCGTCTGCAAGGATCGCCAGGGGGACCCCCAGGGCGCGGCCAAGAGCTACCGGGCCTTCCTCCTGGCCGGCGGGGACCCCGCCGACCCGAGGCTGCGCCCTCTCAAGGACCATCTCCAGGCCCTGGGCGTCCTGCAATAGACGAAAGAGGCCCCCGGGGAGGCGCAACCGCTCCAGTCGTTCCGGCCCCTCCGGTGGGGAACCGGGACTACCTGATTCGGGTGTTGCGAGTGTGTCGGCGACCCAGACCACTAGGTCGTCCCCGCCCCTCGGGAACCAGGGCTACTGCCACCCTCCGAGGAAGTTCAAAAAGTCCGGTCCCCTGAGAATCCAGTCTTGATATCCCTTCTGCATTACAGGGTTGCTGCCTCCCTCTGAGGGATTTCAGGGATATCTCTTCTCTGGGGACCCAGCCTTCAAGTTCCTTTTGCGTTCCGGGGCTACTGCCTCCCTCCGAGGGATTTCAAGGATGTCTCTTTCCTGAGGATCCAGCCTTCAAGTTCCTTTTAGGTTCCAGGGCTACTGCCTCCCTCCGAGGAAGTTCAAGAATGTCTCTTCCTTGGGGATCCAGCCTTCATGCCTCTGGAGCATCTTGCCCGTCTTGGGGTCGACGATCACGAAGGTGGGGGTCGCGAATCCACCCCCATACCTCTTGCGGACCTGTTCCGATTTGGCGCGGACCGCCGTGTCGGGGTTGTCCATGTGCAATCTGGCTTCGATGAAACCTTTTTTCAGGACTCCAGCGACCGCTGGACGGGGGAAAATCTGGTTTTCCATGACCCGGCAATTGGGTCAGGCGAAGCCGGTGAAGTTGATCAACAGCCTTTTGTCTTGGCTCCTCGCGAGGCGGAGGGCCTTATCGAAGTCATCCACGACGATGCTGTGGCCCTTTGCCTCTTCTCCCCCACGCGGGGCGCGGACGGAGTAGCCGGGGAGGAGGCCGTTCATCACCAGGTTGTTGTAGGGGTAACCCAGGGCGCCGAAGGCGAAGTAGAAGGCCAGCAGGATCGTGGCCATTCCCCCCACGAGGCGGCCCGAGCCGATCCCCTGGCTCGTGTCGGTCTTGTAGGGGATCATCCCCAGGAGGTAGAAGCCGGCGATCAAGAAGATCCCTGTCCAGAGCGCGAGGAACAGCTCGTTGGGGAGTTGTTGGAGACCGAGGACCAGGTCCACGTTGGAGAAGAACTTGAAGGCCGCCGCGATCTCGACAAAGCCCAAGAAGACTTTGAGGGTGTTCATCCACTCTCCGGCCCGTGGGAGGGCCTGCATCTTGCTCGGGATGAGGGAGAGGGCCATGAAGGGGAGGGCCATGGTCAGCCCGAAAGCGCCCATGCCGGCGATGACGTGCAGGCTCCCGTGGGTGGCGGCCGCCGCGAGCAGGGTGCTGACGAAGGGGACCGTGCAGGTGAAGGATGTGATCACCAGGGTCGTCCCCATCAGGAAGACACCCAGATAGCCACCCTTCATCGAGGCCTTGCCCGCCGCATCCATCAGGAAGCGGGGAGGGTTGAGCGTGATGATCCCGAAGAGGGAGAGGGCGAAGATGACGAAGACCGTCCCGATGACGAGGTTGGTGAGCCAGTGGGTGGCGAAGAGGATGATGGGTTGGCCGACCACGAGGCCGATCAGGATGAAGACTCCCACGATACCCGCCCCGTAGACCAGGGTCAGGGGGATGATGGAGCCGTGGCGGTCGTGGGCCTGCTTGGTGAAGAAGGAGAAGGTGATCGGGATCATCGGATAGGTGCAGGGCATCAGGAGGGCGAGGAGCCCGGCGAGGATGCCGCCGAGGATGATCTTCCAGAGGCCGCCGCGGGAGCCGGCCTTGGGGGGAGGCGCCGCGAGCTCGGATTTTTTGGTGGGCGGGGGGGCGAGTGCGGTTTTTTTCGAAGGGGGCGAAGTGGGGGAGGAGGTTTTTGGGTCCAGGGCTGCGCCCGCGATCTTGACCTCGGTCTTAAAGGGGATGTCCTTGGGCTGCAGGCAGTAGTCCTTGGTGCAGGGTGTGTAGGCGAGTTTTCCCTCGAGGGTCAGGATCGTTCCAGGTTTGAGCCCCTTGGCGAGCTGGACTTCGGTCGAGGCTTCGAACTCTCCCATGATCCACCAGGCCTCCGTTCCCATCACGGTATGCTTTTCGCCCGAAGGGAGCTTGGTCTCCCCCAGCAGCTGGTAGCGCTCGGTCTTGGCGAGCTTGATTTCGGGGGGGGTTCCGAATTCGTCGAGGGGGCCGTAGACATGCCATCCTTCTTTGACCCTGGCCTCGAGGATGAGCCGGACCTTCTGGCCCGGGGCCGCGGTCTCCGGCTCGACGCGCACCGAGAGCAGGCTGACCTCGCCCTCCTCTACCTTGGGCTTTGGGGCTTTTACTTCGCTGGCCTTGCTTTCTCCCCCAAGGGGAATCTGGAACTCTTCTTCGGTCCTCTGCTCGCAAAAGTCCTCGGTGCAGGGCAAATAGACGAAGCGCCCCTTGAGCGTCCCCAATTTCCCTTCCTTGGGGACTTCGAAGCTACGTTTGAAGACCAGGTCGCCCTTGAGCCAGGTCGCGAAATTCCCCAGGGCGTCCTGATGGGGGACACCCATTGGATCCACCGGATCGCCTATCGGTTTGAGCCCGCCGCTGTCCAGGATCTTGATCTGGGTCGGGGTCGCTTCCTCCGGGCCCGTGCTGTAGATGTGGTAGCCATCCTGGACCTTTGCTTGGAGGACGAGGGTGACCTTTTGCCCTGGAACCGGCTTGGCGGGGACCAGTTTTACGCTGATCTTGACCCGCTTGGGCGCCTGGGCCTGGAGGCCGCCCGGAAGGAGGCCCCCGAGCAGCAGGACCGCGGCGGCAAACAAGG
Organism: Planctomycetota bacterium; assembly: GCA_011321845.1. Classification (GTDB taxonomy): domain Bacteria; phylum Planctomycetota; class UBA1135; order UBA1135; genus HyVt-539. Next base: position 2,583 of record DROQ01000023.1, on the reverse strand, counting down.
CGGAGAGAAAAAATCTGGATTTCATGATCGGCATCATACGCTCAGGTTTTCCTGGGGTTGGAGCTTTCTTGAGGCACCTCGTTTCCCTTCCCTCTGCCTATAGGGATCAAAACTGCCTGTAGATGGCTCGAGATCCTCGAGGATCCGGGCTAGAATCCCCGCTCATTTTTTCAGGAAGACTCATGGCCAAAAACATTACTCCCCGGTCCAAGGACTACCCGCAGTGGTACCTGGACGTCATCAAGGCGGGCGATCTCGCCGAGCACTCCCCGGTCCGCGGCTGCATGATCATCAAACCCCAGGGCTTCGCGGTCTGGGAGCGGATCCAGCAGGACCTGGACAGGCGCTTCAAGGAAACCGGCCATGTCAACGCCTACTTCCCCCTCTTCATCCCCAAGAGTTTCCTGGTCAAGGAGGCGGCGCATGTCGAGGGATTCGCGATGGAGTGCGCGGTGGTCACCCACTCGGGCCTGGAGCCCGATGGCAAGGGAGGGTTGCGGCCCAAGAGCCCGCTCGAGGAGGAGCTGATCGTCCGGCCGACCTCGGAGACCATCATCGGCCATTCCTTCGCCAACTGGGTGCAGAGCTGGCGGGACCTTCCTCTCCTGATCAACCAGTGGGCCAACATCGTGCGCTGGGAGATGCGGACGCGGCTCTTCCTGCGGACCATGGAGTTTCTCTGGCAGGAGGGGCACACGGCCCATGAGACCGCCGAGGAGGCGGACCAGGAGACGCGGCGCATGCTGGATGTCTACGCCGACTTCGCCGAGGACGTACTCGCCATCCCCGTCATCAAAGGGGAGAAGTCCGAGTCGGAGCGCTTCGCCGGAGCGAACCACACCTTCACGATCGAAGCCATGATGCAGGACGGCAAGGCCCTGCAGTCGGGGACCAGTCACAACCTCGGCCAGAATTTCTCCAAGGCCTTCAACATCCAGTTCCAGACCCGGGACCAGGGGCTGGAGCATGTCTACACCACGAGCTGGGGGGTGAGCACGCGCCTGATCGGCGGGCTCATCATGACGCACTCGGACGACGAGGGGCTCATCCTCCCGCCCAAGGTCGCCCCCATCGTAGCCGCCATCGTCCCCATCTACCGCAAGGACGCCGAGCGCGAGAAGGTGTTGGCCTACGCGCGGGAGCTGCTGGTCGCCCTCTGCGGCGAGGAGCGGGTGGCCAAGGCCGAGAACCTGGGCGGCAAGGAGATCCTCTCCGTTGTGCTCGCCGATGGGCGCAAGGTGGTGATGGACCTGAGGGACACCCTTCGGCCGGCGGAGAAGTTCTTCCACTGGGAGCAGCGGGGCGTCTGCCTGCGCATCGAAGTCGGCCCTCGCGACGTCGAGGGGGACAAGGCCATGGTCGTCACTCGCCACGACCGCGCCAAGGTCCTGACCGAAAAGCTCGCCATCGACGCCGACTGGCTCCAGGCCAAGCTGGCCAGCCAGCAGGGCATCCTGCTGCAGCGCGCTCGGGATTATCGGACGGCCCGGACCCACAGGGTGGACAGCTTCGACGAACTCAAATCCAAGATCGAAGAGGGCGGTTTCTTCCTCATGCACTGGGACGGCAGCCGCGAGAGCGAGGAGGCCCTCAAGGAGTGCAAGGCCAGCATCCGCTGCATCCCCGAGGCCGACAGCCTCGAGACCGCCGACGGCCCCGTCTCCACCCGCGAACCGGGCAAAGACCCCATCAGCGGCAAGGACAGCGCAGGCCGGGTCGTGGTCGCGAGAGCCTATTGATCCCTCCATCATGAGACGGGTGGGCTTCCTTCCATGAGCCTCTTCTTCTTGACAGGGGCCACGGGTTTCGTGGGGTCCAACCTGGCCCGCCTCCTGACCGACCAGGGCGAGGAGCTGCGCTGCCTCGTTCGGCCGGGGAACCCGGCCACCAACCTCCTGGGCGTCCCCTTCGAAAGGATCGAAGGCAGCCTCGAGGACGAGGACATCCTTCGCCAGGCCATGGAAGGGGTCGACGTCGTCATCCACGCCGCCGCCCTTGTCAGCTTCGACCGCCGTGACGCCGCCCTCCTCCACGAGGTCAACACCCTGGGCACCGCCCGCGTCGCCCGCCTCGCCCGCGAACAGGGAGTTTCCCGTCTGGTCCACATCTCCTCCGTCTCCGCCGTCGGCTACAGCGCCCGCCCCGAGGTCCTCGACGAGACCACTCCCTACAACTTCGCCCCCCTTCGCATCCCCTACTGCGATACCAAGCGTGCCGCCGAAGAAGCCGTCCTGACCGAAGTCCAAAAAGGCCTCGACGCCGTCATCGTCAACCCCGCCTCCATCCTCGGTCCCGGCGACCGCCGCAAGACCGAAGGATCCCTCCTCTCCGCCGTCGCCCAACGCAAGATCCCCTTCCTCCCCCCCGGCGGCGTCAACATGGTCGACATCCGCGACGTCCTCTCCGGCATCCTCCTCGCCCTCGAACACGGCAATACCGGCGAACGCTACATCCTCGGCGGCGAAAACCTCAGTGGCCCCGACCTCATCCGCCGCATCGCCCGCATCGCCCAGGTCGCCCCCCCCAAACACAGACTCCCCCGCCCCCTCGCCCAAACCTACAGCCTCCTCGCCTCTCTCTGGG
>DROQ01000022.1 GCA_011321845.1 Planctomycetota bacterium | reverse complement strand
GTAAGGGCCCAGGATCCCGCTTTCGGGTCGGGGTGGGTCCTGGTGCCATGGTCGGAAGGAAGGAGGGAGCGATGTATGTGCATCGCTCCCAAGATAATGCACCTGGGAGGATTCCATGGTTTGGAATGGAGGAAGCCGAGGGGAATCCTCGCGGGTGAAACGTCGCAACGAAGGGCCCCCGGGGGAACAAAAGAATTGGGTTGGATAAAGCCCCAAGAAATTTTGGGCTGAAACCGGAATCCTCCAAGGGCTTTGGCCGACTTCGCCGAAAGCGCCTGAGGCCAAAGCCCTTGGAGGATTCCGGGCCGCGCGGAGAAAGGGAGCGCCCTGGAGAAAAGGAGCGCCCTGGAGAAAGGGAGCGGCCCGGAGAAAAGGAGCGTCCCGGAAAAAGGGAGCGGCCTGGTGAAAGGGAAAGAGCGGATTCAGGTGGGTTCGTCCAAAAGACTTGTATCTCCAAAAAGCCTTCTGTTGAGGCTCGGGGCATGTAGATCGACACAGACTTAGTGACCACAGCGCTCACCAGCGCCAGGAGCGCAGAGCGACCTGGCGCTCGTAGGCGCTCTTCAGTTCCCCGAGGAGGGCGCGCCGCCTTTGGCGCCGGGCTTCGTAGCCTTGGAGAAAGGCGAGGACCCAGGGCAGGGGCGGCTCCTCGGCGCGGTGCTTGCGCCAGTAGCGGGCGAGGCGCACGAGGTCCTTCTGCCCGGCCGTGGGAGGATCGGCCTCGGGTCCCGCCCCCTCTTCGAAGCTGCCGCTCGTGAGGTCCAGGACCAGGGGCGGTCCCTGCTCGGGCAAGAGGAGGTTGCCTGGGTGCAGGTCGCCATGCACGAACCCCAGCTCGTGCATGCGCCGGACCAGCCACCCCATCTCCCGCAAGGGGGCCAGGGCGCGCCGGGGTTCGGGCCGCGCCTCATCCAGCAGCCCCAGGAGAGTGCGTCCCGGAACGAAGCGCGTCACAAGCTCGAGCTGAAAACCCACGGCCCTTCGCTCGATGCGCCCGAAGCAGAGCTGGGGAACGGCGAGTCCCCGGGCGGCCAGGCGCAGATGGGCTTCCACTTCGTTCTCGAGGGGGGTCGTCCGGAAATAATGTCCTCCGAGAAAGCGCACCCCGCCCCCCCGGCGGAAGGTCTTCCAGACCACGGTCCCGTAGGGTTCCAGCTCGACCCGCTGGGCGCCCCCCCGGCCCAGGGGCTGCCGCTCGCCGCTGGGCACATAGCCGGGTTCCAGGCAGGCGCGGGGCGGAGCTTCGCCTCCCCGGGGCCAGAGAAGGCGCACCGGTCCGCGCTCGAGCGAGTCCATCATTTCTTTCGTTTTCTTCATTCCAGGAGGGAGGCGCTCCGGTCTGTCCCCTATCATGCCGCCCGATGTCGCAGACCGCCTACCTTTTCCTACGTCTCTCCGCCCTCGGGGATCTCTGCTTCGCACTCGAGAGCCTCGAGGCGCTGGAGCGCCTCCGGCCGGGCCTGGCCGTGGACTGGGTGGTCGAGGACCGCTTCGCCGGGCTGCTCGAGGGCGACCCCAGGATCCGCCGCCTCATCGTCTACCCGCGCAAGGCCCTGAGCCGAAGCCTCCCGCGCCCCTGGCTCTGGCCTCGCGCGCTGCTCCTGCTGCTCCGCCACGCGCGCAATCTCCGGCGCGAGCGCTACGACTGCCTGCTCGACCTGCACGGCAACCTCAAGAGCGGCCTGCACAGCTGGCTCGCCCGGGCGCGGCGCAAGATCGGCTTCGCCGCCCCCCGGGGCCGGGAGGGAGCCTGGCGGTTTTATAAAGAAAGGGTGTCCCTCCCCGAGGGGCGGATCCACCGGGCGGAGGAGGGGCTGCTGTTGGTGATCGAAGCGACGGGGGAGAGCCTGCCCGAGGCGGGCAGAAGGGTGCTTCGCCCGGGAGAGGAGGAGCGGGGCCAGGCACTGGCCTTTTTGGAGGAGCAGGTCCCCGACGGCGGGGCCAGGCTCGTCGTCCTGGCGCCGGGGAGCAGCGCCTTCGCGGCCTTCAAACGCTGGCCCATCGAGCGCTTCCAGGCCCTGGCTCGGGGGCTCCGCGAACGGGGGCATCGCGTCGTCATCAACCTCGGCCCCGGAGAGGATCCCCTCGGTGCCGCCCTCGCCCCCTTTCCCCTCTGGAAGGGGGGCGAACAGGGCCTGCGGGCCACCCTCGCCCTGCTCGAGGCCGCCGATCTCGTCATCGCCGCCGACTCCGGCGCCCTCCACCTCGCCTCGGCCGTGGGGACCCCCTCCATCGCCCTCTTCGGACCCAAGGACGAACGCGCCTACGGCCCCCGCCACCCCGGGGCCCTGGTCCTCCGCTACCCCGTTCCCTGCGCCCCCTGCGGCAAGCGCGACTGCGTCGCTCCCCTCTGCGTTCGCGGCATCCCCGTCCAGGCGGTCCTTGACGCCGCGGAACAAAAACTGCAGCCTCCCCCCCATGAGTGACGCCGCCCATCCCCGCCCCGAGGTCCTGATCCTCCGCCACTACAAGGAAAAGCGGAAGAAGTGCAGCCTCGAACCCCTCGTCGGCCGGCCCGGCTTCGTCTTCGTCCCCTGGCGCCCGGGCCAGCTCGTCGAACTGGAGGTCCCCCACATCCTCCTCGAAGTCGGCGCCCCCCCCCTCGCTCCGAGCGACGCGGGACAGCCATTGTTGCTGCTCGACAGCACCTGGCGCTACCTTCCCTCCATGCGGGCGGCGGTCCGCGGAGAGCTGATCCCGCGCTCCTTTCCGCCAGGGGTCCGGACCGCCTACCCACGGACCTCCAAGCTCTTCGACGATCCCGAAACGGGCCTCGCCTCCATCGAGGCGCTCTACCTCGCCTTCCTTCTTCTGGGGCACCCGGACGAGAGCCTTCTCGAGGCCTACCGCTGGAAAGACGCCTTTCTGCGATCCCTCGAGCCCCTGCTGCAGGACGGCTCCCAGAACGACCCTCTGCAACCCCGCTGAAGCTCATGGAAAAACGCGTCCAGGCCGAGATCCTCCTCCACCACTTGGTCCAGAATTACCGCTCCTTGCAGGAGCGGGCGGGCCCCCATCCCCTGATCGCGGTCGTCAAGGCCAACGCCTACGGCCACGACATCTCCCTGGTCGGTCCCGAGCTGCGCCGGGTGGGCTGCGAACTCTTCGCCGTGACCGACGCCTGGGAGGGGGCGACCCTGCGCGAGCTGCTCGGGGACCGGGAGCGGGAGAGGCCGGCTCAAATCTTTTTGCTCTCGGGCATCGTGGGAGAGGAGGATGCACGGCTCACCAAGGAGATGCGACTCTGCCCGGTCCTCTCGAATCCGGGTCCATTCGAAGTGCTGGAGCGAGGGGGTTTCGACGGACCCTGCTGGCTCAAGTTCGACTCGGGCATGCACCGGCTGGGCTTCTACGACCTCCCGAGCGCTCTCGCCGCAGCCCAGGCCCGCGGCCTCCGGGTGGAGGGCGTCCTCTCCCACTTCGCCTGCGCCGACGAACCGGGACACCCATTGAACGCGCGCCAGGTGGCGGCCTTCGCCCGGCTCATGGAGAGCCTGGGGGAGGGGTTCCTCTACTCCCTCTGCAACAGCGCAGGGATCGAGAACGGGCTGGACGGAGGGCTGCCGGCCTACCGGGGGCCCGTGCGGGCGGGGATCTCCCTCTATGGCTGCTACAACACCGACCAGGCGGAGGCCGAGGCGGCCGGGCTGCGGCTGCGCCCCGTGATGCGCCTGCGGGCCAAGGTTTTGCAACGGAAGAAGTTGCGTCCGGGGGATTGCGTTTCCTACGGAGCGACCTTTGTGGCAGAGCGGGAGATGGAGGTGGCGGTGGTGGCGGCCGGATACGCCGATGGGGTGTCCCGGGCCTTCTCGAACCGCGGACGTGTCTGGGCGGGTGGGAAGGAATGCCCGATTCTCGGCCGGGTCTGCATGGACCTCTGCATCGTGGATGTGAGCGGGCTGAAAGGGCAGGTGCCGGAGGATGTGGTGTTCTGGGGCGAGGGGATCCGGGCGGAGGAGGCCGCACGGCGGGCGGGGCTGATCCCCTACGAGCTGTTCACGGGAGTCGGGCAGCGGGTGCCGCGGATCGCGGTTGGGGCGGGGGCATGAGGCGGTCCGCGCCCTCATCCTCGATGCTATCGGAGATCCTCGAGAAAAAAGGGACATCCCCCGAAAGACACTCCGTCTGCTCAGGGATTGTCTGTACACTGTTCTGCGCTGATCCACCGCCCCGCTCTTCCAAGAGCTTTTGGGAAAAAGCGTTGCGCTGAGTGCCCCTCTTCGCGCAACCTGTTCGGCCCTTCGGCGACGGCTCGCTCCTCGCCAAGAACCTTCGTTTACCAATGTTGGAGTTCCATATGCTCTCGAACCAGCGGCAACGCCCTTCCAAGATCTTCGTTCCCTTCCTCTTGGGCCTCGCCCTCCTCCTCGTTACCGGCCTCAACCAGAGCTGTGGATCCAAGGAAGAAGGAAACAAGGACGCCCCGAACAAGACAGCCGGCAAAACCGCCAAGACCGACAACAACAACCCGAAGAAGACCCCCTCCAAACAAGAAGGCAATGAGCCTGACAAAGCCGCCCCCAAGCAAGAAAGCAACAAGCCGGACAAAGACACAGGCTGGGTCAACGGGGGCACCTACCCCCCCATTGGGTCCCCCAAAGCCCTGCGAACCGTCAAAGACCGGCCCTTCCGCCTCGCCTGGCTCAGTTTCCCCCCCACCCTCCGGACGGACGGCCCTCAATCCAACCTGGTCCAAACCCGCACGATCCACTCCCTCATGTATGAGAGCTTGATCGGCATCCACCCCGAAACGGAGCAATTCATTCCCCTCCTCGCCAAGGAGTGGCGCATCCAAACCTGGCTCCCCAACAAAGCGAAAGGCATCAAGGGGCACCAGGTCTTCTGGTTCCGCCTCAACCCCAAGGCGAGATTCTCCACAGGGAAACCGGTCACCGCAAAGGACGTCTACTACTCTTTCTGGCACTTGGTCCAGGAGGACCGGAACGACCCTTCCAACGTCCTGGTCATGAAGAAGCAGTTCGAAATGCCGGAAATCGTGGATGACATGACCATCAAGGTGAAAACCAAAAACTTCAACTGGCGGCTTTTCCTCTATTTCGGTGGAAGCTCCCTCAGGATCTACCCCGCCGAGGACATCCACATCGACGGAAAAACCTACCTCGAAAAATACAACTGGGAGATGCTCCCCGGTACGGGGCCCTATTCCTTCGACCCCAAGGACATGGTCAAGGGCAAGAGCCTTCTCCTGAGAAGACGCCACGACTGGTGGGCCGAGAACGAGCCCTGGGCCAAGAACACCTACAACTTCGAGCTGATCAAATTCCGGGTCGTCCGGGATGACGTGCTGACCTATGAAAAGTTCAAAGCGGACGAATTCGACCTCTACCGGGTCATGAAATCCCAGCGCTGGGTCGAAGAAGTCCCCAAGGAAAAGGGAGTCCAAAAGGGCTGGATCCAGGCCCGCAAGATCCACAACAAGGCCCCGGCGGGCTTCTCCGGCTTCGCCTTCAACATGCGCAAACCACCCTTCAATGATCGGAGGGTGCGCCTCGCCTTCGCCCATCTTTTCGATGTGGACAAGCTCAACAAACAACTCTTCTTCAACCAATACCAGAAGATTCGCTCCTACTATCCGGGCAGGGAGTGGGGAAACGATGACACGAACCCCCGCATCGACTATGACCCCGACAAGGCGGAGGAGCTATTGTTCCAGGCTGGATACAAGGAGCGGAATGACGATGGTTGGCTGGTCAACGCCAAGGGAGAACCCCTGGAACTCACCCTCGAATACGGAGCGCAATCCTTTGGTCGCATCTGGCTGGTCGTGCAGAAGGATTTGCAAGAAGCGGGGATCAAGCTCAACTTGAAACTCATCGATCCCACCACCCTCTATAAAAAGGTCCAGGAGCGAAAGTTCCTTCTCACCTATCAAAGCTGGGGAGCCCTCCTCTTCCCGAACCCACGGACCTCCTGGTCTTCGGAGCTGGCCGACAAGCCGTACAACAACAACCTCACAGGATTCAAAAACCCCGAAGTGGATAAGCTGCTCGAAGAATACGACCTCGCCCTCGAACGCCCCAAGCAAGTGCAGATCGTCAAAAAAATCGACTCCATCGTCTTCAACGATCACCCCTACGCCCTGGGTTGGTACGCAAACTTCCAGAGGATTCTGTATTGGAACCGCATGGGACATCCCAAGACCTACTTCACCAAAATCGGGGACGACCCCTTCAGTGAAGCCCTCCTCACCTGGTGGTGGGATCCTTCCAGGATTCAAGCCTTGGAGAAGGCAAGAAAGGAAGGAACGGATTTGGAACCCCGGGGCCAGATCACGGTCAAGCCCTGGGACCCGGGCAAGTGAGGCTCATCGCCAAGGCTCTTTGGTCCTCAATCGTGGATACCCCCCGGGCCTGATCCTCCTAGGAGTAGCATCGTGCATGGAATGATGAGTTATTTTTTGAGGCGCCTTCTCATGGTGCCCATTACCTTCATCCTCATCACTTTGATGGTCTATGCGGTTTTCCGAAAAACGCCGGGAGGCCCCATCGAAAGAGCGGAGATGATGCTCCGTCAGAGCCAGGCCACCGAAGGAGGCGGCGGAGCGGCGGAACTCACGGGAGGAGAAGGTCTCACGAAGGAACAAAAGGAACAGCTCCTCAAACACTTTCATCTGGATCGATCGATTCCCGTCGGCTACCTGATCTGGCTTGGGGTCTGGCCGAATGACAGTGGACATTTCAGCGGAATCCTGGAGGGCGACTTCGGACGTTCCTATCGATACAACGATCCCGTCCTCAGCCAAATTGCCTCCAAGTTCCCGGTCTCCATCTACTTTGGCTTGATCGGCTACATCGCTTCCTGGATCGTCTGCATCCCCCTTGGAATCTTCAAGGCCTTGAAGCATCGCAGTTTATTCGACACGGGCACATCGTTTCTTGTTTTCCTGGGATATTCCATTCCCGGCTTCGTCGCGGCTCTCTTGCTCATGCTTTTCTTTGCCACCGACAACTATGGAATGAAGATCTTCCCCCTGGGAGACTTCCGTTCCCAGAATTGGAACGCCATGTGGGAAGCGGGAAACTATTGGTGGTGCATCAAGGACCAAATCTCCCACACCATCATCCCCCTGATCGCTTACATGATGGCCAGCTTCGCGGCGATGACCATCCTGATGAAGAACAGCCTCCTGGACAATCTGGGAGCCGACTATGTCCGAACGGCTTTCGCAAAAGGTCTCCCCGAACGGCGCGTCATCTTTCTTCACGCCCTCCGGAATTCCCTCATCCCGATCTGCGTGGGTATCGGAAACGCCCTGGGATTGATCTTCGCTGGATCCTTCCTCATCGAAAAAACCTGCAACATCGATGGGATGGGCCTCCTCGGATACAACTCCCTCCTGGAGCGGGACTACCCCATCCTTCTCGGTCTCTTGGCCATTGGGGTCATGCTCCGCCTGGTGGGCAACATTTTGTCGGACATCATTCTCGCTTGGGTCGATCCAAGAGTTCGCTTCCAGTAAACCAGGACCAATGCTCGGCAAAGCCATCTATCTGATCATCGTTCTAGCCCTCGGGACCTTTCTCACCCGCAAGGTCATTCCCGGCATCATTGTCCGGATCGGTCGACTCATGGGCTTTCGCATGCGGGCCACCCCCATCACGAAGAAGAGACTTCAGCGATTCAAGAGCATCAAGCGGGGCTATTGGTCGTTTCTCGGGATCTCCATTCTCTTTGTCATCTCCCTCTTCCTCGAAGTAATCGTCAACGAGAAACCCCTCTACATCCGGTACAAGAACCACACCGCATATCCCGCGGTTCGGGAATTGGCAGCCAAATGGTTTCCCTTCTTCAACATTTCGACCTTTACCTCGAAAAAAGATTTCGGCCAGGGAGGGACCAGCGGGGTCGACTACAAGCTGTTCAAGGCTTGTCTCGAAGATTCCAAGAATTTCGACCCCATGATCGAACGAACCAGGAAGCGAGTCCAGCGGGCCGAGAAGAGCTTGAAAAGGCTGAAGCCCCCCACCAAGGACAGCCCCAAGAGCAAGAGAGAGTTCTACCTTGCAAAGAAAGCAGGACTCGCCTCCCGAAAAAAACAGTTGGCGGATCTGCTCGAAGCAAAAAAGGCATTCGAAAAGGGGGATGCCTATATTCTCGAGACTCTCTATCCCTGGTCTCCCTCCAGCCGGAGGAAGGACCTGGGAAAAATGGCCTTCCATCCCCCGAGCCTGGCCAAGGGGGTGCCCCTTGGGACCTCCTCCAATGGCCGGGACATCCTCACTCTCCTCCTCTATGGATTCCGGATCTCCCTTTCCTTCGCCCTCATCGTGGCGGGGGTCGGCTACCTCATCGGAATCATCGTTGGGGGCCTGCAGGGCTACTACGGGGGCTGGGTGGACATCCTCTCCCAGCGCTTCGTGGAGGTCTGGGGGAGCATCCCCTTTCTCTTCATGATCATGATCATCGCCTCCATGGTGACCCCCACCTTTCTCATGTTGGCCATCCTCCTGATCCTCCTCCGCTCCTGGTTGGGGATCACTTTTTACATTCGGGGTGAGTTCTACCGGGAGAAATCCAAGGACTACGTCCAGGCCGCCATCGCCTCCGGGGTCTCCGACTGGTCCATCATCACCAAGCACATCCTCCCCAACTCCCTGGTCCCTGTGGTGACCTTTGCGCCCTTCGGCATCGTGGCCTTCATCTCCTCGCTGGTGAGCTTGGACTTCCTGGGATTCGGGCTCCCGACAGGGACTCCCAGCTGGGGAAGCCTGATCCGCGAGGGCCTGGACAACATTGTCCTTTATCCCTACTTGATCATTACTCCTGTTACCGCTCTCTGCATCACCCTCTTCTCGGTCGTCATGGTCGGAGAGGCCGTGCGGGAAGCCTTCGACCCCAAAGTATTCTCTAGGTTGCGCTGATGGATATGGACGATCAAAGACCTCTCCTGGAGGTCCGGGACCTGCGGACCTATTTCCAGGTCGAAGGGCAGACGGCAAAGGCCGTGGATGGCGTCAGTTTCGACATTCGTGAGAACGAGGTCTTCGGCCTTGTGGGAGAGTCGGGAAGCGGCAAGTCGGTGACTTCGCTCTCCATTCTTCGCCTGATTCCGAATCCCCCGGGGGAAATCGTCGGTGGTTCGATCCATTTTCGGGGAACGAACCTCCTGGACCTGTCCTGGGATGAGATGCGCAAGATCCGGGGAAATCGCATTTCGATGATTTTCCAAGAGCCCATGACGGCTCTGAACCCCGTGTTCACGATCGGATTCCAATTGGTCGAGACCATCCGACTGCACACGGGTTGCGGAAAAGAAGAGGCGCGGGAAAAAGCCGCTGAGATGCTCAGCCTGGTTGGCATCCCTGATGCACGGAAGCGGCTTGACGACTATCCTCATCAGTTCTCCGGGGGGATGCGACAGAGGGCCATGATCGCCATGGCCCTTTCCCTCCAGCCCAACCTCCTGATTGCGGACGAGCCGACAACAGCTCTCGACGTGACCATTCAGGCCCAGATTCTGGACCTCATGGTGGGGCTTCAAAAGGAAACCGATGGTGCATCCATGCTGCTCATCACCCATGACCTGGCCGTGGTCGCCGAGACCTGCCAGCGGGTTGCCGTAATGTATGGCGGCAAGATCCAGGAGATTTCACCCGTCATCCCCCTCTTCGAGGAGCCCTTGCATCCCTACACCAAGGGCCTGCTCCTCTCCCTTCCCCACCCCGACCGGGAGAGGAGAAAACGTCTCCCTACGATTCCGGGAATCGTCCCGAGCATTCTTCACATGCCTCCGGGCTGCAAATTCGCCGAACGCTGCCCCGACCGCTGGGAGCGCTGCGACCGGGAGGAGCCCGAGCTGCGTGAGATCCAACCCGGACGCTTCTGCCGCTGCCACCTTCACGATGAGGAGGGTGCCTGATGGAGACCACCATGGATACCGACAAGACCTTGTCCAAAACGCTCCTGGAGTTCCAGGAACTCAAGGTCCACTTTCCCATTCACGCCGGGGTCTTTTTGCGCCGAGTCGGAGAGGTCAAGGCTGTGGATGGAGTCAGTTTTGCGCTTCGGGAAGGGGAAACCCTGGGCCTGGTCGGCGAGTCCGGTTGCGGCAAAACGACGACCGGCAAAGCCATCATCCGACTTGTCGAACCCACGGGGGGGAAGATCCTCTTTGACAGCGAAAAGATGGGGAAGGTAGACCTCTGCCCCATGACCCGCTCGGAGCTGCGCCCCATCCGCTCCGAGATCCAAATGATCTTCCAGGACCCTTACTCCTCCCTCAATCCTCGCTGGTCGGTTGGGGACATCGTGGCCGAGCCTCTCAAGGTGCACGAGCCGGGAATGGGGCACAAGGAACGCGAAGAGCGTGTAGCCTGGTTGCTCGAAAAGGTGGGGCTCACCGGGGAGCAGGCCCACCGCTACCCCCACGAATTCTCGGGGGGACAGCGCCAGCGCGTGGGAATCGCCCGCGCCCTCGCGACGCGCCCCCGTCTTGTCATCGCGGACGAACCAGTCTCGGCCCTCGACGTTTCCATCCAGGCCCAGGTCATCAACCTGATGCAGGATTTGCAGGAGGAGTTCGGTCTTACCTATCTCTTCATCGCGCACGATCTCTCGGTCGTCGAGCACATCAGCCACCGCATCGCGGTCATGTACCTGGGCAACCTGATGGAGATCGGCCCCGCCGAGGTCCTCTACCGAAACCCCATCCACCCCTATACCAAAGCCCTCATCTCCGCGGTCCCCCTTCCGGACCCACGCAAGACCCGCCCCGACCGCATCCAACTCCAGGGCGAACCCCCCAGCCCACTCAACAAACCGAGCGGCTGCGCCTTTCGGACCCGCTGCCCCTACGCCGAGCCCTCCTGCGCAGAAGAACGCCCCCCCCTCCTCGACGCCGGCTCCGACCACCAGGTCGCCTGCCCCATCATGATGCGCGAGTAGGGAACCCCTCCAGGCGTTTCAGTAGAAAACCCCTCCAGGGGTTTTAAGTAGAAAACCCCTCCAGGGGTTTTGAGTAGAAAACCCCTCCAGGGGTTTTAGTAGAAAACGCCTCCAGGCGTTTTCCCCCCTAAAACTCCACCACAAACCCCTTCCCAGCCCCCCTCACCTCCAACAAAGCACTCCGGTCCCCCAACCCGAACTCCAACACAAACCTCAAACTGGGATGTTCCAAATAAGGCAACTTGAACCTCCCTTCCGCATCTGTCCCCCCCTTGAGAAATCTGCGATTCAAAAAAAGAAACCCTCTGCACTCCGCGTCATTCCTGAACACACTCGTCCGAATCCCGATTCGAACCCCCGCCACCCCCCTCCCCTCC
>DROQ01000021.1 GCA_011321845.1 Planctomycetota bacterium | reverse complement strand
GTGGAGGTCCTGGCGGACCAATACATCGGTCCCGGGTCCATCCTCAAGAACTACGTGGAGAGCGTCTTCAAGGGCTTCCTGAGCAAGAAGCAGGTGGTGCTCAAGGACAGCTTCACGTTCTCCATGACCCTCGACTACTCTCCGTTCTTCGGTTACTTCTTCCAGACCCGGATTTCCGCGACCGGCAAGGTGCTGCTTCTGGACCCCAAGACGGGCCGCCAGGAGCTGCGCGTGGACTTCCTCAAGGAGGACTTCCTCGTCGACAAGGCGAAACCCGCGGGCGTGGACAAACTCGTGTTCGTTTGCAAACCGGGGCGGGACATCCCTTCGATGGAGGGCGACTGGTTCATCCAGGACGTCAAGGTCATCAAAGACGTGGGGCCTTCCTACCTGACCAAAATGGACCCCAAGAAGCCCTTGGTGGCCGGAAAGACCGAAGTGACCTCGCTCTTCGGCACCCCCTGGAATGTGACGGAGTTCCGCAAGGTCTTCCCCAAGATGACCCTGCGCCAGCTGCTTACGGTCGTGGGCCCAGGCTTTTGCGAGGGCTTCATCGGTTTCACCCAGGACACGCCCAAGGTCAAGCTGCTCGCGCTTGGGGATTTTACCTTCAACCACAACGGGACGGCCTTGCAGGGTTTGTTCAAGATGGCTTGGGATATCGTGGACACCGCTACCAACACCCGGGTGCAGGACGTCGATTTCCTCTACCTGGTTTTGGGCCGCAAACCCCTCCCATCCGGCTTACCCTCCGAAAACCTTGGATCCAACCCCAACCCCCTCATCTCCGACCTCGCCGAAATCCAACGCCTCAAGCATTCCAAGTAGAACGAGTAGAAAACGTCCCAGAAGTTTTCGTAGAAAACACCTCCAGGTGTTTTACGTAGAAAACCCCTCCAGGGGTTTTTTGTAGGGAACGCCTCCAGGCGTTCCCCCCCAAAACGCCAGAAGGCATTTCCCCTTCAAAACGCCAGAAGGCATTTCCCCTTCAAAACGCCAGAAGGCATTTCCCCTTCAAAACGCCAGGAGGCGTTTCCCCCAAAACGCCTGGAGGCGTTTTCTACCAAAACGCCTGGAGGCGTTTTCTACATGAAACGCCAGGAGGCGTTCCCTACGGGCGTTCCCTACTGACGTTCCCTACCGGCGTTGATGGCTCAAAGGTAGCGAAGGACTTGGACGGGAACTTCGTTCTTGATGAGCCTCGAGTTGGCGGTTTTTTGAGCAGCGGGTTTGCCGTTGCCCGCCCAGTAGATGTAGCCCGCTTCAAGCGTATAGGTACCGTTGGCCGAGATGATGCGCTGGGCAAGTGGGCCGGTGGTCAGGCCGAGGCGGTTGCCCTTGTCGAGGACGAGCCACTGGTCGTTGACGAGGACGCCGATGAGGGACTTGTCCTTGGGGATGGGGACGCTGAGATCGGCCGTGCGGGCGCTGATCGCTTTGGGGAGGGTGAAGAGGATGTCGGTCCAGAGGTAGCAGCCCTTGGCGCCAAGGAGCCCGAGATCGAGGGGGAGCTTGAGGGGACCGAACTTGTCCGTTCGCGTGCCGAAGGCCAGGAGGGCGTTGCCGTTTGTCACGCTCGCGTAGCGGAGGATGGAGCGGAAGGTGCCCCCCGGTTGCACATTGCGAATGGAGACCGAGAGCTGATTGCTCCCCAGGGGGCAGCCCCTGCCGAGAAAGGCCAGCAAGGTGTTTCCCGGGCCAAAGCTCCTCGCCTTGTCGCAGTAGTAGGGGAGGACTCTGTTCTTCCCCGTGGGGTCCTCGGCGAGAATCTCGATGAGCAGGTTGCCGCCCTTGTAGACGTAAGGGGTCTGGAGCTTGACCATCGCCAGGGGTGCGCCGATGCGGGGCGGGTTGCCCCCCTTGAAGCTGGGGAGGCTGACCTTGCCCTTGTAGACCTGGGTGAGGGGGCTGGTGATGTTGGAGGCGAAGGTCTTCGAAAACTGGGCCAGGCTGCGGGTCGTGGTGCCGATCCTGACGGTCCAATTCAGAGTGCGAGGGAAGTTGGAGAGGCCGATGCCTGCTTCTTGGCGGAAACCGATCTCCCGGATCAGGGAGGGGGTTTTGATCCCGACGTGGCGCTGCGCGAAGTAGGACTGGAAGCGCATGTTCGAGAATTGGAGAGGGTCACGAGTGAAACCGTGCCCTTCCATGAGTTCGTTCTCCTTGGGGAGGGTGCTGGTCTTGACCTGGCCGGGGAGGGAGGAGGCCAGGAAGCCGGCTAGGAGGAGAGCGAGGCTGGAGGGGAGAGTGAGTTGGGACATAACGGAGTTCCGAAAGGGGGGACGGATTTACCCAGGGAAGATGTCATAGAATAAAGGGAATGGGCCTCCTTGGACAGCCGGGGATCCTCTTGGCCGGGTTGCACATCCCAGGTGCCCCTATGGCCTTTGACGCAGATGGCTTGCTTGAAGGGGTTGACCCTCCCGGCCGGGTAGTCCACCCGTGGTGCCCCCCAGGCCTTTGACGCAGACGACTTGATGGAAAGGGATGCCCCCCTCGGCCCGGTGGTCCCCCGTAGTGCCTTCCGTATTTTTTATGATTGGAGGCGTTCGTAGGCCTCGAGGCTGCCGATGTCCTCCCAGCGCTCCACGATGGGGAACTGGCCGGCCTTGCCTTCCTTCGCGAGCTGGTTCAGCCAGCCCACCATGTCGAGGGGCTTGTTCCTGGGGACCTGGGCCACCAGGTCGGGCTCGAAGAGGTAGATGCCCGCGTTGACGGGGAGGCGGAGGGTGGGCTTCTCTTCGATGTGAAGGAGCTTTGGGCCTTCGAAGTGGGCGAGGCCGAAGGGCACGTGGACCTTGTGGAGCCAGGTGGCCACGGTCACCGCGCGGGGATTGCGGCCGTGCCAGGCGAAGAGGGCCTCCAGGTTGATGGTGCTGAGGATGTCTCCATTCATGACGAGAAGAGGTCCCTCTCCCTCGGGGAGAAGGCCGAGGGCTCCCGCCGTGCCGAGGGGGCTGCTCTCTTCGAGGTAGTGGACCTCGAGGCCGAAGGCCGACCCATCCCCGACCGAGGCGCGGATCATGTCTCCCAGGTAGAGGATGGAGAGGTAGACCTCCCGGATCCCTGCGGCTTGGACCTGGGCGAGCAGGCGGTGGAGGAGGGGTTTGCCCCGGACAGGGAGCAGGGGCTTGGGGCAGTTGTCGGTGAGGGGGGCGAGTCGGGACCCGAGGCCGCCGGCCATGAGGAGGGCGCGCCTTACCTCGGGAGGCTGGGGGAGACCGAGCCGGTCCCAGCCGATCCCGCGGGCCTCCTCGCCCTCGCTGAGCCCAAAGACCTCGGGGGGAACGGCGAGGGAGATCGCCTCGTGCTGGGGGCGGGCCTTCTCCGCCAGGCCGACGCGGAGATCCTCCTCCCGGAGCAGGGCGAGCAGTTGTCCCTGCTCATCGGCGAGGAGGAAGACCGGGCAGACGCGCTTCTCCAGGACCGCGGCGGCCTCCTCCAGGGTCGCTCCCGGCTGTAAAACAACAAGGTCTGCCTTGCTCACGGGATTCGCCGACTCAGGGGAGAGGCCGCGGTCCAGGCTCAGCGATACGCCGGAGGAAGAATGGCCCTGTCCTTCTTGTCCACGAGGGCGACCTTGGCCTTGCCGTCGGCCGCCTCCTTGGCGAGCGCGCGCGTCTTGTTCTGGTCGGGGGTGAAGATGACGAGGATGTGCCGGGCCTTGACCTGGTCCTCGACCGGGGTGTTGCCCTTGAGCTTGCCCTCGACCTTGATGATGTGGTAGCCGAAGATGCTTGCGAAGGGTTTGCTGACCTCACCGATCTTCATGTTGAAGGCCCGCGCCGCGAAGGTGGGCACCATGTTGGGCCGCGCGAAGTATCCCAGGTTGCCCCCGTCACTCTTGCTGGGGCCGTCGGAGTTCTCGGCGGCGATCTTGGCGAAGTCCGCTCCCTCGGCGCTGGCCTTCTTGTAGATCTCCTGCGCGCGCTTCTCCATGGCCGCGAGCTTGTCCTTGAAGGCCGCCTGGATGTGGCGGACCTTGATCAGCGCCTCGAAGGCATCCTTGAGGTGCTGGTCCCGGAGGCCGGGTTTGAAGGTCTCGAAGAAATCGGCGATCTGCTCGATCTCTTCCCTCTTGACCGGGAGGCCGTCGACGAGGGCCACGACCCCGGCTTCGATCCCCTTCTTCTCCTCGTCGCCGAGGAGCCGAGCCTTGGCGCCGGAGCCGGCCTTTTCCGCGCTCGCGGGGTTCTCTCCCGCGCTCACGCCGCCCGGCTGGACCGTCCCCTGGATCGCGTCGCCGCCGACGATTTCGTAGTGGGGCTTGCGGGATTGCAGCCTGCCGACCAGCTCCCCCAGCCGGACATGCATCTTGACTCGCAATTCGATCTCATCCAAAATCTGGAGCAACTTGTCGAGGATGCGATTGGGGTTTCCTTCGGCGTGCACCCTAGTGGTGATCCCAGCCTGCGACCCTTCCCCCTGACCTTCTCCCTGGAATGCCGGCGCGCTCCTGGCCGCCGCGAACCCGGGAAAGGCCAGGCAGACCCCGACTAGAAAAAGACCGACCGTCAATCGTTTCATCGCTTTCATTGCATCTCCAGATGGGACAGGGATAGAGGACCGAACATCATACGGACGAAGCCCTCCCTTCCAAGCTCCCGCCGGAGACAAAGGACCCAAAATGCACAGCTCTCTGCCCTCCCTCTGTCTCACCCTCTTCCTCTCCACCCCCCTCCTTGCGCAAAAGCCCGAGGACCCAGCCCTAAGTTACGGTGACAAGGCTCCTCCCCTCGCCGCCACCTGGCTCCGGGGGAGCAAGACCATGAAGAAAAGCCCTCCCAAGACCTACCTCTTGCTGCTCCTCGCGCCCGGGGAAGAGGGCAAGGCCCTCTTGCGGACCCTGCCTCCCCTCGAAAAGCGTTTCAAGGCCGAGTCCCTGCGGGCCCTCGCCATCCTCTGCCCCGAGAAGGGCAAGGCCGGGCCGGCCAGGGCCTTCTTCCGGAAGGCGGCCAAGGGGCTGCGCTTTCCCATCGGCCTGGACAAGGCGGGAGACCTCAGGAAGAACTGGGCCGGGGCGCTCGGGGTCGAGGAGCTTCCCCTGGCCATCCTGGTCCGGGACGGCCGGATCCAATGGTTCGGCAAGCCGGATGAAGAGCTCGTGTACCAGGTCGAGGACGCCCTGGACGGCAGCCTGGACCTAGGCCAGCTCTGGCTCATCCACAACAAGGCCCAGAGAATCGCCTTGGGCAAGATGATCCTGAGAAAAGACATCAAGGGGGTGGCTGCCTTCGTGGACAAGCTGCTGAAGAAATTCCCCACGAGCAAGTTCTTCCTCGCCCAGAAGCACTACACCCTCTCCAAACTCGAGGGCCGCGAGAAGGCCGACGCCTTCTTCCGGAAACTCCTCCCCAAGCTGAAAAGGAAGAACCCCTTCGCCGCCATCAAGCTGGCCCAGGAATACCTGGGAATCCGCGCCTCGGACGAGATGAAGGCCTTTATGCTCGGCATCCTCGAAGCGATCGGCAAGACCAAGGGCAAACCCGCCCACGAGGCCCTGCTCGCCCTGCTCTCCCACTGGGACCGGAAGCAGGAGAGCCCCAAGGCCATCTCCGTCGCCGAAGCGGGGTTCAAGCGATTCAAGACGAACGACTATTTCCTGAAGAGGTTGTGCGCGAAACTCTTCAACTCCAAGCACGCCCAGGCCTACCGCAGCCTCCTGAAGAAGTTCATGGACTACCGGGCGAAGAAGGATCCCAACGACATCGAGGCCTTCCGGACCGGATTCGAGATCGCCGCCTTTTTCTTCGATGACAAAGCGGAGCAGATGAAGCGCGCCAAGGCCTACGCCGCCAAGCTGGACAAGCAAGAGAACCTGGAGCATTTGAACGGCTTTGTCTGGATGCTGCTCACGGAGGACCGATTTGGTCCCGACTACTACCCCTTGGCCCTCATGGGTGCCAAGAGGATCCTCGAGTTCAAGGAGATTCCCGCCTTCATCCTGGACAGCGCTGCCCTCGCCTTCTTCAAAAACGGAGACAAGAAAAAGGCCATCGAACTGGAGGAGAAGGCTCTCGCCCTGGCCAAGAAGGAAGGAAACGAAAAAGCCATCAAGGGCTACACCCAGACCTTGGAGAAGTTCCGGAAGTAGCCCTTCGGGTTTCCTACGCCGGGCAGCTAGCGGGCTTTCTGACTGAGCCGCCCGACCTAGGCCCAACCCTGGCACTCCCGCTGGGGTTCTCCCTTTCTCCGCGCGGCTCGGAATCCTCCCAGGGCTTTGGCCTCAGGCGCCTTCGGCGAAGTCGGCCAAAGCCCTGGGAGGATTCCGAGTTCAGCCCGGACCTTTCTCGAACAGCCTACTCCCAAGGCTAGAAGTCCTCGATGGACCCCTTGGTTGGAGCGTACCGCAAACCATGGTTTCTTCTTCCTCCGGATCTTCGCGACCGGACCCCCGGTTTCGCTGCATTTGGCCCCCGGCTCGATTTGCCAAACTTTCAGGAATGGGGGGGAAAGGTTTTTGGAACTCACACCGTCTAACGCTTGCTATTATCGGTAGAGGGCGTAGCCCGACATCAGGTCGATCGCAAGGTTAGACTCCGATCCGTACGATCTCTCCCGGTGCAATTCCTTCTCGAAGAAGATCCAGCAGGCGTGGGACCAAAGGAAGCAGGTCTTCAAAACGATTGGTTCGACATTCGAGAACGATGACGGCGAGTTCTGCGACCTTCAGGTTTTGCTGATACTGAAGGTTCTGGTCCATCGTGATGAAAGCGTCAAAGGACTCAGATGCGACCCGAAGAAGGTCACCATTCTTCTTACCGCTCCAGCCGGCTTCAGGAACAGTCTGGACGTTGTGCCCACCCAAAAGGGGTTTCAGCCGTCGAGGCAAACACTCGTCAAGAAGCACGCGCATTGCGAATCAGGGCCTCACCCGCGAGTTCGAGAACGGCAATGGCCTGGTCGCGTGTCACTGTGGGGAAGTCGGCGAGAAAGTCGTCAAGGCAATCGCCAGCTTCCAGGTAGTCGATGAGGGTCTGGACCGGAACCCGTGTCCCACGGAAAACGGGAATCCCTCCAAGCACTGTATAAGAAAGTTGAATCGGCGATTCTTTCATGTCGAAATCCCCACTGGTCTAACCTAAGCCAATCGTCATGCCGCGTCAACCGATGATCCTTACACGCGTGTCTAACGTCCTGCCGATAAGCTGCGAGCGTCGAAGGCGACCGTCAGCTTCATCGTAAGCGCTCCCTGAGGACCACACCCCCCTTCCTCCCGGGATCCATCCTTAAATTCCCACCCCGCCAAGCAATCCAAATGCCCCAGGACCAGAGGTCCTGGGGCATTTGGATTGCTTGGCGGGGGCGGTGATCAAAAAGGAAGGATCCCGGGAGGAAGGGGGGTGGTCTTCAGGGAGCGCTTACGCAACAACTACCCTGACACAGGGGACTCCTGGAGCGAAGAAAGCGAAAACGTCCCTGACCCGGGGGCCCTTACCGAGGTGTTTTTGAAGGAGCCAGAATCCCCCTCCTTCATGGAAGAAGATCTTGATAGGGGGATTGGCTCGGTCGCGGAAGACGAGGAGAGGCCCGGAACTTGGAGCGCTTAGGCCTCAGGCCCCCCGGTTTCGCGGCATGGGGCGACCGGCCTCAGGGCATTGTTAACCCATCTCCCGCCATTTCTCGACGGTGAGTTCTCTCAGTTCTCGGAAGTAGCCCTCGGGCATGGGGTCTAGGTTTTTCCAATCCCAATGCTGGTGGATTGTGTCATAGATCAGGTCCGCTAGAACCCTGCCGATCGCGTGCAGGGCTTCGTGTCGGTCGAGTCCGTCAGCAACGAGCCGGTCGAGCGTTTCCTGCACATCAGGAATCCCCATGGCCAATTGGTTTTCCACGACGGTGTGTATGGCCGCATGAAGCCTGATGCCCGGAATTTCGACTCCAGAGAGTTCGTGCTGTTCGAGAATAAGAGCGAGTTTTTCTTGTTCCTCCAGCCCAAGCCACCATTCCGAATCCGGGCCTGTGAGGGGGTCGTATTTCATCGTTGTCCTCAGTGCAGGAAAAGCTTTCCTTCATCAGCAGCGGCAGCGTCCGGCGCGGCCTCTACCCAGGGCCTTGGAATCCCATCCACCCTTCGCAGGCCCCGTGACATGAGCCAACAGCCGGTGATGCTGATTTCACTCCAAATTTGCAAGAGTGCCCTGGCAAATCTTTAGGTGCTCCACCAGAGCGTGTAGGAAACCATTTGAACGGAACCGATCAAAACGAAGATCTGCAATACAAGGGCGGCCATGTTGATGGTCAAATACTGCTTAGCCCTGATAACCCTGTGGAGGGATAGGGCCAAGGTGTCCACCGCAAGCAACCCAATGATGAGAAGTGAACAAAGATAACAATAGTCAAAGATCTGCCCGATTGCCGGTGCCACATCCCTTTGCCCTGGCCCAGGCATCCCCGTCAGGTAAACCCACAGGGTAAGCAACCACCAAAGAAAACCAAAGACCAGTGACCAAAGCGCCGGCCAACTCATGGACCCGAAGGAGCCCAGTTGATTTCCCTTGTGGCGTTGTCTCCTCATGACTCTTCTAGCATAACCTTTGAGTTGTGCAGGGCAATCGAAGCGAAGCGTAGTTTGCCTTCGAAGAGGCTTTTTTTATGCGTGGCGCTCATAGTAACCCAAAGTTCCTTTGCTAGAGCCACAAGGGCCTGCCATTTTGCCTGTTTTAACCTGTTTTAAGAGCCCACCGACAGAATCGGTTTCAATGGAAGACGCCTCACACAGTAAACCATAGAGTTGAGCCAAGCCTTCTCGTTCTTCTGCGGTAAAAAGCGATAACATTTTCTCGCTTTTCGGGTGGTACAAATCATCGCAAAAGCCACATCGAAGTTCCGCGGGCACCTTTGCAAAAGGCACATTCTATTCATATTCCGTTGCTTAGACGGCTGTGAAGGAAAGTGAATCTCGTCAATCATGGCTTTTCTGAGGCTCATTGGTTTTTTCGCCTAAGGCCGAAATTAGCGTGCAGCAAAAATTGGTGGGGTTTTTTCGGCAACAAAAGCATGACGTTATTAGACGTCCTCTGGATTTTTTTGTTAGCCATGAATTGCACGATATGACCACCATTCTGACTCATAGATGGATGCCTCTCCCTCCAATCGATCTTTCATAACAAAGTGAAATCCAGTTTCTTCAAAGCCATTTATAGATGTGATTCCGAGTTCAGAAAGTAAGCTGCCACGTTCAAGTTTTATTAATTTTTGATTTTCACTGTTTCTAATAAAGAAGTTTGAGAAATAATCATTGCAAAAGAATACGCATATTTCACTATCAAACATATCTGGATAAGTTAGCAATGCAGAAACAATCGCATCCTTCATGTTTTCAGGTTTTGCTTTTTCAATGGATGATGCAGCTCTTAAGATTGCCCTGGCACAATGCGCTTGAATCCCTTTATTTGTGGTTGGCCTATTAACCATTCTGTCAAGGATGGGTATCTTCCAATTCCAGTATTTTTCGTTGGCATATTCCGTTGGAAAAAAACCAATGAGTGATTCAGACCATTTGTCCAGTGCTTTCAGTCTTCTTTTGATCCCCCTCAACTTTTCTTTAGGTCTTTGAACACTGATTCGTCTCATGGCCTTCTTCGGCTAACGCCCGCATAAGCGGCCGCGCGTAGCGCGGTCCGGCGCAGCTTGCTGCGCGCACTTCATGCGCTGGTTAGATCGCCGGCCGCTACCCTTGACGGCAATGTGGTGCATGTTATAGTGCATAACCGTGGTAGTATAACATGCACAGCGATATTGAGTAGGAGAATTCAGATGGCCGGGGCAAAAGACGGGCTGAGCGGTGAGATTCAAGCGATGAGCGTGATCGAGGGCGCGCTAGAACCGCTCGAAGAGGACGTTCGGAGGCGGGTGCTCCGATGGGCTGCGGAGAGATTTGGCGTGGTGCTAGCGCCCGAGCCCAGCCCTCGAGGAGGCGCGCGAAGTCCGCAGCAGGAAACAGATACAAGTGGCGGGACTGAAGAATATGAGGCTCTTGCCGATCTTTACGCCGCGGCGGCTCCAAAGACAGAGGCTGATAGGGCGCTCGTTGCCGGATACTGGTTTCAGTATGTACAGGGCGAATCCGAGCTGGAGGGAGCGCGGGTCAACAAGGAGCTGAAGCAGCTTGGCCATGGCGTTGCGAACATTACCCGGGCGTTCGATGGGCTGAAAGCAAAGACACCCGCGCTGGTAATGCAAACCCGCAAATCTGGAAGTACCAAACAAGCTAGAAAGAAATACAAACTAACCAATGCCGGGAAACAAGAGGTTGAAAGGATGTTGGCCGGTCCTAGCGAATAACATCTGTGGATTCTGATTCTTTAAAGAAGGCGCTTTTCGGCTGGCTCCCACCTGAACTGGCAGCTGATTTAGTAGATAACTTCTTTGAGCTTCGCCACGATGCTGCGACCTCAACGCTGGGGCGTAGTTCCGCTGGGAAGTTCGTTGAGACGGTCGTCCAGGTGACTCAGTATCTGGAGGAAGGGAAGTACGACGCAAAACCAAACGTGGATAGCTACCTGCGTAATGCCGAGAACAATGCCCCGAGCCTTGATGATGGGCTTAGAGTTTGTTCGGCTAGAATTGCGCGTGCGATGTACACCCTTAGGAACAAAGTAAACGCTCCCTGAAGACCATCTACCGCCCCCCCTCGCAGGGCCCCAAAATCCCTGCATGACAAAAAGATCCCGCAGCGAAAAACTCTCCCTCCTCTCCTCCTGGAAACAAAGCGGCAAATCCCTCCGCGCTTTCTGCCTGGAGCAAGGCCTCTGCTACTCATCCCTCCTTCGGTACCGCAAGGAGTTGCTCTCTTCCACCGAGGACTCCGAAGGCTTTGTCCCTGTCAGGGTCCTCCCCAGCTTCTCCGCTCCCACCCTGGAAATCGAATTCCCCTCAGGCCTCAAAGTCCGCATTCCTGAAACTCTGCCTCCATCTACCCTCCTCCCCCTCCTCCAAACCCTCCAATCGGTATGCTGAGCTTTACCGGCGGTATCCGCATTTTCCTTGCTGCCGGACCCACCGACCTTCGCAAGGGGATTCATGGCCTCTCCGCCCTGACAAGCTCTCTCCTGGACCAGGATCCAAACTCCGGACACCTCTTCGTCTTCTGCAACCGGGCCAAGACCACCATCAAGATCCTCTTCTATGAAG
>DROQ01000020.1 GCA_011321845.1 Planctomycetota bacterium | reverse complement strand
CTGCGCGTCCTTCTGTTCTTCCTTTTTTTCCTGCTCCTGGCCAGGAGCGCCGAAGACCATGGCGATGGAGTCCTGGCTCTGCTCCTCTGCCTGCGCGTTCTTCTGCTCTTCCTTTTTTTCCTGCTCCTGGCCAGGAGCGCCGAAGACCATGGCGATGGAATCCTGGCTCTGCTCCTCCTCTTTCTTCTCCTTTGGTTCCTCCTTCTGGTCCGGCTCCTCCGAGGCATCGAAGACCATTGCGATCTCGTTGGCACTCTCGGTCGAAGCTTCGCTTTCTTCCTCCGCAGAAGGGGTCGTGTCAAAGACCATTGCGATCCCCTTCCCTTGTCCCTCTTCAGGCTCCTGACCTTGGGAGGAAGGCGCTTTTTGTGGGATTGTTTCCCCGCTTTGCTTTTCTTGCAGGGGCCGCCCGGTCTCGGGGTTTAATCCGAAGAGGGAAGCAAGACTGTTTTCCTGCTGTTCGGGCTCTTGAGGAGCTTCCTCTTGGTCTTTCAGATCCGGAGTCGTCAAGTCTTGTGTGTCAGGATCCTGAGATCCTCCGACCTCGTCCTCTTGGACTTCAACCGCCTCCTCCTCGTTCCCTGGAGCTTCGGTTGCTGGGTCCTCGAGAGAAACCCCAAATAGCATGGCCAGGCTTCGTGCGCTCTCTTCTGCCCGGTTCGTTTCTTCCTGAGCCTTCTCCTGAGCCTTCACATGGGGCTCCGCCCCAGGCTCTTCCCCCAGGAAACTCGCGGCCAAATCCTCCTGAATTTCTTCAGACTCCAGGGCGGGTGCAGGCTCATCGAAGTCCTTGGGGTCGGCAGCCTCCTCCTCTTCGGGGGTAAAGGTGTTGGGGGGCTCCTCTTCCCCTAAAAACGAATCTTCAAGATCTTCCTCCTCTTCCTGGGTGATCCCATGATCGGGATTCTGAGGGGGTTCGGGGCTATCCAACCATGCGGGGAGATCGTCGGCGCTCATCTCGATGGTCAAGAGGTCCTCGTCCCCCTCTGCTTTCTCGAGAATACACTCCTCTCTTTGGCCCTTCCGGGGGGATTCTTCTCCAGAGGTCTCTTCCTGGGGGAGCTCTTGGTCCCTTGAGAGGTCCTGTTCTTCCAAGACTTCCAGCTCCCCAGGAGCTTCTCCTCCCTCCGAAGAACTCCGCTCCCCAAGGTCATCCGGGTTTTCTCCGTCTCTTTGCCCTTTTGGGGCCTCCCGCGGTGTCCCCTCCTCCTCGGCTTCTTGGACGCCGGCCTCCTCGCCTGGGCCAGGTTCGGAGGGCAAGGGTTCCTCTCTGTCCTCCTGGAAGGCTTTGGTTCCTTTCTCCGTCAGCTGTGAAGGAGGGGAGAACCCCGCCTGATTCGGAACCAGGGTCTCGGTTTCCCGGAGCAGTTCCAATTCGCTTTGCCGGATTTTGTCCAGCGAAGTGAGGATCTTGGTGAGCTGGGCCTCCTCGGAGATGTTCGCTCCCTGTTTGAGGTCCTGGGCTGCGAGTTCCAATTCCTGGAGAAAGCGGTTGCGAGCTTCTCTTTCCTCGCTCAGCTCCGCGAGCAGGGCCTGAATCTCTTTGGAGAGTTTCTTTTCATCGTGATGATCCTGGTCGATCGGTTCGATCGGGATCTGGCCGATGGCGCTCCGGGCCAGCTTTTGGGCGAGAAAGAGTGGTTTTTTGCTCTTGGAGCGTTTTTTCATCCAGGCCTGGATCTCTTCGATGAGTCCTGGGTCCAGGGGCTCAAGGAGGAGGACTTTTTGCCGCTGGTAATCCTCCAGTCCGTTTACCTTCCCAACCTTGGAGAACTTTTCCTGGTCGATCCACCGGTAAACCGTGGATCTCGAGACTCCGAAGATGTCTCGGATCTCTCGAACCGTTAGCAAATTAGGGGCTTCCAGCCCTGTTGCGTTGCCCATTTCCCCTCCGAGTTCCCCCAGCCGTGTTCTTCCCCTACACGGAGTCGAACAATTGGACGCTTCTTCTTACATCGGATCTTCAGGGATGGGATTTGAATGCAGATTCCGCGCTTGGGATGTCCCGCCTCAAAACCCGATAGGGAGGAGGGTTTCCCTACGTCCCCCCCCTGTGAAGGTTGGCCGGATCCTCCTCCTGTTTGGCGCGCCCCTTGAGTTTGGAGGCGGAAACTCCCCTGGCTACTTCGGGCATTTTGGGGGCCAAGAGATGGTTCCGCGCATTTCTTACAAAGGGGGGACAGGCTCATCTCACATTTGGGGCTGAGGACGGGTAGAAAGGGAAGAGCATTCTTTTTCTGGATGATTCGAGTTGGATGGATCATGCAGTTTAAGGGTAAAGGAAGGAGAACATGATGCTTCGATTCGCAAGGAAGATCCTCGGCCCCGGGCTGCTCCTCACGACCGCCTTGTCCCTCACGGGCCCCTTATGGGCCGGTGAAGAAGGGGCGAGGTCTTTGGACCCTCTCCCCAAGGAGGAGTTCAGTCTGGCCGACGCGCGACATCTCCTGTTTCGCGCCGGTTTCGGTGGAACCCCCGAAGAGGTGCAACGCCTCCATCGCCTCGGCCTGGAGGGAATGGTGTCCTGGCTGGTGGATTATGAGAGCAAGCCGGACATTGTGGGACCTCTGGAGATTCAACCCCTCCCCCGGCTGGACTACCGGGCTTTTCGAAAATTGGATGAAAGGGAGAGGCGAAAGATTCGGAACCAGCGCCGGAGGCAGGACGCGCAGCGGGTCTATCGCCTCCTCTCCTGGTGGGGGGACCGTATGCTTCGTACGCGAAGACCCCTCGAAGAAAAGATGACCCTGTTCTGGCACGGGCATTTCACCTCCTCCCAAAGAGATGTACGAAACGGGTTCCGGATGTATCTGCAGAACCAGACCCTCCGCCAGAACGCTACGGGGAACTTCCGGGACCTCCTCCACGCGATTTCCAAGGATCCGGCCATGCTGGAATACCTGGACAACAATCGAAATCGCAGAGGGCACCCCAACGAAAATTTCGCTCGGGAAGTGATGGAGCTCTTCACCTTGGGGATCGGGAACTATACGGAGAAGGACATCAAGGAAGCAGCGCGGGCCTTTACCGGTTGGAATTTCGACCGGAGTACCAGTGCCTTCGTTTTCCAGACAAGGCAGCATGACTATGGGGTCAAGACCTTCTTAGGCCGCAGGGGAAACTTCGATGGAGACGACATCCTCGAGATCCTCCTGGAGCAGAAGGCCTGCGCCCCTTACATCGCGAAAAAGATCTTTTCTTTTTTCGCTTACGAGGATCCGGATCCCGCCCTTGTCGAGAATCTCGGGGAGTTCCTGCGGGCTTGCAATTACGAGATCAAACCCCTTCTCCGGAGGATCTTTCTCTCCCGGGCTTTTTACTCCAAGAAGGCCATGGGAACCCAGGTCAAGAGCCCCGTCCTGTTCGTCGTGTCTACGATCAAGATGCTGGGGATGAATCCGCCTCCGGGGGGATTGGTTGCGGCCATGGCCAACCAGTTGGGGCAGCGACTCATGGATCCCCCCAACGTCAAGGGTTGGGAGCGGGGTCTTTCCTGGATCACTACTGCGAACCTGCTCGCTCGAAACAATGTAGTGGGCCAGCTCCTCAAATTGGAATATGGCAAGATGCCGAGGCCGACCCGGGCACAGCTCCGAGGGGGGCGCGGTCAGCTGCGACGCGACCTGGCCTCCTGGGATCCTGGATGGTCGGCCAAGGCCATCGCGGAATCGACCGGGGCCCGCGAGATCCCGGAGCTGGTGGACGCGGTGGCCTCCCGTTTCCTCCTCGTTCCCCTGTCACCTCCATCGAGGGAACGACTGATTCGATTGTTGCGCGAAAAGAATGGGGGAAATGTCCTGGATTGGAAAAAGCTCAAAGGCCCTTCGGTAGAGAGAGCTTTTCGTGAGTTCTTCCATCTTTTGATGAGTGTCCCCGAGTTTCAGGTCTGTTGAGGTGAGCCCGATGAGCAATGAGAGAAAGGAAATCGCAATGAACCGCCGGTCTTTTTTGGGCTTGGGAGTCGCTGGGGCATCGATCTGGGCGCTACGCTCCCTGGGGGCGGAAGCTCCCCTCCCCTTGGTCACCCGGGGGCCGGATGGACGTATCCTGGTGGTCCTCCAGCTTTCCGGAGGGAACGATGGTTTGAACACGGTGGTTCCGTTCGAGGATCCTCTCTACCGGAAGAACCGGCCCCAGCTGGGACTCCCCGAGAAGGATCTCCACAAAATCGGAAAGGGGCTAGGGTTGCATCCCTCCCTCAAAGGCTGCGCACAGCTTCTCAGATCCAAAAAACTCGCCATTGTTCAGGGCATCGGGTATCCCCATCCCAACCGTTCCCACTTCAAGTCGATGGACATCTGGCACGCGGCCGATCTTCGCGGAAACCGCTCGGGGACCGGGTGGTTGGGCCGGGCTTTGGACCAAAAGTTCCAACAGGTCCAAGAGGGTGGGGCCGAGCTTGGGATCAACCTTTCCGAGCGAATTCCTCTGGCCTTGGTGGGAAGAACCTACAAGCCCATCGCCTTCCAGAATCCTCTGGGCTACCAATACATGGGAACCAAAGAGGAAAAAAAGGTCTTCGACTCTCTCGCGCGTAAAGGGGCGGGAGCGGAGGGAAATCCTGTCCTTGCCCGTTTACGCCAGGTCGCAGAAGAGGCGGTCGAGACTTCCGCTTCGGTGCGCAAGGCGGCACAGATTTACAAGACCCCCATCCGCTACCCCAACACGCAGATCGGAAGGAGCCTGAAAAACGTGGCCGCCATGATCGCGGGAAAGCTCCCCACCCTGGTCTACTACACCTACCATGGGGGATTCGACACACACGTGAATCAGGCGGGGCGACATGCCAACATTCTCAAACAGTTGGACGATGCCCTTGTGGCCTTCCAGGCCGATCTGAAGCGAAATGGAAGTTCGGACAAGGTCCTCCTGATGGTCTTTTCGGAGTTCGGCCGGAGAGTGGCCCAAAACAGGAGCGGTGGAACCGACCATGGAACGGCAGGTTCCCTGTTCCTGGTCGGCGAATCGCTGCGCGGGGGGATCTTCGGGCAGACTCCGAGCTTGTCCGACCTGGACAAGGGAGATCTCAAGTACAACACAGACTTCCGCAGCGTTTATGGAGAACTGCTGGACGGCTGGATGGCTGTGAATTCCGAGAAGGTCCTCGGGGGCCGCTTTCCCAAGCTGGGTTTGCTCTGAGCCCGCTCCGGTCGGAGATGTTCCCGGGGCCTGGGCCTGCCCCGGGGACGGATTTCCCCAGGCTTACTGGGGAAAGAGTTCGTTGCCCCCACTGAGGGCAGCTTTGAGCAGAGCCAGGTTGGAGACCCTCAGGGGATCGGTCTCCCCTTCATTCAAAAAGCCGAAACGCAGTCTCCTGCAGGCAAGGTAGACGATGGAGGCCCGGATGCTCCACTGGCAGCGGACCCGATCGGAGCCGAAATGCTCTTCGAGGTAGCGCAAGAAGAAGTTTTTCTTCCACTCCTTGGGCCGGTCATTGTGGATCCAGAACCAGGCGAAGTCGTGCTCAGGTGCTCCCAGGCCGATTCTCTCGAAATCGATGAGGTAGGGTTGGCCCTCGTCGTCCACGATGATGTTCTCCTCGATGAAATCCCCGTGGACGGGAACGGCCTGCCGGGTCTCCAACCAGCGCATCGCTTCGTTGAAGAAGCTTCGGATCTCGGACCAGGTGTCTTCTCCCACAATGAAAATCAACGGGTCGTACATGAGGCGCACGACGCGATCGCGGAGGGACGCGATGTCCCACCGATTGAGAGGGAAGTTCCGTCGTCCCATGAGGCGATCCATGGGAAGCTCCTGGAATTGCTCCAGGACGCGGAAAATGTCTTCGGAGGAGAGGACCTCCGAGCGAGGCCCTTTGGCGGTGTGAATGTATTCGAGGAGGATCCAACGGGGAGGATCCGAGGGGTCCATCATGATGGTCCGGGGGGCCGGCAGCTTGCGGCGCTGGGCGTCGAAGGAGTCGAGGAAGGAATAAAATGCGATCTCCCTTCGCGCGTAGTCCTCGAGTTTGACCTCGGGTGGGTAGAAGCGTCCCTCCAAGGGGGGCACGAAGAACTTAAGCAAGAAGGGTTGCCCTTCGGTTCCCTGGCAGGGGAGGAGGATGGAGGTATTCCTCTGGTTGAAGGGCCTCGGCGAAGGCTGGTCCGTCTCCGTCACTCCCAACTCCGCGAGGACGGCGCGGGCCTCGGCCATCAGGCTGTCTGCGTCCAGGGGTGGGTTGGTGCTCGTGTTTTTCGGTCCGCTCATGGATTCATTTCTTCGGCGCTTTCAGGGTCTTGGCGTAAACGATTCCCATATTTTTGATCCCTCTTCCGGCAGAGAACAAGTGCGTGACTTCGGCCTTCACCGCGGCCGCCTTTGGAGCTTCGAAGCTGAGAGCCTCCCCAAAGCCTAAACTCGCTTTTCCGGAGATCAGGGATTTTTTGGTCCAGAGGGTTTTCCCCTTGGCATCGTGGGCGGTGAGGACCACCTGGAACGCGCGCATGAGAAGTCCGGGGATCCTGTGCCCCGCCCGGTTCTTCAGCGTGAGGATCGTTTTGTCCGGGCCGAAAACCGCCTCCAGCAAGAAGGCATGGCCGAGGAACTTGGGATGGGTCGGTCCCTGGATGGCGTGGCTCCGCCCCTTGCGCTTGGGACCCACCGCCTTGCCGGTTTTGGGGTCCACAGCCATGCTGCGCTCGATCTTGGCCATGTGGCAGGACATGCAGGTCTTCCCCTTTTTGGGGAGGGGAGAAGCGAGGAAGTCTTTGGCCAGCGGGAGGACGGGGCCGACCTTGGTTTTGTGGCAGCTGATGCAGAGTTCGGAAGAGCCCTTGGCGAAGACGGGGGATTGGACGGTGGGGTGAGCCTCGGTCTTGCTTCCGAAGGGACCATGGACTTTGTTCTCTTTGATGTGGCAGGAGCTGCAGCTGATCCCATGCTCTTTGCGTTCTACGCGCGAACGGGGCCTCTTGGGGAGCCGGCCGAGGACGGAGCCGGGAATGTGGCAGGCGTAGCAGGATTGGGGGCGTCGCTTGTGCTTGAGAGCGCGTTGGTAGGCCTCATCCACCCAGGACTGGGAATGCAGGCTGCTTTTCCACTCGTCGTATTGCCTGGGATGGCACTCGGCGCATGCCTTGGGGTTGTCCAAGGGAAGAGCCTTGTCCTGAAGGGCTTCCTCCGAGGTGGAGGGGGACCCGAAGGAAACCATGAGGGCAGCGAAGAGGAAGAGGGGACCAGCAGCGATAGGAATGGAAAGCATTGCGTTCTCCAAAAGAAGCGAGAAGAAGGGAACCATCTCCCGTCCGGAAGCAGGCAGGGTTATTTGAGATGCAGCTTGCCGGATTGCGAGAAGAAAGTGAGGGGATTGTTCCAGACGACCTCCTGGATACGGTCGTCCTTCCATCCCCGTTTGCGCAGCTCGAAGGCGGTCTTGGCCACGTTCAAGGGATCCGAAACCCCCCAGTCGGCTGAAGAGTTGATGATCATGCGCTCGGTCCCGAATTCCTCGAGGATGTTGGCCGCACGGTCGGGGGTGAGTTTGGTCCGGGTATAAACGGTGTGCCCCGCCCAGCACTCGGTTTTTTTCCGGGTCAGGGGAATGGTCTCTTCGGTGTTGTGATCGATGATGACCATATGCTCGGGGATCCCCGAGTCTTTGATCAGGGCGATGCTGCGTTCGGTGCCGGAGAGTTTGTCCACATGAGGGGTGTGGACGATGACAGGGAGCTTCTTGTTCTTGGCGATTTCCAGTTGCGCCAGGATGACCTTCTCTTCCGAGGGGGTGATCCGGTCGAAGCCCACCTCGCCGATGGCGACACAGCCAGGGCTGTCGATGTAGGGGTCGAGGATCCCGATGACTTCCATGGCCAAGGCCTCGTCGTTGGCTTCCTTGGGGTTCATTCCGATGGCGCAAAAGTGTTGGATTCCGTATTGCGCTGCCCTGCTGGGTTCGAACTGGGTGATGGTGTCGAAGTAGTGCACGAAGGCCCCCAACTGTGTTCTGGGTTGCCCTAACCAGAAGGAGGGTTCGAGGATGGCCCGGATGCCGACAAGAGCCATGTTGTAATAGTCGTCGGTCGTCCGGGAATACATGTGGATGTGGGGATCAAAAATTTTCATGCGAGTGTTTCTCTTTCCATGCGAGGATGAGGAGGACGAAGGCGTTGTAGGACTGGACTCCCTCGGAGACCCCCTGCGCTTTCAAGAAGCTGTCATAGAACATTCCAGAGACCTTTGCCCCAAGGTTCCAGCGGAAAGATGCGAATCTTTCTCCAGCTTGTCGGCGATCGGCCAGGACCTCGGGGCCTGCGGCCTCACGGATGGCCTTGAGGTCCTCGGGAGCCAGGTAGGTTTCAAGGTGGGCCAGGGCGGAGACGGAGGAGGCGTAGCGGAGGTAGGGATGGGGGGCGCGGTCGAGGGCCAGCCAGGCCACGAAGCTGGCCTGATCTTCGGGGGCGAAGCCCGCCAGATGCCCACACTCGTGGGCGGCTACGAAGGCGAGGTCCAAGGGGTCCAGACCGGGGTCGAAATGGGCTTCCTGGGTAAAAGGGGAGAAAATTCCCGAGACCCCGAAGTGGAGGAGGAGCCCAGTGGGAAAGACGGGCTTGAGGCGGGTCGGGGGGAGGGGAGGGGCCTTGAGCTCAGGAAGAACTCCACGAACCGCCTCGAGGGAGAGTTCGGGGATCTCCTCCAGGGGGGGAGGGGGGCAGCGGAGCTTGCGCGCTTTCTGTGCCAGCTCCAGGGCGGTCTCTCTGAGGAGGCTTCGGCTGGGGCTGGGGACCGTCAGCTGGAGGCGTTGCATGAGAGGGGGGCGTCGGTAGAGCCAGCCGAAGCCCAAGAAGTAGAGATGGCCGAGGACGATCAAGGTCCAGGCGAGGAAGGAGAAAAGGGGGATGGCGCTCTTTCCAAGGGCTGCGCGCCCCAGGGCGAGGGCCAGGAGGAGGGCGAGGGAGAACAGGAGAAGTTCCGAAAAGGAGAAGGGGAGGAGGGAGAGGGGGGCCCCGAAAAGATAGCGCAGCACGGGGAAGATCCCCTTTGCATGGACCCTTTCGACCCAGGCCGTGGGGACCGGGACGAGGAAAAAGAAGGCGAGGTGGAGGAGCAGAGAGCTCCCTCCCAGGAGGAGGGCTTTGTGGATGGAAGTGAGAAAGGAACGCATTCCCTTATTTTGTAGCTCTTCCTTGTCAAGGCTTGAAGGGGACTTGTCGAAGAAAGAGGGAGATGAACGGCCCAACCGACGCAGGGAGGCGATGGGGACACCCTTAGAAGACATCCAGCCCGATTCCGTAGAATCCGAAATCGTGGACCTTTCGGCCCATGTCTTGGAGACGGTTCGTTCCGTCCTTGGGGCGAATGAAGAAGAGGCGGCGGAGGATTTTCGGCACCTCTTGGGGAGGATCCGCAAGCTCATCCACCGAAAGGCCTCTTTCCAGGCCTCGAAGGGGGAAACGAGGGATTTGCTCGCGGAGGTGCTTTTCGCCAGACTGAGCCGGAGTTTCCGGACCTTTTACCAGAATGCCGAGGTCGGAGGGGATCCCCTCCGGGCGGCGGAGTTTCTGCTCGGATCCGTCCTCACGGGGGCGGCTCTCTCGGATTTCGCAACGGTCATGGACCGCGTCATCACCGAAGAGGTGGTCCCCGATTACCATCTCGCGGGGAGGGCGGACTTCATCTCCCTCGAAGAGCTGTTCCAGCTCCTGAGCGCGGGGAAGCACACAGGCCTCCTGACCCTGGAGTCCAAGCGGCAGCGGCTGGACCTGCACTTCCTGGATGGCTTGATCGCCTTCATCGATCCCCAGCGCCTGGACCGCAGGGTGCTCCCCGGCAAGCGGCCCGGGAGCTGGAGAGAGGTCTCCGAGGAACTCCGGGACAAGGTCAACGAAGGGCGCACAGCCCGCGGGACCCCCATCCTCATTGGGCTCATGGAAGAGGGCTTCCTGAAACCCGAAACGATGAAGTATTACCTTCGCGGCTTCGGGGCAGAGCTGATCTACGAGTTTCTCCTCGATCCGGATGACTGCGCTTTTCGCTACAAAGCGATCCAGGAACTCCCCGATTACGTGCAGGAATACCACGCGGGCCTGCCCGTCATGCCTGTCCTCCTCGAGGGCCACAAGCGAATCGACGACTGGAGGCGGATCTGCCGGGTCTTTCCCGATCTCGAAGAACCCATTGTCCCGGCTCCCGATCTCTTCAAAAAGATTGCGGAGTTGCCTCTGGCGCCCATCGAACTCAAGGTCCTCAGTTTGCTTACAGGGCAGAACTCTTTTGTGGCGGTGCAGGACCAGGTCGGTCTCGGGCGCTTCGACCTCGGGATGATGCTGGTGCATT
>DROQ01000019.1 GCA_011321845.1 Planctomycetota bacterium | reverse complement strand
TTCCAAAGACCTGGAAGTTGGAGGGGCAGCCTGTCCCGAAGGAAGTGACAGTGCCAAAGGGGCTAGGGACGTTGGAAATGAGTTCCGCGTCGGTGTGCCAGAGATTGTCCTGGTACTTGGAGGCATAGGCCTTGATGTCCACGACCAGGCCGTCGGCGGCGGCGACGAAGGGGGTGTCGAAGACGAAGTCCAGGACGAAGGATGCGGGTTTGGTGGCGCCGGGTTGGAAGCGGGGAAAGTTGATCGTGGTCTTCTTGAGGACGACCTTCTGATCCGTCCCATGGTTGGCCTTGAAGGAGGAAACGTTGGGGAAGGGAGTCGTCCGGACACCCTTGCTCGAGATCATGATTTCGATCTGGTAGGAATGTCCTGTGTACGACTTGGGGACGGACATGTCGGGCCGGACCTTGAGGCCTGTGATCTTCTTGCTGGTCGTCCAGGGGAGGACGGATTTGTGGAAGAGGTATTGAACCCGGGCCGGGGCATAGCGGAAGGCGGGCCAGTGGAACCACCCCGCCTCTTTTTTGTCGAAGCCCTTGGGGACGGTGCTGGATTGAGCGCTCAGCGTTCCGGAAAACAAGGCGCCGGAGCCCAGCAAAACCATTGGAAGTAGAGAGACGAGGAATGATTTTCGCATAGTGAATCGTCTAGGTTGCAAGTTTCGGAGAGAACTACGGAGAGAGAAGTTTACCCCCGACAGAGCCGGGAGGAATTTCGAGGAACCCTAGTTTGCAGGAAGGGGGGAATCCCCGCAAGGGGTGGGTCGGGAGAAGGGAGGCTGGGGCCTGGAGAGCCTTGTTACCGGGCGCCTCGCTGTAGAAGTAAGACTTTTATGGTTTTGAGGAGGATGGTGAGATCGAAGAGGAGGCTCATGTTCTTGACGTAGTAGAGGTCGTACATGAGTTTTTCCTTGGCGTCCTGGATCGAAGCGCCATAGGGATAATTGATTTGAGCCCAACCGGTTAACCCCGGACGAACCGTGAGGCGTTCCAGGTAGTAGGGGATCTCTTTCCGCAGCTGGTCCACAAAGAAGGGCCTTTCCGGGCGGGGACCGACGAAGGACATTTCCCCCAGAAGGATGTTCCACATTTGGGGGAGTTCATCGAGGCGGGTCTTGCGGAGGATGCTCCCGATCCTCGTAACCCGATCGTCGCTGCTGAGGGCCCAGACCGGCCCGGTGGTTTTCTCCGCCTCGGCACGCATGGTCCGGAACTTCCAGACCACGAACTCGTGCCCGTCCAGGCCGACCCGGGGCTGATGGAAAAGGATGTCCCCTTTGGAATCCAGGCGGATCAGGATGGCGATGAGGAGGAGGAGAGGCGAGGTGACGATCAACCCGATGGTTGCCAGGATGGCGTCGAAGGCGCGTTTGATTCCGAGGGTGAGGCGGGACTTGCGGAAACCCTTGGAGAAGATCAGATAGCTGGGCCTGAGACTGTCGAGGCTGAGTTTTCCGTGGATGCGTTCGAAGATGGCCTCCCGCTCCTCCACTAAAACACCCTCGAGGCGGCAGGCGAGGAGGGCGTCCACGGGGAGCTGTCCCCTCCTGTCCTCCATGGAGACGATGACCCGACTGACCTTTTCCTCGGTGGCGACCTGGGGAAGCTGGGGAGGGCTGCCCAGGTAGAGAACGGGAAGTTTCTCGGGATCCTTGGGGGGAGGCCCGATGAGGCCGATCACCTCGAAGCCGAGGTCCGGCCGCTCCTTGATTTCCTGGGCGAGTTCCCGGGCCAAGGGGCCGGTGCCCAGGATCAGGAGGCGTTCGCCGAAACGCCACTTGAAGAAGAACCAGTGGAATCCGATGCGCCAGTAGTAGAGCAGCAGGAAGGCGAAACCCAGGAGGATGGCCAGCTTCCAGGTCTGGCCCGTCATATCCGGGATGGTCGGAAAGAAGATGAGGCTGGGTGCGAAGAAGGCGATGAGCGCCAGAGTGATAAAGCAGAAGCCCGCTGCGTGGAGGAGGCGGTTGGGGAGGTCGAGACGGTTCTGGGAGACCCTCCAGTCATAGAGATCGTTAAAGGAGAGACTGATTTGCGCCAGGACCGCGATCAGGAAGGCCGAGAGGATACCCCGGTAGATTTCGACGGGGGTGGCCTGGCCCAGGGGTCTCGTGGCGATCCCTGGGATGGCGGCCCCGAAGAAGAGAGTGAGGGTCAGCAGGGCTCCCTCCGAGGCAAGCAGGAGGAGGCGCCGTTTGGGGATATGCTGTTGGAAGAGACGGATCATTGGAATCGGGGAACTCGGTTTCTATCGGATCCCCATGGCCTGGGACTTGGGAGCCCCCCTGTCGGGTTGGACGGTTTCATTCGGCTTGGATTCGGAAGTAGCACAGCTCCACGGCCCTGTTCTGCACAAAACGGATGGTACCGAGGAGGAGCAGAGCTTGCTTGCCCTTTCCACCCAGGGTCCGGGCTGCCCGGAAGAGGCGTTCCATCTGTTTGGGCTGGAGATTGCATTCGGGGTGGAGGGCTCTCGAGGACTTGACTTCGACAATGAGGCAGTGGTGACGATCCTGGGCGACGAGGTCCAGTTCGACTCCGGAGTGTTTTGCGTTTCGTTCGATGCTGGGCCAGCCCCGCTGTTCAAGGTCCTTGGCGACGAGGGCTTCGCCTCTCTTCCCAAGGGAATTGCCGAACTCCTCCGGATCTTCGGGAGGGGGCGGGAGTGGGACACCGAGAGGGGGTAGCCTGCTCATCGGACCTGGGGGCTGGTGGACGAAGGGGAAGCTGAGTGAGGCGCGCTCCGACCGGAGCGCGAGGTTCTCAACCTCAACCACCACCCTTTTTGGGAGCCAGTTCCGCCTCCCGCTCGGGAACTCTCCCGATGGCGGCCCGCTCCAGGGTCATGCGCTGGTGGCTGTCGTTTCCGAACTTGATCGTGACCGTTTTTTCGTCGAGGGAGACCACTTCCCCGTGGATGCCCCCGGTGGTGATGATCTTGTCTCCCTTCTTGACGCTGGCGAGGATGGCTTTGCGCCGTTTTTCCTGCTTCTGCTGGGGACGGATCAGGAGGAAGTAGAAGAGGACGCCTACCCCCAAGAGCAGGAAGAGCTGGTTGTAACAGCCCTCGGGCGGGGGAACCTGTTTCCTGGGGCTCCCATCTTGTTTGGTGATCCCGCTCCCTTGGTCCTTGGCCGGGGTGCCTGCGTTTGCCCCCTCCCGGGTTCCGGAATTTCCTTGGCCCGGAGTGGGGGAAAGGGATTTGGGAGTGGGGGCACCCTCCTGGGGGACGGGAGTGTGGCGAAAGGGGAGGATGATCTTGGTTGAGGAGATTTTCATGATTCTGAGCCCATTCAAGGGCTTTCCGAGGCGCTTTCCATCGAAAAACACGGAATGTGCAGTGGCCACCTGGAAAAGAAAGGCGAACAGTATAGCTTTGGGCTTCATTCGAGAAAGGCTGCGAAAAC
>DROQ01000018.1 GCA_011321845.1 Planctomycetota bacterium | reverse complement strand
TTCTCCCACCAGTGGTGGGCGAAGAGGGGGAGTACGGCGATACAAAGGAGCATCAGGAGGAAGGGGATCACGGCCCATACCGGGGGATTCCATTTGAAATGGGAGGAATTCCCTCCCTCTTCCCCCTCCTTACCCGCTTTCCCCGCTTTCCCCGCCTTACCCTGGGTGGCCGCATGGGAGGCCTGTTCCCCACCGGCCTCTGTGTTTTTCTTCTCTTGATTCTCGGAACCTTGGGGGCTCTTTTCCCGGGCCAAGGCTCCCGATCCGGGCGAGGATCCTACGGAAAGGAGCTTGGGAGATAGATCCGGGGCCTTGGCCATCCCCTTCGCCGGCGCAACCAGCCCCAACACCGGGATCAGGCAAAGGAGAAGCGGGAAAAGGAAATTCCGCATACACGACTCACTGGAAAGAAGGAGGAATCCATCCGGGGCAAGGCCAACCATCGAAACCGCCAGGCCCCTGGATCGCAAAGGCTTTTCCAAAAGCTCTCTCCCTGGATCCCCCGAACTTACTTTGCTGTTTCTTTTTAGGAGCAAACGGAATAAAAAAACGGTCTTCTCGTCGTAGGTCCCTATCTCAGGGTGGGTAGAGACCCTGGACAGAGAAACATCCACTCCTGGAGGAGAAGCGAAACTGGTGCAGATCTCCACACTTCGTCGATTGCGTCATGGCTCCACATCCCTCGTGAAGGGGATGAAGAGTTCTTTACTCTCCCACAGTATGGCCTCTAATCGGGGTATGGCCTCTAATCGGGGAATGGCCTCAAATCGGGGGGCCTCGAATCGGGGGGCCTCAAATCGGGGAGCCTCGAATCGGGGGGCCTCAAATCGGGGAGCCTCGAATCGGGGAGCCTCGAACCCAATGGACCCGAACCGAAAGGACCCGAACCGAAAGGTCTCGAACCGGAAGGCCCCGACCGGAGAAACCTCCCATGGGAAGCGGCTTCTCTGGAGGGCTCTGCGTTCTTCCGGCCTTGGCATCGGGCTTGGCTTTGGATTCTTGGGGATGGGGCTCTCTCTGGGTTCTCCCCTCCTGGGACAGGGCACACCACCCACCCCTGCGGAGACCCAGGGAGGCGGACAGGACAAGCGTATCCAGGTCAAGGGGGACACGGTCATCTTCGCCGTGGAAGAGGAGAAGGGGGTGCCCTTCCTCCAATTCGTGAAGTTTGTCCAGAAGATCACCAAGAAGACCTTTTACATCGACACGGAAAGCGACCCCACCCTCCAGCCTGACAGCCCCACCAACCAGATCCGCCTCCTCGGGACCATGCGGATCAAAAAGGACAAGCTCTTCGATTTCTTCCAGACCGTCCTCTTCATCAAGGGTTGGGCCATCATTCCCCGGGGCAAGGATCCGAGCCGGTTCTATCAAATCGTCAAGATCCAGACCAAGACCCACGACGTCAAAAAGGGGGCGCTCTTCGTCCCTCCCGAGGACCTGGAAAACTACAAGGACAAGACGGGCACCTACATCATCACCACGCTCCGCCTCAAGAACATCAACGCGGCCCTCGCGGCCGCCAACCTGAGGGCCTTCCACAACGATCCCCTGGGCATCGACCAGATGATCGCTCTGGGAGATTCGAGTGGACAACAAAAGGCCCTCATGCTGGCGGGTTTCGCCCCCTCGGTCTACACCCTCTCCCAGCTCCTCAAGCTTGTGGACATCAAGGAGGATGCGCCCAAGGCGAGCCTCCTGACGATCCGGCTCCAGTACATGGCTCCCGAGGATATCGTTCCCATCCTGGATCAGCTGGTCGCCCAGAAAAAGACAGGTGCGCAACCCGCGGGCCAGGGGACGCCCAACCCGGAAGACCTCGTCCCCATCAAGATCCTGGTCGTCCCCAACTCCAACCGGATCATCATCCACGCCCACCAGAACAAGATCCGGGAAATCGAGAACATCGTCGCCCGCCTGGACACCAAGATCGAGACCTTCCAGGGGAACTACCACGTCTACCGGCTGCGGAACACCTTGGCCAAGGACATCCGGAAAACCCTTCGGGACTTCTTCCAGCAGGCCAGCACGGCCCAGCGACAGGTCAACCGGGGTGGTGGAGCCCCGGGAAGCAGCACGGGCTCGTCCCGGACCGAACCTCCCCC
The DNA here is from genome assembly GCA_011321845.1 of Planctomycetota bacterium. Lineage (GTDB taxonomy): Bacteria > Planctomycetota > UBA1135 > UBA1135 > HyVt-539. The sequence continues at coordinate 7,112 of DROQ01000018.1, read as the reverse complement.
GGTCATCATCGACGACGAGAAGAGCAACTCCCTCTTGATCTCGGCCACCAAGAGCCAGTACGAAAAGGTCTCGGAGCTGGTGCGCAAGTTGGATGTGCGCCAACCCCAGGTCCTCATCGAGGCGGCCCTGATCGAGCTGGGGACCCAGGATGTGGACAAGCTGGGGATCGAACTCGGGCTCCTGGACATCGGAGGGAAGAATTTCACGCGCCCCTTCGGGTTTACCTCCTATGGCCTGACCACCTTCCAGGACACGGACGGAAACGGTCTCCCGGACACCCGTCTTCCCGACTTCGAAAATCCCCTCCAGGGCTTCACGGGAGGTATTCTCTCCAGCGATGACTTCGCCATCCCTGTGATCATCAACGCACTCAAATCGGATACGACGGCCAATGTCCTGTCCATCCCCTCGGTGCTCGTGAACAACAACGAGGACGCCCTGGTCACCAGCAAGGACTCCTTCCCCACGACCCGGAGCCAGACGGGCAACGTCACCACCCAAACGGATTTCAGCGGGTTCCAGGACGCGGGTATCGATCTGGCGATTTCCCCCAGCATCTCGGAAGGAAACTACGTCAAACTCAACATCAAGCTCGAAGTCTCCAAATTCACCGGCTCCTTCGACTCCAGTTCGGCCGTCCCTCCCCCGAAAACGGTCCGGACCATCCAGACCGTGGTCACGATCCCCTCGGGGAACACCATGGTCTTCGGTGGAGTCATCGAGGACCAATCCAGTGAAACCAACGATGGGATCCCTTTCCTCAAGGACCTCCCCATCCTCGGACTCTTGTTCCGGAGGCAGGAGACCACCAAGCGCAAGACCAACCTCTACTTCTTCCTGACCCCTCACATCCTGGACGAAGAGGACTTTTCGGACCTCTCCAAGCTCACCTTCGAAAAGAAGCTGGAGGCCTCCAAGTACATCGGCCACCGCCGCCTCAAGATCCTGGACCCCAGGTGGAAGGGTGAGGACAGTTACAGTCTCGAGGACCCCGCCTCCACCATCGAGGATCTCGATAAACTTGGGGGATTCGAGATTCCGACCTATGTTAGACCCCCGGCGGGGGAGGCCAAACCGGACAAAGAAGCGGCCGAAAAGCTTCGAAACAGGTCCACCAACAAGAGCGAAGGGAAAAAGCAGTGACAACACAGGAGTCGGGGCCTCCTGCGGGAACGCCAAGCGAGGAGCAAACAAGGGAGCGGCCAAGGGACAGTCTGAAGGAAGCCATGCTGAAGAAGATGGGGATCCCCGAGGAGAAGATCCCCGAAATCCTTCAGCAGGAAAAGGATTCCGAGCTGACCCTGGACCGGATCCTCATCTCCAAAAACTACCTCCCCGAAGAAAAGGTCCTTCGCTTCTTCGCCGAGTTCCTTGAAATCCCCTTCCGAAAGGACCTTTCCGGGGTCCGGGTCCCCACAGACTTCATCCAGCTCGTCCCCGTCCAGTTCGCCCGCAACTCCCTTCTCTGCGTCATCGACGAGGAGGAGGACCGGGCCCTGGCGGCCACCTGCTATCCCCTGGACTCCCAGCCCATGGACGACCTGGCCACCCTCATGCAACGGGAGATCGAGCCGGTCCTCGTCCCCAAGCAGGAGATCTCCACCCTCATCAATCGGGCTTACCGACACAAGGCGGATGGGGTGGACGAGGCCCTCGACGACATCGAGGAAGAGGACATCATGGGCCTTGCCACGGACATCGAGGAGTCCGAAGACCTCCTCGATGTGGCCAACAAGGCTCCGATCATCAAGCTGGTCAACATGCTGCTCTTCCAGGCCCTCAAGCTGAGAGCCTCCGACATCCACCTGCAACCTTTCCCGGACTTCCTCCAGGTGCGCATGCGCATCGACGGCATCCTCTATGACATGGAGGCCATCCCCAAGAAGGCCCAGGAGGCCATCACTTCCCGTGTCAAGGTCATGGGCAAAATGGACATCGCCGAGCGGCGCCTCCCTCAGGACGGCCGGGCGAGCATCCGTATCGGGGACGGCGAAGTGGATGTCCGTATCTCGACCATTCCCGTCAATCATGGTGAGCGGATCGTTTTCCGTATCCTCGACAAATCCGCCAAGATCTACACCTTGGACGAGATCGGGCTCAACGAGGAGGGTCTCCGGATCATTCGTCGCTATCTCAGCTACTCCCATGGAATGATCTTCGTGACGGGTCCCACGGGCTCCGGAAAAACCACAACGCTCTACGCGGGGCTCCAGGAGATGGACTCCAAGGAGAAAAACATCCTGACCATCGAGGACCCGATCGAATACAACCTCGACACTATTTCCCAGGTGCAGGTGAACACCAAGAAGGGCCTCACCTTCGCGGCGGGGCTGCGATCCTTCCTCCGCCAAGACCCCGACGTCATGATGGTGGGCGAAGTCCGCGACAAGGAGACAGCCGAGATCGCCATTCGGGCGGCCCTGACCGGTCACCTCGTCTTTTCCACGGTCCACACCAACGACTCCGCTTCCACGATCACCAGGCTCCTCGACATCGAGATCGAGCCCTACCTGGTCTCCAGTTCCCTGCTCCTGGTGGTGGCCCAACGCCTGGTCCGCCTCATCTGTCCCACCTGCAAGGAGTTGACCGATCCCGATGAGAAGACGACCTTCGCCCTCGAAGAGTTGAACCTCAGCTTGGATCAATTCCCGAACCGAAAGGTCTGGAAGGGAGCAGGCTGCGATGATTGTTTCCACTCCGGTTTCCAGGGAAGAACCGCGATCTACGAGATCCTCCCCATCGATCACGAAATCCAGGCCCAGATCGTGAGCCAGGCCTCGGCGACCGAGATCAAAAAAGGAGCCATTCGCCGCGGCCTTCGGACCCTGCGCATGAACGGAATCGACCGGGTTCTGAGCGGGTTGACGACCCCCTCCGAGATTCTCCGGGTAACCCAGGCCGATATCTTCTAGCCCTGATGCCCATCTATGAATACAAAGCCCTGACTCCCAAGGGATCCACCCAGAAGGGGATCGTCGACGCGGACTCCGCCCGGGACGCGCGCACCCAGTTGCGCAAGAAAAAACTCCTGGTCACCGAAATCCATGAGTCCCAAAAGGGTATGAAACGGGGCCTCACCCTCAAGCTCCGGAAGATCCAGGGAGCGAACACTCCCAACAAGAAGCGCAATGAGCAGGTTGCCGCGGCGACCCGTCAGCTGGCCTCCCTCCTTGGGGCGGGCATCCCTTTGATCGAAGGCCTGCGAGCCATCATCGAACAGGCCCCGGACCGGGAGATCGAGCAGGTCTTTCGGGATATTCGCGAAAAGGTCTCGACGGGAATCTCCTTTGGGGAAGCGGTGGCCCACCACCCCGCCTACTTCTCTGAGCTTTACTCGGCCATGGTCAAGGCCGGAGAGGCTTCGGGCGCCCTGGACAAGGTCCTGGCGAAGCTCGCCAATTACCTGCTCGCCCAGAGCCGCATGCGCAACCGGGTGGGCGCAGCCATGATCTATCCCATGATCATGATCGCCGTGGGCATCCTGGTGGTCGCCATCCTCATCACCTTCGTCGTCCCCAAGATTTCCCAAATGTTTCGCTCCCGGGGCAAAGAGCTTCCCCTCCCCACCGAGATTCTGATCGGCACGAGCGATTTCTTCGTCCAATGGTGGTGGGCCGTCGCTCTCGGAGTGGCAGTCCTCTCCCTGCTCTTCAACTGGTTCCTCCGGATCCCCAGGGGCCGGCTCCTCTGGGATACCTTCATCCTCAAGCTCCCGGTTTTCGGAGATCTCATGCTCAAGCAGTCGGTGGGGCGCTTCGCAACCACCTTTTCCACCCTCTTGGGCTCGGGCGTCCCCGTCATCCAGTCCATTCAGGTCACCAAAGACACCCTGGGCAACAAGGTCCTCGAGAACGCCCTGCAAAAAATCCATGATCACATCTTGGAGGGGGCCGACATCGCGACGCCCATGAGGCTCAGTGGTGCTTTTCCTCCCGTTGTGTCCTATATGGTGGCTGTGGGGGAACAGGCCGGAAACCTCGAAGAGGTCCTGGAGCAAGTGGCCCAGACCTACGAGGAAGAGGTCGAACTGGCTACCCAGAAGATGACCACGGTTTTGGAACCCCTCATCATCGTTCTCCTGGCGGGAATTGTTGCAGGGATCATCCTCTCCATCATCCTCCCGCTGATGCAAATCAACAAAATATCCGGCTGACAGCGAAGGAAGCGTTCCATGGGAAGAGTTTGGATCCAGAAGAACGTGGATCAGGAATCTGCAGGAGATCCCTGGGGAGGAATGCCACCCAATCTCCATTCCCGCGCAAAGTGGAGGGAAGATCGGGTAGGATGCTTCGTCCAAGGACAAGCTACCTTTACCCCCGTTCCGGGGGATTCGAGTCCATTGAAATCAAGGAAGATGTTCAGAATGAACCCTAAGAATCGTCGACAAGGGGGTTTCACCCTCGTCGAAATCATGGTTGTCGTCATCATCATCGGCATCCTCGCTACCCTGGTGGCGCAGAACGTCCTCGGTCAGGACGATGTGGCCCGGGTCAACACCGTGAAATCCGACATCAAAACCATCGACAGCGCTATCGAGATGTTCCGTTTGAACAAAAGGCGCTACCCCGAGAACCTCGAAGAGTTGATCGAGGCGAATTACCTCAAAGTTCCCTCCGTTCCCAAGGACCCATGGGACAACGAATACATCCTGGAAGAAGGGGAAGGGAGGTTCAAATACATCATCCGCAGCGCCGGACCCGATGGCGAACAGGACACGGACGACGACATCACCAACGCGAACATGAGGGACTACAAACTTCCGGGCACCGAAGAGGAAAAATGAGGCTCATGGCGGACCAGGGGTCCAGGGGAAGCGGTGGGTTCACCCTCATCGAACTGATGATCGTGGTAGCCATCATCGGCCTCATGACCCAAATGATCCTCCCCGCCTTCAGCAACACCCTCCCCGAAGAACAGCTCAAATCCACTGCGAACAAGCTGGCCATCCAGCTCAACTACCTCCGCAGTGAAGCAAGGCTCCAGGGAGCCTCCTACAGCCTCGAGTTGGACCCCGAAAAACAGCGTTATCGCGTCCACATGCCCCCGGAAATCCGGCTGGCCGAGGACGGGAACGCCCCCCTCCTCGAAGGAGACCCCGAAACATCCGCCCTCAATTGGCATGACCTCCCCCTCGGAGTCCATTTCGCAGGAGTCAGCCTGGGTCGCAAAGACCAGGGTCCCAAAAAATCCCGGGAGATTCGCTTCGATCCCCGGGGAAGGACTCCGCCCAAGGTTCTTTACCTGGAATACCAGGACCCCAACCTCCAGGGGGAACCCATCCGCTATTCCATTGTCATCCCCCCCCTGACTGGAGACATCCAAGTGGAGAAGGGGACCGTGGAGCTACCGACGGCGAGTGACTATGACTTTTAATCGGGTGCGTGGAGGCAAGAGAGGGGACGAGGGGTTTTCCCTTCTTGAGGTCCTCGTCGCTGTGGCCATCCTCGCGGTGGCCCTCCTCTCCCTCGCGGGACTCAGGACCGACAGCCTTGTGACGGCCACCTCCGCCCGCAACCTCAGGATCGCTCAAACCTTCGCCAAACGCATTCTCGCCCAGGTCCAATCGGGTCAGTTCGACGCCTGGGAACTTCGAGGAACGGAACATCAGATCGAGGAGATCGACGGCTTCTCCTACCGGATTTTCATCGGAGAAGGGGAGATCCAGGAGGAGCTGAGCCGAATCGCCGAGGACCAGGCCGACGAAACGGGAAGCGAGCAGGACCAGAGAAGATACGAGAAACTCGACTGGATCAAGCGGCGCCGGATGATGCGAGAGGCAAGAGACCGGGGGGAGGACACCTCGACCCTCGACACCGCGACCACCGAGGAACCGACCGATGAAGACGAGGAACCCGACGAGGAGACCTACGAGGATATCGGGGTCTTCGTTTATTACTTCGATCCGAAAAAACCCGGGGACCTAGGAGTGTTCTCCCTGAGAGGGCGCGCATCCACCCTGGCCCTCAGCGGTCTGACACCGGACGAGGTCTCCAAATCCTCGGAATCCCCATCCGGCCCCGGCCTTTCCGGCGGAGAAAAAAAGGAATAATCCAATGCACGCACACCAATCCTCGAAACCGGCGGTCCGTCTCGAGCATCGAGGCTTTACTCTGATCGAAGTTCTCCTGGCGATCATGATCACCGCCATGGTCGTAACCGCCGTCCTCCAGATCTTCGACATCACCCTATATGCGAGGGAGGAGATCAAGGTCCTCTCCGAGCCCATGAAAACAGGCCCAAGGATCCTGGACATGATCGAAGACGACATTCGGGCGATCCTGACCTACGACATCAAGGATGGACAGGTTTTCAAAGGGGAGGACCGAACCATCGTGCGCGCCGAGGCGGACCGGATGCACATGATCGTCTTTGGCCAAACGCTCTTCGAAGCCACTCTGCCGGATGACAGCCTCGCCCCGGCCCCTCTCGCCGAGGTTTCTTGGCTCTGCAAACCGAGTGACAAGAACCCCGATCTCGTGGAGCTTTGGCGCCGGGAAGACCCCCTGGTCGATGAAAAGTGGACGGAAGGAGGTTCCTATTTTCTGCTCTCCGACCGGGTCCGCAGCTTCAACATCACCTATTACGATGACATCGGCAGGGAAGCGGAAGAGTTGAGCGAATGGGATATGGAAGAAAAGAAGGTTCTTCCCCGCCACATCAAGATCGAACTGGAGCTGGAGCGCCGTCCCGGGACCTGGAACGTTTTGGACGACACCGAAGTGAGTGACCTCAAGGAACGCAAGCTGCGTTTCGTCCGCCACATCGTGATCGAGCCCGTCGTCGCTCAAAGCGTCTCCAAGGAATTCGCCTTCCTTCCGGCGATCCCCAGCGAGGCCCCCAAGGGGGAGAACGAACAGGCAGGTGGAGGGGCTGGACCGGCGGCCGGAGGCGGCAGGCGGGACCAGCCTGGTGGACCGGGGAGGGGCGACCGCGGAGGCGTCGGAAAGGGAGGCGCGGGGGACAAGGGAAGGACCCTCGACCCCGGCAAGGGAGCCAAGGGGGGGAAGGGGCTCGACGACCTTCTGAAACGCTTTCAGGGAGCTGGAGGGAGAGGCGGCTCCGGATTTCCCGGCCTGGGCGGCGGGCGCGGGAACCGGCGCCGCTAGCATTC
>DROQ01000017.1 GCA_011321845.1 Planctomycetota bacterium | reverse complement strand
GGGGATTTGCAAGCTGCTTCGGGCGGAAGTGGATTTGCGGTGGCAGTTGATTGGGGAGAGGAGGCGCTATGGGCCTCGGGGGCGGAATGGGGGTGGGGATGGGGCGCCGGGGGGGCAGGGGGTTTGGAAGGATGGGGAGTGGGTGGGGGTGCGGGGGAAGGGGGGGGGTTGGTTGAGGGCGGGGGAGAGGTTGCGGTTGGAGACGCCTGGGGGTGGGGGGGTGGGGGGAAAACGCCTGGAGGCGTTCCCTACATGAAACGCCTGGAGGCGTTCCCTACCGGCGTTTTCTACATGAAACGCCTGGAGGCGTTCCCTACCGGCGTTCCCTACCGGCGTTTCCTATCGGGGTTTTCTACTGGTTCTACGGGGTGCGCATTTTTTTGGGGTCGCCGCCTTTGAGGAGGGGGATGTGGGGGGCGACCTGGTAGTAGGTTCCCTTGGGGTCTTTGGCGACCTTTTTGACCATCCAGCGGCCGGGTTTCTCTTCGCCTTCGCGCTGGTAGTCGAGGAGTTGGCCATAGACCAGGCGGGCCCAGGGTAGGGTCCATTCTTCGAAGCTCCCCTCGTCGGCGCTTTCGGGGTGGTCTTCGGTTTCTTCGGGGCTTTTGAGCACTAGAACGCGATAGATGGGAGACATCGGCTGCTTCCTTGGTTCGTCTGTTTTGGGGGGATCATGGAGGAAAAGGCCGCGAAAAAAAAGCGTGGGCTCAAGCCTGGGGCCCAAGCAATCGTTGGACCCGCCTCCGGAGGATGGGGCTCACTCGTGCGAGGGTCGAACTCGGGATCCGCCGCAGAGCGTCTCTGGCCCGACAAAGGATCCAATCCAGCCCCGCCTTCCGTGAGAGGACTCCGAGGTTGTAGAGGAAGAGGGGGTTGCCTCGGAAATGGGGGAAGAAGCGCTCCAGGAGGCGGGCTCCCTGGTCGGGCTTGTCCAAGGCTTCGAGTACCCGGGCTCGCTGGAGGAGGAGGCTCAGTTGGGCCTTGGGGTTTTGGAGACGGTCGAGTTCCTCCAGGTCGGGGCAGAGGCCTAGGGCCTTCGAAGCCTGGCCCTGGATTCGGGCGAGTTCGATCCGGAGCGCGCGCAGGCCCAATTCGGGGTGGGGGAGGTCCTCAAGGGCGGAGAGGAGGGCTTGGCGGGAAAAAAGGCCTTCACGCGCCAGGGCGCGGGCCTTCCGGAGTCCGCGGGCGTGCCTCCCCTGGACGTGGAGGTTGCGCATCTGCAAGAGGATCCTTTTGAGGCGTCTTCGAAGCTCGGATGGGGGAGGAGTGCTGGGGAGCAGATCCCCTCTTTCCTCCTCCAGGGAATGGAAGGCGAGCGCGAGGAGAACCTCGCCCAGGCGGTGGAGCCAAAAATCCAAGTAACGGGAGTCGCGGCCCAGCCGATGGGCGATGGCCCGTAGGCGAGCGCGCAGGCTCCGACGAGTCGGGGCTCGGGCTTCCTCCGTTCCCGTGGCCTGTTTCAGGGATCGCCGCAATTGCTCGAAGTGGATTCCCCCCGTCCCCTTTCGGACCCCCTCTTCGCAAACGGCTTGGACGAGGGAGGGATCTCCCCCCAGTTCCATCCAAGAACCCGGGGGTTGCGCGTGGAGAAGTTGCGGGTCGAGCCCACGAGTCCGAACCTCGAGACACTCGAAATGGGCGTATGCTTTCCGTCCCACCATGCGGAGAATGCTGCCCGGGGGCCAGTTCTTCCCGGGTTGGGAGAGCAGTTCGGCCACGCAGTCATGGAGGAGGTCCATGGGGACCTCGGGCCGTCGCAGCCAGGAGGCGCATTGCGGTCGCTTCTTCCGAAGGAAGTGCAGTGCCGCGAAGAATTCCTTCTGGAGGAGATCGAAGCCCGGGTCCTCCTGATTCTTCACGAGTTCTTGGAGGTAGACCTGGAGGAGTTCTTGATCCGGAAAGGAGGGCATGGTTTAAGTATACGGCAAAGCGTATATTCTACAAGCCCCTTTCCATCGTTCCTAAGCTCCAAGAAGGCAGAGGGCTTGGAGTCGAAAAAGGTGGAGGTCCCGGCTAGGATTTTCTCTTCTCATTATCTATGGAAGCCTGGGGGGAGGAGGGACTCCTCCGACCTTTCCACGAAGGAAGACCTTTTTATGAGCAGCATTTGTGTCGTTGGGATCCAATGGGGGGATGAGGGCAAGGGCAAGGTCATCGACATGATGTCTGAGTCTTCGGACCTGGTGGTGCGCTACTCCGGAGGGAACAACGCCGGGCACACCGTGGTCGTTGGAGGGGACAAATTCGTCCTCCATCTGCTTCCTTCGGGAATTCTCCGTCCGGGAACCCAAAACTTGATCGGAGGCGGGGTCGTGGTGGATCCCTGGGAGCTGGTCAAGGAGATCGAGGGAATTCGGGGTCTCGGCATCCAGGTGGAGCTGGGAAAGAATCTTTTCATCTCATGGACCGCCCATCTGATCCTCCCCTACCACCGCATGCAGGACAAGGTCATGGAGGAGTTGCGAGGCCACGGCAAGATCGGGACAACCGGACGAGGCATCGGGCCCGCCTACCAGGACCGGGCGAGCCGGATCGGGCTGCGTTTCTCGGATCTCGCCGATCGGGAGGTCCTCGCCAAACGCGTGGACGCGGCTCTCGCCTTCAAGAATCGATTTCTCCAAGGCCTGGGCAAGCCCAGGATCGACCGCGACCAATTGCTCCAGGACCTCGAAGAGGTGGGCCGCTTCCTCCTCCCGGGGGGCGTCGACGCGGGGGCGGAGATCCGAAGGGCGGCCCGGGAAAAGAAAGAGATCCTCTTCGAGGGCGCACAGGGCATGATGCTCGATGTGGACCTGGGCACCTATCCCTATGTCACGAGCAGTTCGGTGGGTCCTTCGGGGATCGGGGCGGCGGGATTTCCTCCGCGCAATGTGCAGCGAGTGGTCGGTGTGGCCAAGGCCTACACCACCCGCGTCGGGGAGGGTCCTTTTCCCACCGAGCTTCTGGATGACCTGGGTGAGAGGATCCGAACCCAGGGCAGGGAGTTCGGCGCAACTACTGGCCGCCCACGCCGCTGCGGCTGGTTCGACCTTGTGGCTGTGCGCTACGCCGTCGAGGTGGCCGGAGTCGATGAACTCTGTCTGACCAATCTGGATGTCCTTTCGGGGCTGCCCAAGCTGCAGGTCGCCGTTTCTTACGAGGGAAAGGGAAGGAAATACGAGGTGTTCCCGGCCGGGGTCCCGGACCTGGACCACTGCGAGGCGCGCTACCAGGAGCTGGAAGGCTGGGAGGAGGACTTGACGGGGGTGCGGACGTTCGAAGAGCTGCCGGCCGCCGCCCGCGCCTATGTCGAATTCCTCGAGGAGGGACTCGGGATCCCCATCCCGGTTCTCTCCGTGGGGCCGGGACGGAACCAGGTCATCCATCGCGGGGCTCCCTCCGGCAAGGGCTCCAACGCCAGAGCCCTGGGAGTGTAGAGGATGACCCGAGGCCAAGCCGAAGCGGGAAGGACCGGAGGCAAGACCCTCCCACGTTCCCTCGCGATCATCATGGACGGAAACGGGCGTTGGGCGCGCTCGCGGGGCTTCATGCGCGTGCGGGGACACGAGGCCGGAGTGCGCGCCGTGCGCGAGACCGTGACGGAGTGTGCGCGCCTTGGGTTGGAGGCCTTGACCCTCTATGCCTTTTCCGAGGAGAACTGGAAGCGTCCTCCCGAGGAGATCCGCTTTTTGATGCGCATGCTCAAAAAGTTCCTGGTCAAGGAGCGGGGCACGCTGACCAAGAACAACGTGCGTTTGACCCACGCGGGACGCATCCACCGGCTCCCCCAGGATGTCCTGGAGGTCCTCCGGGAAACGGAGGAACGGACCAGGGACAACGACGGCCTGACGCTCTGCCTCGCCCTCTCCTACGGAGGGCGGCAGGAGCTTGTGGACGCGATGCGCGCTCTCGCCGTCGAGGTGGCGGAGGGAAGCCTGAAGCCCCAGGACATCGACGAGCAGAGCATCCGGAGCCGGCTCTACTGCCCCGAGATCCCCGATCCGGACCTGGTCATCCGGACCGCTTCGGAGTTTCGGATCAGCAACTTTTTGCTTTGGCAGATTTCCTATTCCGAGATCTATGTGACTCCGCTGCGCTGGCCCGAGTTCGACAAGGAGGAACTGCACGCCGCCTTCGCCGACTACGCAGGAAGGGTGCGGAGGTTCGGGGGCATTCCCCAGGACGAGCGGGAGGTCGCCTCGGTCGCCGCTCCCAAGGATGAACCGAAACCGTGAGTACCCAGGCTGCCGGCGAAGGAAGAATCAGGGAGGAGATCAAGGGAGAGGGGGTCCCGGAGGCGAAACGGACCAAGGGGATCAGGACCCGGCTCGTTATCGCGCCGACTCTTCTCGCCCTCGTCGCCCTGGTCTGGTGGGCGGACCGCCAGTGGGGCCAGGGACGTTTTTCGGCGGCGGTCCTCGCCCTCCTCTCCCTGGTGGGCATTCACGAGTACGTCCACATGATGCGTTCGGGAGGCTTCCCCATCGGTCGGCGCTACCTCCTCGGAGCGGCATTGGTCCTCCACGGGGGGGCTTTTTTCTTTACTACCTGGGAGAGCCTGGATACCGAACTCTACCTACCGATCCTTGCAACGGTGGTTCTCGTGTTCACTATGGCTCTCCGTTCCCTGACTCGGACTCGGATGGAAGAAGGCCTGGAGGAAATGGGCAGCACCCTCCTCGGCTTCGTCTGGTTGGCCTGGCCGATGTTTTTTGCCCAGGGCCTGGCCATGCGCAACCTCGGGGCCCTGCTCTTCGTCGTGGTGATCTCCAAGTTCGGGGACATCGGCGCCTATCTTGTAGGTGTCAGCCTGGGCAGGCGGAAACTGATCCCCCACGTCAGTCCCGGCAAATCCATCGAGGGCGCCATCGGTGGCCTGCTCACCTCCTGCCTGGTCGGTTTTTTCCTCTGGAATCCTTTGGTGGGGGAGGTGCACATCTCCTGGATGGGGATCATTGGTCTCTCCATCCTGATCAATCTGACCACCCAGATCGGAGACCTGGTCGAGTCCCTCGTCAAGCGCCGTTGCCGGGTCAAGGACTCTTCGACCATGCTTCCCGAGCACGGAGGCGTCCTGGACCTGATCGACTCCCTCCTCTTTTCGGTTCCCGCATTCTTCTTTGTCTTTGTTCGCCTGACATGAAAACCCTCAAACCCAATGAACGCTGAGATCCCTCTTCAGAACGTCGAAGAAGCCCGGGTCCTCTTTGGCCCCCTGGACAAGACCGCCAAGCTCTTCCAAGAACACTTCGGAGTGCGGCTCGTGCATCGCGGGGACGTCCTCAAACTCCTCGGGAGCGAGGAGGGAGTCTCCAAAACCAGAGCCATCCTGGAACGTTGCCTCCGCCGGATGCGGCAGGGACACCGCATCACGCACGCCGAGATCGAAAACATGGTGCTGGGGCGAGGTCCCACCATGACCGTGAACAAAGTAGAACCGGCCGAAGACTCCTCCCCTGGTTCGAGTCCGGGCAGGGCGGACAACGGCGCGGGGAGTCCCAAGCGGATCCAACCCAAGACAAGAGGGCAAAAGAATTATCTCAGGGCCATCGAGAAGAACTCCGTCGTGTTCTCCGTGGGACCGGCCGGGACCGGCAAGACCTATCTCGCCGTGGCTGCCGCGGTCGAAGCCCTTCAGCACGGAGAGTTTCAAAAAATCGTTCTCGCGCGGCCGGCCGTGGAGGCGGGGGAAAAGTTGGGCTTCCTCCCCGGTGACTACTACGCCAAGGTCAATCCCTACCTGCGGCCCCTCTACGACGCCCTCGGGGACATGCTGGGTCCCACCCTCACCAAGCGCTACCTCGAGAGTGAGATCATCGAAGTCTGTCCCCTGGCCTACATGCGGGGACGCACCCTGAACCACTCCTTCATCCTTCTGGACGAGGCCCAAAACACGACTGTCTCCCAGATGCGCATGTTCCTGACCCGCATGGGAGAGGGTAGCAAGATCGTCGTAACGGGAGACGTGACCCAGGTGGATCTCCCCGGCAACATCCGCTCCGGCCTCGTGGACGCGATGCAACGCCTGCATCGGGTCAAGGGGTTGACAGTCGTGCATCTGGAACGGGAGGACATTGTAAGGCACCAGATCGTCCAGGACATTGTGGAGGCCTACGAGAGGACGCAGGCGCGCATGCCCAGCCCCGAGGACCGGGGTGCCAATCCAGTGCGGACGCGCAAGCACAAGTAGGGGAGTTGCTATGGTGGACTGGCCCCAGATCTCCTGCGCTCCGGGACTCTCCCTGACTTTTTTAGAAGGTGAAGCGCTCGAAGAGTTTTGCGGGCGGGTCCTCCAAGCTGTGTTTCGGGAGCAGGGGCGCAGCCTTCGCCTCTCCCTGAGGTTTTGCGGGGACGAAGAAATGAGCGAACTGCACGAGCGCTTTTTTCAGGACCCGACCACCACGGATGTCATCAGCTTTTCCCTCCTGGAAGAAACCGCACCCGACATTCCCCACCAGGATGGCTCCGAACTCGCGGAGGGAGAACTTATCGTTTGTCTCCCCTTCGCCGAGCGCCAAGCGAAGGATTGCGGGAACGACTTGAAAGACGAGGTCGCTCTCTATCTCATTCATGGATGCCTGCACCTTTTGGGCTTCGACGATCAGGATGAAGAGGCCTTGGAAGAGATGGTGCATGAAGAGAAGAAGTGTTTGGAACGTCTTGGTTTTTCGGTGCGAAAGAGATGAAGCCATGTGCCTTCGGTTTTTTCCGAAGCGCCTCGCACTTTTCCTGCTGATGTTTTTTTCAAAAAGCCTTACACTTTCTTGGTCATGGCCAGGATGATCCCATGACATCGAAGGGAAGCATGGCTTCCTTGGCGAAACTCTTTTCGAAGGATTGGGAGGCTTCGATGGCAGTAGCCAGAAAAGCGAAGTGTGAAGGGATCGGGTCACGCGAAAAAAAGAGAGAGCGCGCTGATTCCCCCGAGCTTCGCGGTGGCTTGAAAGAGCGAAGATCCAAAAAAGGGAAGTTGGCTCAGGCTCGCCCCGATGAGGATCCGATGGAAGGATCTGAAGCTGTGTCTTCGATCCAAGGGTCTTCGATCCAAGGGTCTTCCGTCAAAGGGTCCATGAAGGGGAAGAAGAAAAACAAACGGGGCGCCGCGGGCCGGTCGGGGAGTAGTCGGGCTTCGAAACGTGGAAGAACCAAGGCGAGGTCTTCCAGGGGGACTTCGAAGGGGACGTCGCTTCCGGACGAGGATGGGTCCGTCAACTGGGAGGAGTGGAGCACGGAGGAGCTTCTCGCGACCTACCAGGACACCAAGGATTATGAACCCCGGGACGTCCTCGTGGAGCGGTATCTGGACGAGGTCACGGAGCTTGCGCGTATTTTGCATTCTCGGCTCCCGCGCTCGGTGGACCTCGACGACCTCTGCACGGCGGGATATTCGGGGCTCATGCGCTGCGTAGACACCTTTGACGCTACCAAGGGCAAGAGCTTCCTCTCCTACATCCGCCTTCGGGTCAACGGTGCCATGCTCGACGAGCTGCGGGCCATGGATTGGCTTCCGCGCCTGATGCGCAGCCGTCTGGCCAAGCGCAACCGTGTGGCCCAGGAACTGCACCAGAAATACGGTCGTCCTCCTGCGGACTCCGAGATCGCCCTCGCGCTCGGCGTGGACATGGAGACCTACCGGCGCTCCTATCCCTCCTCCTCCCAGCAGGTCAGCGCCGGGGTCTTTTCCGGGAACGAGGAGGAGTTGGATCGGATCGAGGCCACCATCATCGACTACATCGGGCACAGCGAGTGGGAGGACGAACTCCACACTCCTTGGAACCGCATTTACCACCAGGAGCTGATGCACCGGATCGAGAAGCTTCTCTCGGAAACGGAGTGGGCCCTTGTCGAACTCCATTACTTCGAAGGGCTTTGTCTGCGCGATGTCGCCAAAAGGCTCGGCCTCTCCGCGGCCCGCATCTGCCAGATCCATGGCAAAGTTTTGGAGCGACTCAAGGATCGTCTCCGAGGGGAAGGCACCAGCTGCTGAGCGCTGGAGGCTTTTGCCGGGGAAGTTTCCTGCAAGGGAATCTTCATGACCTCGATTGATCCCTCATATCTCGACCCCTCCCTCCCTCCCCACTTCCCTGATCCTCGCTTCGCTTCGGAGGAGGGGCTCCTCGCCTTTGGAGGTCTGCTCGAACCGTCCTGGTTGCTGCTCGCGTACGCGCAGGGGATCTTCCCCTGGTTCGGAGATGGGGATCCCATCCTCTGGTGGTCTCCCGACCCCCGCTGCGTTCTGGATCTTGAGGATCTCCATGTCCCGCGGCGGCTTGCGCGGAGGGCGCGCTCACCAAATCTTTGCTTGACCTGGAACCAGGCTTTTGCCGAGGTGCTCCTCGGCTGCAACGAGGACAGGCCGGACGGGATCTGGATCACCCCTGCAATGCGGCGTGCCTACCAGAGGCTCCATGAGCTGGGCCATGCCCACAGTCTCGAAGTCTGGGAAGGCGAGAAACTGGTCGGCGGAATCTACGGCGTGCAAGTCGGAGGGTTTTTCGCGGGAGAGAGCATGTTCCATCGGGTCCGGGACGCCTCCAAGATCGCTCTTGTGGCCCTCCGGCGCAGCCTCGGTGCCGCCGGGATCCAGCTCTTCGATGTGCAGTTTTTAACCCCGCACCTGGAGCGGTTCGGGGCCAAGGAGATCCCCCGGGAGCGCTACCTGGAACGGCTGGTTCAGGCGCGGGAGGCCCAGGTGGACCTGAGGGGACTGGAGCCGTGCTTCAATCCGGAGGTTTGAGCGCTCGCTCCAAGCTGGGGAGGAGGGGGCGCAGGAGCAGCCGCAACCCTCTCTCGCTCAAGGGGGAGGCCGTTTGAATCTTCCCTCGCAGGGGAGCATAGAGTGGGCGCTCGTCCTTGTCGGGGACACGACGCAGGGCGGTCAAGGTGGCGAAAAAGGGGAGCCCCAGTTGCCCGCAGAGATCGCGAAAGCGCCTGCTGGGCCGGCTCGCTTCGAACTGCTCGGGGTCGAGGCGCAGGTCCGACAGCATTTCGCCGAGGACCGCACCGCTGGCCTCGAAGGAGTGGGGGAGGTAGAGGGGGAGGAGCTTGCAGCCCTTGGCCTGGGCGATCCTGGCGAGGGCCAGGAGGCGGGCACCGATCTTTTCCCAGAGCAGGGCCTCTCCACGAAACCCTCCCCTGTGGAAGAGACGGAAGGCCTTGGGGAAGAAGCCTGGCCCGGGCACCTGGGCGAGGGCCTGGCCCCTGTCCACCCGGAGCAAGGGGAGGAGGGAGCGAAGGCCGGGCCAGAGTCCGCGCCCCCCTTTGGGAGGCTTTGGCGGGTCGAGGCTGGAAAAATCCAGGCAGAGGAGCAAGACCTTGTTGCCGGGGAGGAGGGCTTCCAGTTTTTTAGCCTGGAGGCCAGGGGAGAGGAGCGGGCCCATGCGAGGAAGAATCCGGAGGGAGAGGGGGCGGGCGGCAGGCAGCCGAGCCCCTTTCCGCTCGCGCAGCTCCTGGAGGCCCCGAGCGAGAAGTTCCCGGATCAGGGAGGCGTTCTCGGGGAGGGGTTCCCTGCCGAGGAGGAGAAGGCCCGGGCTCTTCTTCTCGGGGGATCGAGGAGAGGGAGCGAGGTGGGGGAGCGCAGTCCCCACCGAGGGGGCAGGAACCCAGCGCGGGAGCCGTGTCCAGGCGGGCTCCCAGACGGCCTCCCCCAGGCGCAGGCCCCCCCAAGCAAGGACAAGGACCCCCAGCAAAACCGCCGGCAGCTTTCTACGCATTGCCCTCCTTCCGATCCCCCATCACAGGGATGGCTCCTTCCTGTCCTCCCCATCTCGCTCCTTCCGATCCCCTATCACAAGGACGGTTCCTGTCTGATTCTCCCATCTCTCTCCTTCGGATCGTCCATCACCGAGGGGGTTCCTGACGTTTCCTCCCATCTCGCTCCTTCCGATCTCCCATTACAGGATGATTCCTGCCTGATCCTCCCATCTCTCTCCTTCCGGTGGCTCATCACCGGGATGGTTCCTGCCGGATCTTCCCATCTCCCTCCTTCCGATCTCCCATCACGGGGATGGATCCCGGAGGCTCTCCCCAGTCTAGACGCATCACTCCTTTGGATCGCTTGCACCGGGCCGCTCCTGGCAGGCCGATCTCCAGTCTAGACGAAAGGCGGAAGGCGCCCCTGTGGTTTCTCCTTGCCCCGGAGGGGATTCTCCCCAAGGATGCCCCCATGTCCAAGGTCGCAGAAGAACGGGATTTTCTCGGAGTCTTCGGGGTCCTATGGCGGGGGGACGCGCTCCTCCTCGGCGAGAACCAGCGCAGGCTCAGCCCCGGGCAGGATCCGGTTCCGGTCTTCGACCTCCCGGGCGGCGAGGTCGAGGCGGGCGAAACTCTCGAGGAGGCCCTGGTCCGGGAGTGGCGCGAGGAGACCGGCTGCGCCATCCAGCTGGGGGGCTTCCTCTTCGTCCAGGAGGGGATCCGTCGCATCGACGGGCGAAGGTCCCATGTCTGGCGCTCCTTCTTCTTCGAGGTACGGACCCAGGAGGAGCCTTTTCCCGAGGGCGAGCTGCGTTCCCTGCTCTGGTGTCCGCGCCGGGACCTCGGGCAGGTCCTCACCGCCCCCTACCACCAGTCTTTCTTGGATTTCCTCGACAAGGGTGGCTGTTACCAGCGGGGGAGCTGGGGCTGAGCCGCTTTTTTTTCTAGGGTTGCTTCTTGGGGAGAGTCTTTCGGATCGCGAAGTAGAGCCCCACCTCGCTGTCCTTGCTCCGCACGTTGGCCGGCGCGATGTTGTCCGAGAGCACGAGGAAGCGCCCGTCGGGATCGAGCGCGGCGACCCAATCCCTGGCCTGGTTGTCCTCCTTGAACAAGAGCTTGCCGTTGGCTCCCGCCTTGAAGGTCCCTTTGTACTCGAAAGGCGCCCCCCGGATCCCCGTCACCCGCAGGGTCCAGGTCCCGTTGCTCCCGAGGGTCAGTTCGCCGTTGGCCGCGTCCACCCCCGAGGCCTTGGGCTGGGTGAAGAGAGTGTGCGCCCCCACCAGCCAGGTCCCGGCAAGGGTCTTGATGTCCACCGTGGCCCGCTGGCGCACGAGAATGAGCATGCCGATGGTCTGATCCTTGCTCGCGTCCTCGTCGAGGAGGACGATGAGGTGCTTGCCCGCCTGCCCCGAGTAGCTGCGCACCCCGGTTTGGGATCCGCCCTTGAGGTCGAGCGTGGCGTCCAGCTCTCCGTTCGCAAAACTTCTCGTCTTGCCCGAGACCAGGACAAGGCCGCCCTTGGAGCCTGTGGAGTCCACCCAGCTCCCCTTGGTGATCGCACCCGTTTTGTCGATGACCAGGTCCCCGGAGAAGCCCCGCGCCACGTTCTCGGGGACTCCCTTGGCCCCCTTGGAGGCGAAGACCATCTCGTCCCCAAAGGCGTTCCAAGTGCTCTCAAGCTTGGGGGTCCCCTGGATCTGCGGGACGCCCAGGTAGAAGTAGGGGGCGTTGTCCCCGACATTGCGGGTGCGTCGGCGGCGATCGACGAAAAAGAGGACGCTCTTGTTTTGGAGGTCCATGGCTCCGGGCCAGCGGGAGAGACTGCTGACGCTCAGTTCCAAAAAGCCGTCTGCCTGCAGTTTGTAGGGAAAGGCCCGCGAGCTGGGTTTGCCCGGCCGCTTGACCGTGTATTCGCCCGAGTCCGTGAATCTCAGAGTGCCGCTGTCATGGAGCCCGAACTTGAGGGGAACGGGAAATTCCGTGATGGCCGCCTTGCCCCCCATGCCGAAGAACGTGAAGTTGAGCGCGACCTTGATCGGGCTGGTGGTCTTTTCTCCGCCTTTGGAGCAGGCGGGGAGGAAGACGAGGAGGAGAAGGAGGGGGAGTTTACGGTTCATTGACTGGGTCTTTGGTTCTCTAGGTTTCGATGGGGACTTCGGGGCCCCGGGCCCGGTTCGTCCTGTGCGAGTTCAAGTATTCTATCCCCGGAAAGAATGGGGAGGAACCCATGTTTGCGATCCCGGGCTCCAGCGGGTGAAATACGCTCATGCGCTTTTCGCTGAGCCTGGTCCTGCTTCTCGCCTCCTGCGGCCTCTACCCCGGTTTCCGCGACCCGGAACCTCCCAAGGGGATGGCCCTTCGGGCCTTCGAGCGGGACCTGGGCCTGTTCGCGAGCGAGGGCGGAGAACGGGAGGAGGCGCTCGAACTGGCTCCGCTCTCCGAGGACCGGGTCCAGGCCTACATCCGCATCGATCGGGACGCGGACCGGGAAATCATCTCGATCCGGGAGAAGAACAAGGGGCTGGATCTCTCCAACCTCCCCCGAGAGGAGAGCCGGGTGGGTCGCCTGGCCCGGGCCAAGGGGCTGAACCTCCTGGGACGGCTGCGGGAGGCCCGGACGATTCTCGAGGGCCTCCTCCAGGAGGACCCCGACTTTTTTCCGGCCATCCATCTCCTGGCCTGGGAGGCCTTGGACCGCGGAGATCTCCGGAAGGCTCGCAGGGGTTTCCGTGAGGTCGTGGCGCGGCAGCCGGACAACATCTCGGCGCAGATCGGGCTGGCGCGCTGTCTCTTCGGGAGCAAGCGAGAAAAGGACCACGCCGAGGGCGAACGGATCCTCGAGAACCTGATGGAGCACTCCAGGGATGGGGCCTCTGCCGCCCAGGAGTGGATCAAGGAGCTGCTCCGGGTCGGGCTCCCCGAAAAGGCCCTGGCGGTGGCCAAGAGAGCCGAAAAACTCTTTCCCAAGAGGAAGGCCTTCTGGCTCTTCGAGGTCAAGGCCCGCTTCGACATCGGTGATTTCAAGGGTGCGGCCGAGGTCGCCAAGACTCTGACAGACAAGCCGGGTCCCTTCCAAGCGCCCGCCCTGCACTACCGCTTCATGGCGCTTCGAGCCTTGGGGGATTTTGACGGGGCGCTCGAGGATTATCGGATTTTGAAGGAGGGGAATTTTCAGGACTACATCCTCAAGTACATCGGGAAGGGTTTTTTCCTGGAGACGGAGCCCATCCTCGAGAAGGAGCAGCGCCTGGGGAGGAGGGTCCTCTACGACCCCATGGAGGTGCAGGTCCAGGCCAAACGGAACAAGGATCCCAACGAACGGAAACGCTTTCTCTTCATCATCTCGGGTGTGCGCAACCCCAACCAGAAGGCGAGCATCGACCGCACCCTCACCTGGGCGCTCGAAAAGGATCCCGACCTCGGAGTGCGCAAGCTGGCGCTGGGCCTCCTGCAAAAACGCAACCCTGGGGACCTCAAACCCCTTCTCCTGGGGCTCTCCTCGGAGGAACCGATTCTGAGGATCCAGGCCCTGACCCTCATGGTCACCCTCCCCGTCCGGGTGGCCATCCCCAGGATTCTCGCCCAGATGGAAAAGGAAACGGATCCCCGGGTGTTCCGCAAGGCGCATGAGATCCTGGGCAAGGTCTCCGGCAAGGATGTCTACCTGTCTCCCGGGGCGGAGAACCATCCGCAGGAGAGGGCCAAGCTCTGCCAAAGGTGGAGGAAGGCCCTCGAAGGAAAGAAGCGGAACTAGGACTGGGGGCCCCTCCTCCGGCTATCGGGTCCAAGGCCTCGCTTGCGTGGGGAGCCTCCCTCGCGCACAATCTCCCCATGACCATTCTCGTAGTTGGCGGCGCGGGTTACATCGGTTCCCACACGGTTCGAAGGCTCCAGGAGCTGGGAGAGGAGGTCGCGGTCCTCGACGATCTCAGCGAGGGGCACGCGGAGGCCATCCCCGGGGTTCCGCTCGTCCAGGTGGACCTCAAGGACAGGGAGGCCTGCATCGCGGCTGTCAAGGACCAGGCCCCGGAGGCAGTGTTTCACTTCGCGGCCTCCTGCTACGTGGGGGAGAGCGTCACCGACCCCAGCGCCTACTACCTGCAGAACTTCGTCGCGACTTTGAACCTCCTCGACGGGATGGTGGCGGCGGGCTGCGAGCAGTTCGTCTTTTCCTCGACCTGCGCGATCTACGGGGAGCCGGAGACCCTCCCGATCACCGAGGACCTGCCCAAGAACCCGATCAACCCCTATGGGCGGACCAAACTCTTTTGCGAGGGCCTGCTGGCGGACTATGAGCGGGCCTATGGGCTGCGCTCGGTGTCGCTGCGCTACTTCAACGCGGCGGGAGCGCATCCTTCGGCCGAGATCGGGGAGGACCACCACCCCGAGACGCACCTGATCCCTCTGGTGCTCGAGGTGGCCCTGGGCAAGCGGGAGAACATCAAGATCTTCGGCACGGACTACCCGACGCCGGACGGGACCTGCATTCGGGACTACATCCACATCCTGGATCTGGCGGAGGCCCATGTGCTGGGGCTGCGGGCCCTGCGCGAGGGCCGGGCCAGGGTGGCGGCCTACAACCTGGGTAACGAGACGGGGCACTCGGTGCGCGAGGTGATCGAGGAGGCGCGGCGCGTGACGGGACATCCCATCCCGGCGGTGGAGGAGGGGCGGCGTCCGGGGGATCCGCCCAAGCTGGTGGGCTCTTCGGCCTTGGCGCGGGAGGAGCTGGGCTGGAAGCCCAAGTTCGGATCCTTGGCCGAGATTCTGGAGACGGCCTGGGCCTGGCACAAGAGCCACCCCGACGGCTATGGGAGCTGAAGAACTCGAGGGGAAGGGGGAGGTGGTCCTTCTTCCGCTGGGGACGGGGAGCATCCGCATGCCGGGGGGGCGGGCGGCCTCGGGTTATCGGCTGACCTACGCAGGGGAGCGGCTGCACCTGGATTTCGGTCCGGGGAACCTGCTCCGGCTGGCGGAGGCCGGCGAAGAGGGCAGGGAGGTGGAGCGGATCCTGTTCTCGCACTACCACATCGACCACCACGCGGACTTGCTGCCGCTGCTGTTCCTGCGCTCCTGCATGCGCTACGACGCGGCGCTCGGCCAGGAGAAGCGGACGCTGCGGATCTATGGACCCAAGGGACTGCGGGAGATCTACGAAGGATGGCGGAGCATCTACGGATCCTGGGTGGAGGACGAGGGGCTGGAGATCCATGAGTTTGGCGGCGGGGAGGGCGGGGAGCTGCGGATCGGGAGCTTTGGGCTGCGGGCCTTTCCGGCCTTGCACAGCCAGCCGGCCTTCTGCTACCGGATCGAGATGGGCGGCAAGGTGCTGGCGTATTCCGGGGACAGCGGCCTGGGGCCGGGGCTGGTGGAGGCCTGCCGGGGAGCGGACTACGCGCTGCTGGAGTGCAGCTTTCCCGAGCCCTCGCCCGGGCATCTCTGTCCGGCGGAGATCGGGCAACTGGTCGAGGAGGCCCGGCCCAAGCGGCTGGGTCTCAGCCATTTTTATCCGGAGATGGAGGCCTTGCTGCGCGGCGGGGAGGCCGAGAAGGCTGGAATTGCCTTTCCGGGACTGGAAAGCGAGGTCGATCTGCTCCAGGATCTGGTCCCAAGAACATTATGACCTCGACTCTCGCCTTCCCTCTCTCCCTGTTGCTGCTGCTCGGTCCGATCGGCGCTCCGCTCGCCGGGCAGAAAAAGCGAAGCCTCTCCGTCCGTCTCGGCCAGCTCATGCAAAAGGCCGAAAAGGCCGGCATGCGTACCGGCGTCTGGGCGGCTCCCCTCGCGGGGGGCAAGGCCCTGTTCGCCCACCGGGACCAGGAACTCTTCGTGCCCGCCAGCAACCAAAAGATTCTCACCGCCATCCTCGCCCTGGAGGAGCTGGGTCCGGGCTATGTCTTCGAGACCCGCTTTCGGAGGACGGCCGGCGGAGCCCTGCACGTGGAGAGCGGGGGGGACCCGAGTTTCTCGCGGGCCTTTCGGAAGGAGGGGGGCTTGTTCGATCCGGTTTTCGAGGCCGCCAAGAAGGCGGGGATCGAGGGCTTTCCCGGCGGCCTGGTCCTGGACCTCGAGGCCTGGCCGGGACCCATCCGGCCTCCCTCCTGGCCCGCTCGGCATTTCAACTTCGCCTATGCCGCGCCGACCGCGGGCTACGTGGTCGAAGGAGGTTGTTTCTACGTGCGCCTGGACCCCAAGGCGGCCCCCGGCAGTGGGGTCTGCGGGGTTTTTCTGGAGCCGGCCGGTGTCCGCCTCCCCGTGCGAGGCAAGATCAAACTCACCAAGGACCGCAAGAAGGGCGGCAGGCCCATCGTCGCCCTCGACAAGAAGGGGCTGCGGCTCAGCGGCGCCTTCTATGCGCGGGCGCGCAGCGTGCGCTTCCGCCTGCCCATCCCCGACCCGGTGCTCGCCTTCCGCCAGGTCCTTCGTTACGAGGCCGGCCAAAAGAAAGTCTCGCTGGGAGCGCAGGACAAAAGCGGGCCGGCTCCCAAGACCGAACCCTTCGCGGTCCTGCGCTCGCCCCTCGCCCCCGTCCTGAAGCAAATGCTGACCGAGTCCGACAACTTCATCGCCGAGATGCTCCCCCGCGTCCTCGCCTGGCGCAAGACCCACAAGGGCAGCCTCGAAGCCGGCCGCCTCCTCCTCCAGAAACGCTTTCACGCCAAGGATGGAGGCTACGCGGCCGACGGCTCGGGCCTCTCCGAAAAGAACCGCCTCAGTCCGGCCGGCCTCGGCGCCCTTCTCCTCCAGGCGGCCCGCGCTCCCTACGCCAAGATGTTTCGCGGGGCTCTCCCGATCGGTGGCGTCTCCGGCACGCTCAAGCGCCGCTTCCGCGGCCATCTCCGCGGCCAGGTCCGCGCCAAGACGGGCACGCTCCGTTCGGCCAGCGCTCTCTCCGGCTATCTCATCCCCAAGGGGGGCAAGCCGATCGTCTTCGTCATCCTCATGAACGCCACGGGCAAGACTCTCAAGGGTCGCACGGCCCGCAGTCTCCAGGACCAGATCGTCACGGAGCTGGCGCGGTAGGGGGCTGGGGGGATTTGTGGGGAAGCCTTGGCTTGGCTTCGCCCGGCGCTGCTTGGCTGGCGTTGCTTGGCTGGCGCTGCTTGGCTGGTGCTGCTTGCCCGGGGTCTCCTTGTTTTCGCTTCGGTTTTTTCTTTCCTGCTTTGCTTCTCTCTTTTTCCGTCTTCGTTCTCCTTTCTCCGCGTGGGCTCTACTTTTCTTCGCGCAGGCTTTTCTTTTTTCGTGCCAGCTTTTCTTTTTTCGGGTTCTCCCTTTCCCCGCACGGCTCGGAATCCTCCAAGGGCTTTGGCCTCAGGCACCTTCGGCGAAGTCGGCCAAAGCCCTTGGAGGATTCCGAGGGGCGTCCGACGTTTCTTGGGCTGGCCCTGGCCGGACCCTCCAATTCCCCATGGTGCGCTTCGCTGGGGGTAATGGGCAACTGCGGGAAGGAGTGAAGGAGACTCCTCCGTTCCCCTTGGAGAAAGCTCCTGAACAAGTAGGCCAAAATGGTGGTTTTTTTTCGGAAGGACTTGACAGGTCTTTGGATCTCCATAACGGTAAAGGAAGGCCAGCCTTTGCTGGGGCCCGTAGGAGAAATCATGGTAACGATCACCCGGTCACCCAATCTCCCCTTTGCCTATTCCGTAAACCAATACGGAATCATCCAGGATCCGAATAATCCTCCCAATACGAAACCCGATCCTATCCCCTACCTTGCAGGCAGCGAATGGCATGGACTCCGAATCAATCTGGAACTTCTGGATCCCAACAACGCCTGGTGGACCTCAGTCGGCGTGCCCGACAACAACGTGCAAACGTTCTTGTCCGTATTAGGGGAAGGGGCTCCCCTCTTTGCCCCTGCTTCCAATGGAAGCTGGCCAAAAAAACCATCCAATACCAAGGTCACCCTTGAACCCGGTCGATCCAAAGTCTTGCAACATATGAAGGCACGGTTGGATGCCTACCGAAAGAAACAAGGGAGCAAAAAATGAACCGATTTCCTGTCGCATCCTTGTCTTTGCTTGTGTTGTTACTAGCTCCCCTCTTTGTCTCCCCAGTTTTGGCGCAACGTCGCTTTCAAGAATTTCCGAGGTTTCCTTTATTCGTGGCCAAATATGGCCAGCTTTCTTTGGGGTCGGGGGATTTTGACGGAGACGGAGACCAGGATATTGTCCTAGGGAGGATCGGAGTGTTACAAAGCCATCAACTCCTCTTCAACGATGGTTTTGGCAAATTCACCAATGTGACCAAGACCCATTTCCCGGGAGATAAGGATGTGACAGGCTTTGCCGTCCTGGTCGATGACTTCGACCAGGATGGGGATCTCGACATCATTTTTGGCACTTCATTCTGGTCCACCAACAAACGCTACCAATTCCTTTTTTACATCAACGATGGGAAGGGCCATTTCAAAAATGAGGGCAACTTTCGCTTCCCCTTGGATCCGATTTGCCCCGATACCCGATCCATGGCCAAAGGGGACTTCGATGGGGATGGGGATGTGGATTTTGTCGTGGGTAACTTCCGTTTTTTCAAGAATGGCCTCCTCTTTTATGAGAATATCACCAAGGGCTTTTTCTTGGACACGACCGTGCGCAAGAAACGGATTCCGAGGACCCGTTCGGAGATCATGGACATTGTTCCCTCGGATCTGGATCGGGATGGAGACCTGGATCTGGTCGTG
>DROQ01000016.1 GCA_011321845.1 Planctomycetota bacterium | reverse complement strand
GAGATCATCATGACAGTCTCCTCTCCTTTCGGAACATCCCCTCTCCGGAGGCGCTCCAGGTGCAAATGGATCCAGCAGGGTCAGGGGGCTGTCATGGTGCGGAACCTGGGATGTGGCCTGCTTGTCGCGGGGGCGGTTGTCTTGCTCCAGTCTGGAGCAAGGAAGGGTGTCCCGCAAGGGTGGGGTGGGATGAAAAATGGGTGTCCCGCAAACAAACAAACAACAACAACAAAACAAGAACAACAAACAACAACAAAACAAGAACAAGAAGCAAGCAAGCAAGCAAGAAGAAGCAAGAAGCAAGGATCCCCTTTTTCTGATTTGCTTCGACGAAGTTGGCCAAGAGGGAATTTTTTGGTTTGGGGTAGGGGCCGCTCAAGAAAGGTTAGGGCTGAACTCGGAATCCTTCAAAGGCTTTGGCCGACTTCGCCGAAGGCGCTTGAGGCTCAATCCTTTGGAGGATTCCGAGCCGAGGGGAGAAAGGAAGAGCCCTGGGGGAAAAGGAAAAAAGGGTTAAGGTTGGGGGGCAAGTCCGACAGACTGCTAAGCCCAAAACCCCACCCTTCGAAACCGAGCCCCCCTTGCCTTCTGCCCAACACCCTTCGAAACCGAGCCCCCTTGCCTTCTGTCCAACACCCTTCGAGACCAAGCCCCCCTTGCCTTCTGTCCAACACCCTTCGAAACCGAGCACCCCCTTGCCTTCTGCCCAGGAGTTGGGGTTTCAGGATTTGGCATGGGTGATTGGGAAAAAGAAATTTTGGAAAGGCCTTTGGGGTCCCAAGCTACCTGCCAGGCCTTGCGAGGGCGGGAAGATAGCCCGAATGGTCTTCAAGGTCTTGGAAGGGAAGTTGCAAACTATCTGCCAGGCTTGGCGAGGGCGGGTCGCAAAGATCCGAGGGAGTCCAGCCAGGCGCGGGCGCGGGTCTGGAGGGCCTTGCCCCCTTTTCCCTGGATGCCAAGCTCGAAGGCGCCGTCCTCCCAGGGAACGAAGTAGAGGAAGGCCTGCCGCCCCTTGGGATCCCGGACTTGGGTCTCGAGGATGCGGCTGCGGCCTTCCCGGAAGAGGCGCTGCTCGCCCTGAGTCCAGCCTGGGTGGCTCAAGAGGAAATTGCGCAGGCCCAATTCCGCGAGGCCCTGGAGGGCGAGATCGGGTCGGGGACTGCGGGTCCAGCGGGACCAGGCGCTGGTGCTTCCATCAGGGCTCAGAATCCTGGCGAAGGTGCCGGCAGGCCCTCTCTGCTGAAAAGCCCAGCTCGCGTCGGGAGCGTACAGCTCGGCACCCTTGACCTGAAAGACGCGGGGAAGGGCCTTGCGCCCCGAGAGCCCTCTCATGGCTTTGCCGAGGGCCGCGGGAATGGGCTCGCCCACCAGTTCCACTCCGCTCGCCTCGATCAGCAGCGTCCGGCCCTCGCGGGACACCCATTCACTGTGGCGGGCGCCACTCTCCTTCCAGCGGATGCGCCGGCAGGGGGCGTTGTGGGGACGGCTCTTGGAGCCGAAAAAGCGAGGGGATAGGGGAAGACCCTTGGCACATTCGTAGCTCCGCAACTCGAAAACCACATCGGAAGTGTCGAAGACAAGCCCTTCGAAGCTTCCTTCCCCCCCCTGGCGGAGACGCTCCTTGAGACTGAGGGGGAGCTGGGTCCCCGCGCTGAAGACCAGCTTGCGCTTGCTGCGCCCACGGGCGTCCGCCTCTTCGAGGAGGAGAGTCTCGTCCTGGATGCTTCCGCGAACGAGGCGCTCGCGGGGAAAGCCCTGCCCGTTCCGCTGGGTGACGACCTCGCGAAACTGGAAGGAGATGGGATGAAAGTTCGCGTCGCACTCTTCGATCCGGTGGATCAGGACCTTTTCCTTGCCCTGGTAGAGGGTCCAGAGTTCCTCGATGTGCAAGCGCCCGGCCTGGGAACGGAGGAGGACATGGAGGCTTCCCACCGAACGCCCCACAGCGTCATGGAGGAGAAACCACTCGTCCCTACCGGGGACAGCCTGGGCGGAGGGCCGGTCCTTGGAGCCCTTGTCCGGCAACATGCCCCTGCGTTCGGCGACGCGTTCGATGGGGAGATCGACGGTCTGGCCAGGACCGATCCTCAGGAGGATGCGCCCCTTGGCCTCCCCCAGAACACGGCCCTCGAGAATGTTCCCGTTCTTGAGCTTGAGGCGGACATAGGGAGCGGCCTTCCCGGTTTCTTGGGCCCCTTTGGGGGCTTTGGGTGCAGACTCCTCCCTTGGAGTGGAGGGAGCCTGGCCCGGGAGCAGTCCAGCCAGGATGGCCATGGAGCCCCAAGCGATGAGGAGTAGGGAGAATCTGGTTTTGAAAAATCCCATGCGGAATCTCCAAGGGGGTTGCCTGTAAACTCCGCCCGGGGATCGACTTCCTTGGCTTCCTCGGCGGAACTGTCGGAACTATCGACAGTTCCGGGACAGGACTGAAGCCAGGAGAGCGCGGATTTGCAAGATCTTGTAGAGCAGGAGGGCGAGAAGGAGCCAGGCGAGGAGGGAGGGGAGGGAGGAGTCCAGGCGGATGCCGAGGCCCTTCCACCAGAAGTGACGAAAACTGCTGTCCTCGGGAAGGCCCGGCCGGGGCGAGAGATCGAAGGGTCGGCCGAAAAGAGCTTTGTAGACCTCAGGACCCCGACCCTCGGGGATCCGGCCCTGAGCGGAGAGAAGTGCATAGGTCCAGTGCCCATGGAGAGGGCTGTAGGCGAGGTCGGTTGCGATGAGGTGGATGCGATTGCCGGCGGGGACTTCGGGCCACTGCCTCGCAGCCGAGCGAAAGGCCAGGTCGTAGAACCCGTGATAAGGCGTCAGCCAACCTCCGGCCTGGGCAAGGAGGCCGAGGAGGGCGAGGCTGGCCAGGCCCGCTTTGAGGCGTGGCCCGCCCTGTTCGGAAAGAGAGGCCACGGTCAGGGCGCTGAAAAAAGCGGCCATGGGGGTCAGGTAGCGCACCCCCCAAGCCTGGCTGGAGTGCCAGCCGGTCATGAAGGAGGAGAGGATCCAGGGGGAGAGGAAAACCCCGAGGAGGGAGAAGGCGAGCAGGGATTCGCGGCGACGCAGGCGGTTCCAGGCGAGCGGCGCGAGCCAGAGGAGGGGACTGAAGAAGAAGACCCCCTTGCCGAAACTCCAGCCGAGAAAGAAGAAACCCAGATGGAAGGGAAAGGACCAATAGCCCTCCGAGGTGCCCGCGCTGTACCCTAGCTCCAAGGGATTGCCGAAGCGGGCGAAGTTGAACCAGAGCTGGAAGAGGCCGAAGGGGAGAAGACCCAGGGCGAAGAGGAGGGCGGGCTTCCAACCGATCCGGCCGGGCGCAAGAAGAAGGAAGCGTCCCCCCATTTTTCCGCCGCGATCCGCGCTCGCCAGGAGGAGGAAAATTCCCAGGAAGAAGAGCGGAAGGACCAGGAAAGGGCGGCAAAGGAAACCATATCCCCCCAGCAGCCCTGCGATCCAAAAGGCCCGGGGCGGCGCCCCACCCCTCCAGCCCGAAAGCACCCTCTCGATGGCGGCGAACAAAAAGAAGGCGGTCGTGGTATCGGCCATGCTCTCCCGAGTCTCGGGGCCGAACTGCGAGCAGAGGGCTGCCGCCAGCACGCCCAGGAGGCAGGTCCCCATCCCGAAACCCAGGTGCCCCAGGATCCGAAAGAGGACGAGGCAGAGCAGGGCACCGAACAGCGGGGAATGCAAGCTCACCAGGAGCCGCGCCCAAAACTCCTCACCAAAAGCCTGCGCAACCGCCTCGGGGACGGCGCCCCGATCCTTTTCCCAGGAAAGGGCGTAGCGTCGCTCGACCCGGGGCAGAATCGCCCCCAGGCCTCGACCCAAGGCGTAAAAGGGAGCCAAACTCAGCGCGTGCCCGACCCCGAACCAGGAGTACCACTTCCCATCCCTCCCCTGCATCAGGTCGAAGGGCTTCGGCATGGAACAAAGGTAGCGCTCGCTCGCCGAAGCATCGGCATGGGATCCCGAGAGCCCCGTTCCCCCACGGAGCACCAGAGAGCGGGCCGTCTGGTATTCGACCTCGGCGTCGGGGTTCTCGATGTACCCATGCCCGAGAAGCGTGAAGAACAGGAAGAAGGCCACAAAGAGCTTGAGCCCCATCCTCCCCGGCGCATCCATCATTCCTGCCCGCTCTCTCCCCGCGCAAAGAGCCAGGCCAGATAGCCAGGACTCCCTTCGTCCACGGCGAAGGCGATCAGTTCAGGCTCCTCGTAGGGATGGTCGGCGGCCAAGGAGGCGAGCAGGGCCCGTCCCTCCTCCTCCGAGGCCCAGCTCGTCTTGACCAGGAGCAGCACCTCGGAATCTTCGCGGACCTCGCCCTTCCATCGATAGGTAGAACCGGCTCCGGGGAGACGCGTCACACAGGCAGCCCGCCCACTCTCCACCCAGCGGCACGCAAGGCTTCGAGCTTCTTCTTCCGATCCGACCGTGGAAAGAATCAGGTAGGCTTTGCTTGTTTCGGACATGCTCCTCTCAGGGCGCTCGGCTCAGCGCCCCCTCTCCAGCCGCTCGGCCAAAAACGGGCTGAGCCCCGCCTGCAGGATCAGGTGCTGCGCCTTCTCAATATCGTAGGGGACTCGATGATAGGTTACCGTGTCCCCCCGGACCACGCAGAAGCAAGCCCTCGGATCGCCGTCCCGCGGCTGCCCGACACTCCCCACGTTGATCATGGCCTTGCCGTCCGGCAGCTTCAGTTGGGCCTCGTCCCCCACGGCCGGGTGGAACCTGAGATCCTCCCCCGTGAAGCCGGGCTGATGGGTGTGGCCGAGGAAACAGCGCCCCTCGAAGCGGGCGAAGAGGTCCTCCAGCTTCTCGGGATTGAGGAATCCGTCCGACTTGAGGACATACTCGCGGATCGGATCCCGGGGAGAAGCGTGGACGAAGAGATCTCCCTCGTCATATACCCGCTCGGGGAGATTCTTGAGGTAACGCCAGCGCCCCCAACGGAGGGGGTTGAGCCCCGGTTTCAGGCGTTTCCTTGTCCACACCAGGGCCTCTCGCGCCAGGGAGTTGAACTCGTCCAAGGCGCTGAACATTCCCCAATCATGATTCCCCCGCAGGCTGAATTTGCAGCGCGAGCGCACCATGTCCAGGCAGCGCTCGGGCTCCGCCCCGTAACCGACGATGTCGCCCAGGCAACGAACATCCTCAACTCCCAGCGCGTCGATCTTCTCAAACACCGCCTCGAGAGCCGGAACGTTCGAGTGCAAATCCGAGATCAGGGCGAACAAGGCTCAGTCCCTCAACCGTTCCCTGCAACGCTCCTCGAGAGCCTGGACCGCTTCGGAAAGAGGACCAGGTAGTTCGGCGCCCGAGGCCTTCTTGTGCCCGCCCCCGCCGAATTCCCGCGCGATGTCATCCACATCGTAGCGATCCGAAGAGCGGAGGCTGATCTTGACCTTTCCATCCAGGATTTCCTTGAGAAGGGCGACAATCTCCACGCCTTCCACCGAACGACACTGGTCCAGGATTTCGTCGGTGTTGAATCCTCCACTCTCGGCCTTGGCCATGAACGAGCGGGGGAGAGGGCAGATCGCCAAGCGCCCGTCCTCTTCGAAGCGCACATGCCCCAGAGCCTCCCCCAGAAGTTGGATCTGTTCCCTGGGGTTCCGGCGATAGAGCCGATTGTAGATGAGATGGGGTTTGACTCCGACGCTCACCAGGTTCGCCGCGATCGCCAAGGCCTCGTCCGTCGTGTTGGAGTATTGGAACCAGCCCGTGTCCGCCACGATGGAAACAAAGATCCCCTCGGCTGCTTCGGGCGTCAGGGGTGCCCCGGCGGTGCGATAGAGGTCATAGACCAGGCAACCACAGGAAGGCGCCTCCGGATTCCAGAGGAGGATGTCCCCATCCCCAAGATCCGAGCCTACGTGGTGGTCCACGACCATGTACTCCACCCCGCTGAGCCCCTCCGCCGCCTGGCCGACACTCCCTGTTCGCCCAAGGGTGCTGCAGTCCACAAGGCAGTGAACATCATGCTCAGGAAGGGATTGCCCCCGCTGGTGCACCTCGAAGGGAGTGTCGTCCCCCAAGAAATCCAGGGACCTCTCCAGGGGGTCCGCATTGAGGATGCGCACCTTCTTGCCCATCTGGCGAAGGAAGTGGTAGAGCGCCACCTCGGTCCCCAGGCAATCCCCATCGGGCTTGACATGGCCCGAGATCAAAAACCGTTCGTGCGCTTCGATAAAAGAGAGGACATCTTCAAACAAGGTTGTTTCCTTTCCGGAACCAGCGTTCCGCTTCCTGTTGGTCGAGCAGGTTGTTGGCAAAGGTTATAGGACAGACCGGCCCCGAGCATAGAGGATGAAGGGGGGAATGCGCCTGGAAAGAAGAATATCGGTCGTTTCCGCCACACTGCTTTGAGGGAAGTCGGAAAAAACAAGGGCGTCGAAAGAATCTCCTTCTCTCAAGCACCCCGCCCCGGGAATTCCAAGCGCCTGACCTCCCGCCGAAGTTCCAAGGCGCAGGAGTTCCGCCGCTCCCACCCCAGGGAACATCCGGCGAAAACCGGCCAGTTCCCGGAACATGTCGAGCTCTTCGTTGCTCGCCATGGAATCGGTGCCAAGAGCGCAGAGGATCCCCCTCTCCCGAAAGGCTTCATAGGCGGGAGCCGAGCGCCCGAAATAAGAAATCGTCCCAGGACAAAGGACAACGGGACTCCCCGTCTCCTCGAGGATTTCGAGATCCCCCGGGCAGATCTCCTGCATATGGACGAGAAGGGTCCTCGGCCCAAGGAGCCCAAGCTCATGGAGATGCGCCAGGGGGGAGCAGCCAGGGGCCCCGAAAGCCTGGGGCAGCTTCCCCAAGGAGATGAGCAAATCCCTGAAGGGCCCAGTCCCCTTCCGGCAGAACTCCACCTCCTCGGGAGTCTCCGAGACATGGATCGAGAGGGGGACAGCCATGGAAGCGGCCTCCCGGAAAAGGGCGGAAGAGACCGAATAGGGCGCGTGGGGAGAGAGCCCCGCTCCAAGGCCCTCGGGAATCGATGCGAGTCTTTCTTCGCAGAGGGCCCTCGCCTGGTCGGCCTCGAGGCTGAAGCCCAGCACCTCCGCGTCGCAGCGTACCTCGAAGGGCTGCTCCCGCCCCGCCTTGGCCAAGGCCTCCATCCCCAGCCCCATGCTGTCCACCTCGGAGAGGGTGCCGGTCCCGCTCGCCCGCAGCGCCCGGAGACCGGCCTCCGCCTGTGCGCGTATCTGTTCCCGCGAGGCCGTGGCGCGAGAACCGAGCACCGCCCCGATCCAGGTCAGAAAATCCTGCGGCGGAGCCCGGAGGGGCAAGGGGCCGAGTTCGAGGTGCACATGCGCGTTCACCAGGCTGGGGAGGACCAGCCCGACTCTTTGGGAATCCCGGGGAGGAGGAGACCCCGGGCTCAGGCTCCGGATCCTCCCATCCTCCTCCAGCTCGATCCGAACCTCGCGACTCCATTCGAAGCCGTTGAACAGCCGCGAGGCCCAAAAGAGCATCTGAGACCCTGGGAGCGTCCTACCCTCTGTAGAACACCCGCAGGGAATCCACCTCGATGGATCCCTTGCCCGAGGCGGTCTTGGAGCGGTCGAAGCGGATCATGAAGCGGAAGCCGTTGCCCACCTTGCCCTGGAAACTGTTCAAGGGCTTGACCGTCCCCTCGACCCAGGGAGTGAGTTTGCCGATCGGGATCCCCGATTTGACATCCACGTCGGTGCTCTGGATCAGGAACACGACGGCCTCGCCGGTCTTTGCAGGCTTGGACCCGGGGAACTTCTTGATGTCATCGCTGTAGGTCACAGGCACACCGTCCACCTTGGCCTTGATCACGTAGGAGAGCCAGGTCGGCGGGAAGAGGGTCTGGGCCGCATACCACTTGGAGCGGGCCAGGGTCTCGGTGCTGTAGTCGATCGGACGCAGAAGTCCCACATTTTGAGGTGTGGGAGCGGGCTTGAAGGAAGAACCGAAGGAGATGTGGTTGGGAGCGGGGTCAGCCTCGACCCGGATGTAGCCGGCGCCACCTTGACCACCAACGATCTTGATCCACAAATACCCCACGGTCCCTTCTGTAAAGACGCCCCCCTTGCCCCCAAGCACTGAAATAATCCCGGAGATCGTAGGGATTCCCCCGGTCTGGATCAGGACCGACCCCCCGGATCCTCCTCCACCCGCAGCAGGGGATTCGCCACCCGTGAAAGTGGAAAGGACCGAGTAACCAAAACCACCCTCGGCCAGGATGGAACCCTTGCCACCCAGAATAAAATCATTTCCTACCTGAAAGTGGATAACACCGCCACCCCCCGCGCCACCAGCGCCTGGTGACCATTTAATCGTCCCAGTGCTCTTCGTAGCGGGGGAGAAGAGAATGTGAGATCCGCCGCCACCACCACCCGAGCCTCCGATCAGGAAAAGGTCGGAAGACTTCTTGGAGAGGACAACCGGGAGCACCGGGAAGGGTTTCCCCCCGGGTGCGTCCGGCCCGAATTCTTTCGGGTCGTACATGTCCTGCTCTTTGGGTTTGGTGTTGGTCTTGACCATTTTCCCCGGCTGCCCAAGGTAGCTCTTACCATCGGGAGACCAGAGGCTCCCCCCTCCCCCACCAGCGCTTCCCTGGCGGGAGAAGGCCGCTGAATTTTTAGAGCCGTTAAAGTAGGTCAGAGCTTCAAAAATGGTTTTTTTATCCTGGGGATTCCCCTTGGAACCTTGGCCCCCGGTACCCACAGCTTGGGCAGCCCGAGGATGTCCCGGAGGAAGCTGGACGACCCCTCCAGGCCTGCCGTTGAAGTCTCCTCCCTTGAGGTCGCCCCGGTCCGCGCCCTGCCCCCCTGTTGCTCCTCCGACCGCACCCTTTCCTCCGGGTGCTCCCTTGGTGGCCCAAGCGCTGGGTTTTTTGAAAGGAGGCACGACCAACTCGATCTCCCCGTCGATCTGCACCCTTCCGCTCACGAAGAACCTTGGGATGTTGGGGCCGACAATGCGCATCACCTGATCCCCCTTCAAAACAAAGGAGGTGAATTCAAAGACACCGTTGGTGATCGTGTGGTCCTTGCCATCCAGGGTGGCCCGGGCGGGAATGAAGATCCTGGTTGTATCCCACTCGTAGATGTGACGTCCGTTCTTGTCCTTGCCCTTGTCCGTTCCAAAGCGGACGTCGAAGTCGCCAAGGATCCCGCTTCCCCCCAGCTTGCCTGCGAGGAGTTTGCCGTCGCCCTTCCAAATGGCTCCCGAGGCGATGGGATCGAGACGTCCCTTGCTCGCGAAATTCTCGTCGATGAACTGATCGGCAGCCGCCCGGGGTTCGGTCCGGAACTCGAAGTCGGCCTCCTTGCTCCCATTTCCTGCAAGGTCCAGAATCTGATTCGTTACCTGGACACGAATGCAGGAGTTTCCCGGGAGCAGGAAGGTGGGACGGAATACAACCCGGCTGCGGTTGTTGATGGGATCGATGCTGACCGAAACGGTCCCGGGGAGAGGAAGTTCGCGGGCCGTGCACTTCCCATTGGAATCAGGCAGTCGGATCTTGAAAAACAGAGCGTTCCCCGCTCCTCCATTCTGGAAGGTCGAGGTGTTGATCACCTCCGAGAATTCGAGGACAACCAGGGTGTCGACGGGGACATTCGTCAACTGGGTCGGGATCAAAAGCTTGGCCTCCGGGGGTTTCCCATCCAGGTCGATCACGCCCAGGCTCGCCCTGACCGAGCAGTCGAAGGCCTTGGACAAGGTCGCTCCCCCCACCGAGCGGATCCCCGTAGGACCCGACTCGAAATGAATGGAATAGGTCTCCCCCTTCCGGAAACCGAAAACCGGCTGCCCACCCACTGTCCTCTGGTTGGGGACGAACAGGACCTTGTTGCCCTGGACGACATAGTCCCCGAGGGGGACTCCACCCAGGCTCCCGCGAAGGTTGAAGCTGGTGCTGTTGACCGAATCCTTGTCGATGGGCTGGTTGAAGACGAAGACCAAGGGCTGGTTCACGGCGATGTCGCTGATGCTGCAGCCCCCCGAGATGGAACATCCCAGGTTGCAGCTCGCGATACAGAGATTCCCGCGGCCGGCGCAGGTGGCCCGAAGGTTACCGGTATCCCCGGACCCTCCACCCCCGCATCCTCCGAAGGAGAGGAGGGCAGCCGAAAGCAACGACATTCCGAGAAGGCGCATTCGCATATTCATGTTTTGTTCAACTTGTATGGAAAGGAAAAAAAGCGGGCTATCCCCGGAAGGACACCTTGAGGGAGAGGAGCTCGATCTGCCCAGTGGTGGTAGCGGACCGGTCCATGACGATGTGGAAACGGATCCCGTTTCCACCATCGGTGTTCAGGGGATCGATCACCCCCTCGAACCAACGGGACTTGGACTTGGGGAGAGGGAGGAGGGTCTTGGGATCGAGCTGCGCCCCCTGCAAGTAGAGGATGACAGGCTCACCCGTTTGCGCCCTCTTCCCGAGGGAGACGTTGTCGCTGTAGGTCACGAGTTTGCCATCGATCTTGGCCTTGATCACATAGAACAGGTAGGTCGGCGGAAAGAGCGTCTTGGTGAAGTACCAGTTCGTCACCGCGGTACTGACCTTGTCCTGATCCACGGCCCTGAGAAGTCCGGCGTTTTCAGGCTTGGCGGGCGGATCGAAGGAGACGAAGGACTTGTAGTTGGGCTTGGGGTCGGATTCGGCGCGGATAAAGCCCGCCCCACCGGCTCCACTCTCGGAGTCGAGACCGATGTATTCCCCCGCCAGCTTACGGGAAACCCCTCCCTTCACCGAAACACGACCTCTCAGGTCCAAGAAGCCTCCGGATTGAAGCAGAATGGATCCCCCCGATCCCGCTCCACCGAGGAGGGGATTCCAGAACCCGGAAGAGTCGTAACTGGGGTTGATCCGGACGATCTTGCCTGTCACTGGATCGATCTTGGGAATCTCCTTGGCCTGGTTCTCCCAGACGATGGCCCCTTGGGACCCGCCGCCCTCCGCGAGGATCAGACCCGTCGACTGGATCACGAGGGGGCCACCGGAAATCAGGGTCACAACCCCACCTCCTCCAGCGCCGCCATGGCCGGGATTCCAGTTAAAGACAGGTTTCGTAGCCTTGACCGTCCCGGAGACGTTGTATCCACCGCCACCGCCACCCGAACCACCGATTTGGAAAAGACGTCGGCTCGGAAGGGGCGAGGAGAAGAGGGGCGCCATGTTCAGCTTGGTCCCTCCCTTGGAGGGAGGGCCGAAGTCCGCGGCTTTGGGGGCGGCGGAGCTGGAATTTTTGACGGGCTTACCACCCCCGCCGTCGGTGGCGTAGCCACCACCCCCACCACCTGCTCCGAACTGCTGGGAAATGAACCCCGAATAGGCAGTAAAGGTCACCTGGCTCGTGACACTCGTCAAGTCATTGGCCGGAGACTTGGGCTGAGGCCAGCCCTTGGAACCCCGGCCTCCGGTGTTCCCGACAAGGCCACTCAGAGGATGCCCCGCGGGCAGTTTGACAGACTCTCCGGGGAGGCCGTCGATATCCCCCAAAACCTTGCTCTTGGGATCGGCGAGGAAGGGAACCTGGGCCCCCTTGCCCCCCTTGGCCCCACCGGGGCCCCCCGGGCTCCCCGCCTGGCCGACGACCTGGCGTTTCTTGGGGTCCAGCTCATAGAAGGTCCCGTCCGGCGCGGAGACGTCGATGGTCCCCTTGATCTCGATCTTGCCCGAGACCTTGATCACCGGGGGATGGCTCCCCTTGAAGCGGAGATGGTATTTCTTGTCCAGCACGAAGGAGGAGAACTCGTAAACCCCGTCGTTGACGACGATGTCCTTGCCCGTCAGCGTGTGCGTGCCGGGGATCTTGGTCGCGTCGGTATCCCAGATGACGATCGTCTTACCATAAGTCCCCCGGGGATCGAAAACCTTGCCCCCGGCCAGGATGTCGAAGTCACCCAGGATCCCCGAGCTGCCGACCTTGCCGGGAACGACCTTGCCGCCCTTCCAGATCGCTCCATCCCGGAGATCGTCCCGGTTGTCCTGAGGCTTGTCGAACTCTTCCACAATGGAGCCCTCCGCCAGCTTCCCAGCCTTGGTCGTGAACTCGAAGACCACCGGGCTCGCCCGTTTGCCCGAGAGGTCACGCACCTCGTTGGTGACGAAGACCCGCACGCAGAATCCCCCCGGCATGTTGGCGAGGGGACGGAAGACAAGCCGGGTCCTCTGGGAGACCTGGTCCACGGCCACCTGCACCGTCCCGGGAAGGGGGAGGTCCTTGTTGGAGCAGTTCCCGTTGGGGGCCTTCTTGGCGATCTTGAACTTGACCGCGTTGTTCTCGGGGGAGAGCAGGAGGTTGGAAGTGTCCACGATTTCCGAGAATTCCACCACAATGATCGAGTCCACCGGAACGTCCGTCAGCTGGGTCGGTGTGAGCAGCCGGGCGGTCGGCGCGCGGTTGTCGAAGTCCACCACCCCCTTGGTGACATTCAGCTCACAGGTGAAGGTCTGCTCGAGGGGATCCCCCGACATGGACTCGAGAGTCTGCAAACCCTTGCCCCTTCCCGGAATGTTCAAGATGTAGGTCTCCTGGGCTTTGAAGCCGATCTGGGACTTACCGCCGGAGCTGCGCACCTCGGGGATGAACATCACGACATTGCCCTGGACGAAGTAGGACCCCACAGGCTTGAGACCGTTGGCAGTCTGCAGCTGGAAGGTGTCGGAGTTCAGGGTGGTTTTGTCGATGGCCTGGTTGAAGGTGAAGATCAGGGGTTGGTTGACAGCAATATCCGTCAACCCACAGCCCGTTGGTCCACAGCCCAGGTTGCATTGGGTAATGCAAAGGCCTGCCCCGTTCGCGCACCCAGCGGCTGCGGTCTTGGCGGGAGAGCCTCCTCCCCCACAGGCGCTGATGAGGCCAAGGCTGATCAAAGAAAGGGTTCGAATCGCGGTCCAGAGGGCCTTCATGCAGTCCTCACATTCACAGTGGAAACCAAAAAACGGGAACCGAAAGACGGTGCCCTGGGGACAGGGGGACGGATACCTGAGACATCGGAGTTCGAGGCCCTGGGATCCTCCATTCCCCCCAAAGAACTGTTGTTTCGGTCCAATTCTCGTGCCTTGTGGGGCCTTGGCCCAAGAGTTGGCATCGGAAAAGTATAGCGCAAGGGTTCACAAGGGGCGAAAACATCCCTAAATAACGGAACAAGAAGGATGAGAAGGGGCAGAGAAGAAGGTAACTCAAAGAGTGGGATCCAAGTCGGGCCCCCCCTGAAAGTGCGAGTTCGCACAAGATCTGCCCGCCTCCGCCCACCTTTTGGGTGGGTGCAGCGAGCCCCCCTTTCCCCACGAAGCAACGGTGCCAGCGGATAAGAAGGAAGAATGCAAGAAACACCAATCAAATCACGGTCCACGGCGAACGGAAATCTCCTCCTGAGCTTTGGCCTTGTCATCGCTTTGGTCCTGGGGATGGGGTTTTGGCTCCAAAAGAGTCTGATCCCCAAAATGAAAGAAAATGCAGAGCTTCTGAGAGAGCTGAACCGGCGCTGCGAACGCATCGAGTCCTGGGTCGCCCTTCAACGTTATTCGGGAAATCCCGAGG
Organism: Planctomycetota bacterium; assembly: GCA_011321845.1. GTDB lineage: Bacteria > Planctomycetota > UBA1135 > UBA1135 > HyVt-539. The sequence continues at coordinate 2,583 of DROQ01000016.1, read as the reverse complement.
GAAAACCGGAGGAAGAAGTCATCCAGGGGATCGAATATTGGTCCCATCGCCTCCAACAGAGAGGCGCCAGCATGATCGAGAGGGAGCTGGTCCAGGAATACCTCGACCACGCGACTGCCGCCTTGAGGGGCCTCGGAAAAAGAGGGATTCAAGCGGCCATCCGCGCCTTTTGGGATCCCCGGAACGGGAGCAAGACGGAATTTCGCCGCAGTCTCCTGCTCGCCCTGGACAAGATCGCCCCAAAAGAAGTCGTCGACCTCAGCCGGAAGACCCTCGAAACCCCGGGCACCCCCTCCCTCCTCCGGGTTCTCTCCGCAGGGATCCTGAAGCGGCACAACGCGGAATTGGCGGGGCAAACCCTGGCCCAGGTCCTCCTCAGCGAAAGCCTGGGGGGCCCCAGACATCCCCTCCCCGGCAAAGAAGTGCCGGACGAGAGCCGAAAATTTCCGGGGTATTTCGACCTGATTCCGATCTTCCAGCAGACTCCCTACCCCCAAAAAGGGGAGGTCCTGCTCCGGGTCCTCGCCCAGTCCCACAAGGACGTGCCCACGATGAACCAATGCGTCAAGGCCCTGGAGAGCCTGGGTTACAGGGAAGCGCTCCCCGCGCTCAAGAAGCTTTACGATGCCGCCGGAAGCGCCCGCAACCCCCTGCTCCGGATGAACATCGCCAGGGCCGTGGCGCGGATCGGCAAGAAACAGAGCTGCAAGTGGCTCCAGGAACATATCCGCTTCGAGGGGGACCAGATGGTTTTGAATCGCCTGAAGCAGCTTTACACCCGATACTGCAGCCGATGAGCAAGGAAAGAGAAGTCCCCAAGCCGGGGCCTGGGGTTCGCATCTTCGACAGCCACGCCCATATCGGCTGGGAGAAGGATCCCCAAAAACAGGAGCAGCTCATCCAGCGAGCGGCGGAGTATGGGGTAGGGCGCATCCTGGACGTCGGCATCGACCTTGCCTCGAGCCGGGCGGCGAGAGAGCGGGCCAGGACCCACGAGGGTTTGTTCGCCAGCGCGGGACTCCATCCCAACGACTGCTCGGTCTTCGACGAGGAATGGCCCGAACTCGAGGCCCTGGGCCAGAGCGAGGATGTGGTGGCCATTGGGGAAACGGGCCTGGACTTCTACTGGGACGAGGTCCCCGAGCAGCAGCAGATCCGATCCCTCGAAGCCCACCTGGACCTGGGGAAACGAACGGGGAAACCAGTCATCCTCCACTGCCGGGACGCCTTTTCCCGCTTGCTGGATGTGCTGGCCTCCTGGGCTCCCGTCCACGGCATCCTCCACTGCTTCACTGCCGGCCCCCAAGAAGTAGCTCCCTGCCTGGACCTCGGCCTCTACGTCTCCTTCGCGGGCCCTCTCACCTACAAGAAAAACCAGGCCCTTCGGGAGGCCGCCGCCATGGTCCCAGACGCCCGCCTGCTCACGGAAACGGACGCCCCCTTCCTCCCCCCCCAGGGCAAACGGGGACGACGAAACGAGCCCTCCTTCCTCCCTCTCACCATTGCCCGCATGGCGGAGCTTCGCGGAACCAGCTTCGAAGCCTGCGCCCAGCTCTGCGCGGCGAACGCCGAACGAATCTTCGGGCTCAGCCCCAGCGCATGAGCCAGGCGTTTCCTGGTCTCAATCCTTTTTTGCTAACGGCCTGTTCTTTTGGGCTAACGGTCTGTAGGACTTTGTCACCCGACCTGGACCGCTCACTCCCGCTGGGGTTCCCCCTTTCTCCCCTCGGCTCGGGATCCACCAAGGCCTTTGGCCTCAGGCGCCTTCGGCGAAGTCGGCCAAAGGCCTTGGTGGATCCCGAGGTCAGCCCAAACTTTTCTTGGGTTGTCCGTACCCCAAACCCTTTCTTTCTCCCTGACCACCTTCGTGGAAGCAAATTCCAAACAAATGCAACCCCTCCTCAGGACCTTCTCGTGATCTTGGTGCCTGCTTCATGGACGCCAACACCCACCCCGGTCAAGACACGATCCTCTCCTTTCCAAGGCAGAATGAAAATGCTTTCACTAAGGCAAGCATGGGAGGCCCCGAAGATGGAATTCGGAATCCAATTTTGGATCGTTGAAAAGGAGCCTTGGAATTAAACAGGGAAAACCTGCCGGCTTGAGGGGCTGAGTTTTTCGGAAAACCAAAATTAATTGTATCAAATGAAGACATAAAACAATAGTATCTATTTGAGAATGCTTAGTGGTTGTTTTTTGAAGCTCACTGAGAGCTGTTTTAAGTGCCCGGAGACTTGAAAATGTACAAACCCACCTTCCTCGCTTTCACGACGTTTGCCTTCGTATTACCCCTTTCCAATGGAAGAACGCAGAAACCCATCGTCCTCCGATCGAACGCAGGTTTTGTTGGCCGCGTGAGCATCGGTGCCGTACTCACCGGCCCAAGCGCAAAATATGTACCCGCAAAATACCTGGTTTTAAAGGGAATAGACACGAAGGCGAAGCGCTCGTTCACGGGAATGCGTTACTTCGCCACCACCAGCAAAGTTCTGGATAATTCTGAAAAGCAGAGTGCCATCGACCTTTCAGTCGGGGGATTTCTTTGTTTTGGTGGAAGCAGCAGCATTCGCGACTACGCACAAT
>DROQ01000015.1 GCA_011321845.1 Planctomycetota bacterium | reverse complement strand
GTGATCACCTCTTCCGGTTCCGCCCCTACTTTTTTGGCAACGATGTCCACCGCATCATAGAAGATCTTTTGAGCCGTGGCCTTTTTGCCCTTCCACATGATCTTGTTGATGATTTTGGTGGCAAGCATCATATTGAAGCGGGGATCCGGCTTCAGATATTGTTCAGTCGACTTGTAATTCCTCGGCATACTATTCCCTGATCACTTTTAGATGAATTTCGTCAGTTGGATTTCGTCGGATTCAAACGCGCACATCTTTGAGTTCGTCTTCGGGGTCTTCCCTGGTCATCCAAGCCCTACCACGCCTGGATCACACACCTGATCACACAGCGGGAAGAGGCCTGAAAGAGCCCGGCCCCCTACTTGGGTCGTTTCGTCCCATACTTGCTTCGCGAACGCTTCCGATCGTCCACCCCCGAGGTATCCAGAGTGCCCCGGATCACGTGGTAGCGAACCCCCGGAAGATCCCGGACCCGGCCTCCCCGAATCAGCACAATGGAGTGCTCCTGGAGGTTGTGCCCTTCACCTGGGATATAGACGGTGACTTCTTTTCCGTTGGAAAGCCGAACACGGGCGACCCTGCGGAGGGCGGAGTTCGGCTTCTTGGGCGTCATCGTCTTTACCTGGAGGCAAACCCCCTGTTTTTGGGGGCAACGATCCAGGACAGGTGACTTGCTCTTCTTGATGACCTTTTTACGGCCCTTCCGAACGAGCTGATTGATGGTAGGCATAAATCACTCCGAAACACTCGGGATGGCGTCATCCCGTGAACTTCTGGGAAAAAACGATTCTGAGAAAAACGACTCAAAGGGCCCAATCTCGAGAATTGGGGGTGGAAAGTATAAAAACCCCGCATTGAAAATCAAGGCGGAAACCTCATGACCTGCTCCATGATGCCTGCCCCCCAAGTTTCCGGGGCAGGCATCATGGGGGGCTAGCCCTCCAGCTCAATCGCCGGTCCACCCGCCTCGACGCTCGGCTTATGCGCGAGCAGCTCGGCCGCAGCGGCCTGGAGGTCGATGGTCTTGCGGACGGGACGATGTTGATATTGGGGGAAGCCCGTTCCTGTCGGGACAAGATGCCCAAGGATGACGTTCTCCTTGAGGCCCACCAGATTGTCCCTTCGGCCACCCAGGGCAGCCTCGGTCAACACCTTGGTGGTCTCCTGGAAGGAAGCGGCGGAGATAAAGGACTCGGACTGCAGACTCGCCTTGGTGACACCCAAGAGAAGAGGTGCGGCCGAAGCCGGACGCTTCTTTTGAGCGATCAGAGCCTGGTTCTCCTTGCGGAACCGGAACTTGTCGATCACCGCCCCGGGGAGAAGGTCGCTGTCGCCGGGCTCCTCGACCTGAACCTTTCGCATCATCTGCGCCAGGATCACCTCGATGTGCTTGTTGTCGATCGGCACTCCCTGGGCCCGATAGACCGCCTGGATCTCATGGAGAAGGTAGTCCTGGACCGCCTGCTCACCACTGATCCTGAGGATCTCTTGCGGGACCAGGGCACCCTCGGTCAGGGGCTCGCCCGCCTCGACAGAATCACCCTTGCGAACCCGAAGATGCGCACCGTGGGGAACGAGGTGTTCGTGCTCGATCCCACCCTCGCCTTTGATGATGACAGTTCGCTTCGAGCGCTTTCTCTCTCCGAACTCCACCACACCGTCGATCTCTGCGAGGATCGCGGCTTCCTTGGGTCTGCGGGCTTCGAACAGCTCGGCGATTCGAGGGAGTCCCCCTGTGATGTCCTGGACGCCGCCGAAAACACGCGAGGTCTTGGCAAGCAGTTCACCCGCGTGCACCTTTTGGCCGTCCTTGACTTCGATGTAGGCTCGCTCGGGGAGTGGATGGATCTCCAGGACCTCCCCTTCCTTGTCGGTGATCAGGATCTGGGGATGCATTTCCCCCTTGTGCTCCATGATCTGCTTGCGGAGCACCTTGGAGCCCGGGTCCTTCTCGACCTTGAGGGTCCTGCCTTCGACGATGTCCTCAAAGTTCACCGTTCCCGAGACTTCGGCGAGGATCGGAACAAAGTGCGGATCCCAGCTGCAGAGGGATTGCCCCTCTTTGACCTTTTGGCCTTCCTTGACAAGGAGGACGGAACCGATCGGAATGAGGTAGCGTTCCAGCTCCCGTCCCTTGTCGTCCATGATGAGGATCTCCCCCTTACGGTCCAAGGAGATCACTTGCCCCGAGGGGTTTTTGACCGCCCTCATACTGGTGAAGGCGACCGTCCCGGGCCTGCGGGCGTGGACTTCGCTCTCCTCGAGGGTTTTGGAGGCCGTTCCCCCGATGTGGAAGGTCCGCATCGTGAGCTGCGTCCCCGGCTCCCCGATGGATTGGGCGGCAACGATCCCCACCGCCTGCCCCACCTCGACCAGGCGGCCCCGACTCAGATCCATTCCATAACACTTGGCGCAGACCCCCATATCCGCTTCGCATGTCAGCGGGCTGCGGACGAGGAGTTCGTCGAAGTGGCAGGACTCGTGGATTTGCTTGGCCTTCTCATGAGTGACGAGTTCGCCCTGCTTCACGATGATGTCCCCCGTCATGGGGTCTTCGATCGTGGTGAGGCTCACCCGCCCCCGGACCGCGTCCACAAAGTTCAACGCCACCTTGTCCCCGTGGTATTCGACCCCTCGCATAACCCCGGCGGGGGTCTTGCAATCGTGAACCCGAATGATCACGTTCTGGGCGACATCGGCGAGCTTCCGCGTGAGGTAACCCGAGTCCGCTGTCTTGAGCGCAGTATCGGCCAACCCCTTACGAGCTCCGTGGGTCGAGGAGAAGTATTCCAGGACCTTGAGGCCTTCGCGGAAGTTCGCACGGATGGGAGTCTCGATGATCTTGCCCGAAGGCCTCGCCATCAACCCACGCATACCGGCAAGCTGGCGAACCTGCTCGACCGACCCACGGGCCTTGCTGGCCACCATGCAATAGATCGGGTTCAGGTAGAGGGGTTCCCGCCCATTCAGGGCGCCGGTCTTGCCATGGGGGTTCTTGCCGCAGTCTTGCTCCAGGGTCCCCATCAATTCATTGGCGACCTCGTCCCGAGCCCGGGTCCAGGCATCGATCACCTTGGAATAACGTTCGCCGTCGGTGATCTCGCCACGGCGATAGGTTTCCCAGATCTCCTGCACCTCCTTCTCCGTTTTCTTCATGATCAACTCACGAGAAGGGGGAACCGTCAGGTCGCTCTTGCCGAAGGAAATGCCGGCGCGGGTGCTGGCCTTGAAGCCGAGGGCCTTGATCCGGTCCAACAGCTCAAGAGTCGCAGTCCGCCCCAGAATCATGTGGCAATCGGCGATGATCCGAGACAAAGCCCGCTTGTGCAAACTGAAGTTGTAGAAGGGCATCCCCTCCATAAGAATGTCGTTGAAGATCAGGCGCCCCACAGTCGTCTCAACGAGCTGTGTCCCATCGGAGACAAAGCTGTTGCCGTCCTCGTCCCGGATCTCACGACCCTCTTCGAATTGAATCAGGACCGGTTCGTGGGTGCGGAGCTTGCCGAGGGCGTAGGCCACCCAGGCCTCGGAGGGCATCAGACGCTTGGTCGCATCCTCCACCTTGTCCTCGGGGAAGCGGAAGGTCAGGTAGAAACAGCCGAGCACAATGTCCTGGCTGGGCGCGATGATCGGCCCACCATGAGCGGGCGAAAAGATGTTGTTCGTGGACAGCACAAGGGTCGATGCCTCGATCTGCGCCTCGTAGGAGAGCGGCAGATGCACCGCCATCTGGTCACCATCGAAGTCCGCGTTGTAACCTTCGCAGACCAGGGGGTGAACACGGATGGCGTTGCCCTCGACCAGGACCGGCTCAAAAGCCTGGATCCCCATGCGGTGAAGAGTGGGTGCGCGGTTCAGCAGGACAGGATGTCCCTTGATCACCCCTTCGAGGATGTTCCAAACCTCCTCCTCTTTCCGCTCAATCATCTTCTTGGCGGATTTGATCGTATCGGCAAGCCCCTTCTCCTTGAGCTTGCGGATAATGAAAGGCTGGTAGAGCTCGAGGGCGATCACCTTGGGAAGTCCGCACTGGTTCAACAAGAGGTCGGGGCCGACCACAATCACCGAACGAGCCGAGTAGTCGACACGCTTTCCAAGGAGATTCTCACGGAAGCGTCCCTGCTTACCCTTGATCATGTCGGTCAAGGATTTGAGAGGCCGGTTGCTGGATCCCAGGACAGGCCGGCGACAGCGACCGTTATCAAAGAGGGCGTCCACCGATTGCTGCAACATCCGTTTTTCGTTGCGGATGATGACATCGGGCGCATTGAGGTCGAGGAGCTTTTTGAGTCGGTTGTTCCGGTTGATCAAACGCCTGTAGAGGTCATTCAGATCCGAGGTCGCGAAATTCCCCGAGTCCAAAAGAACGAGGGGGCGGAGGTCCGGCGGGATCACAGGAATGACATCGAGAATCATCCACTCCGGCTGGTTGGGAGAATCCCTCAGCATCTCCACGGTCTTGAGACGCTTGATCAGGTCCTTGATCTTCTGGTTCGAGCGTGTGTTTTTGAGTTCTTCGCGGAGGTCCAGGCTCACCTTGTCCAGGTCCTGACGCTTCAGGATCTCCCGGATAGCCTCAGCACCCATCCCTGCCGTGAAGGAAGCCCCATGCTTTTCCCGCTCCTCCCGATATTCCTCCTCGGTGAGGAGTTGGCACTCCTTGAGCGGGGTGTCCCCCGGATCGATGACAACATAATCCTGGAAATAGATGACCTTCTCCAGGGAGGAGGTCTTCATTCCCAGCAGGTTTCCAATCCGGGAAGGCATGGATTTGAAAAACCAGATGTGAGCGACAGACGCGGCGAGGTTGATATGCCCCATGCGCTCCCGACGGACCCTGCTGTGGGTGATCATGACACCGCACTTGTCGCAGATGATGCCCTTGTGCTTGATCCCCTTGTACTTTCCGCAGGAGCACTCCCAGTCCTTTTCAGGGCCGAAAATGCGCTCGCAGAAGAGCCCATCCTTTTCCGAACGATAGGTGCGGTAATTGATGGTTTCGGGTTTCTTCACTTCGCCATAGGACCACTTCGATCGGATCACGTCGGGGGACGCGAGCTTGATCGAAACCGCGGCGAAGTCATTGATCTTTTCATAGATGGTCTCTGCCATCGTTCCCTTCCCTATCCACCAAAGTGGATGATCAGAGTTCCTTCCTCTCCGGAGCAGTCCCTCGGGGAGGGCGAGCAAACCGGTGAAGAAAAATCCTGGTCAAATTCAAAATGGAACACGTTACTGCTTGAACACGTTACTGCGCGATTCCCTGCGCAGAGGCGCGGGATGCATCCCACGCCTCCGCTTGTTCTCCTTAGGAAGCAAAGAGTTCCTCGGGAGTCCCCTTCCGATGGAGTTCGATATCAAGGCCGAGACCTCTCAGCTCATGACAGAGGACACCGAAGGACACGGGAGTCCCTGGCTCGAGGATGTTTTCACCCTTGACCATTCCTTCGTAGATCTTGGTCCGACCGTCGACATCATCCGACTTGACGGTGAGCAGCTCCTGAAGGATGGAGGCCGCGCCATAGGCTTCCAACGCCCAGACTTCCATCTCTCCAAAGCGTTGTCCGCCGAAGCGGGCTTTTCCTCCCAAGGGCTGCTGCGTAATCAAAGAGTAGGGACCAGTAGCTCTCGCATGCACCTTGTCATCCACCAGGTGGTGGAGCTTGAGCATGTAGATGTAGCCCACTGTGACCTTTTGCTCGAAAGGTTCGCCTGTCCGACCGTCGAAAACGACCATTTTGCCCTCTTCAGGGAGGCCGGCCCGGGCGAGCGCATCCTCGATCTCCGCCTCTTGGGCCCCATCGAAGATCGGGGTGATCGCACGGAAACCCAGTTTCTTGGCGGCAAAGCCCAAATGGGTCTCGAGAATCTGCCCCACGTTCATTCGCGAAGGAACCCCCAGAGGGTTCAAGACAATGTCCACGGGGGTCCCGTCCTCCAGGAAAGGCATATCTTCCTGGGGAAGAATCCGGGAGATCACACCCTTGTTTCCGTGTCGACCGGCCATCTTATCGCCGACCGAGATTTTTCTCTTGGTGGCGACATAGACCTTGACCATTTCCAGAACCCCCGGAGGAAGCTCATCACCTCGAGAGAGACGGTTGACTCGCTTATTTCTCTCCGCCTCCCTGGCCTTGATCCTGTCCGAATAGTCCTTGATCAATTCCTCGATCTTTTTGGTGATCGACCTCTTGCCTGTTGCCTCGGCTCCAGCGCGAATGAAGTCCCTGATCCTCTTGAGGTCGGAGTACATCACGTTCTCGGGGAGTTCGACGGGCTTGCCGGTTCCGGGGTCGACGACATCCCCACCCAGAATCTCCTTGGCCTCCTCGAGCATATAGCGGGTCGATTCCCGGAACTGCTCCAGGAAATCGAACTCGGCCTGCTTGATCTCCTGCAGGTTCGCCTCCCGTTCCGCCTCCGTCAGATTGACTTTGCGGGAGAACTTTTGGGCGTCGATGACAATCCCGTTGACCCCGGTCTGGACCTCGAGGGAGGCGTTCTTCACGTCCTCGCCGGCGCGACCGAAGATGGCGTGCAGCAGTTTCTCTTCGGGCGTCAGCTCGCTCTTGGATTTGGGAGCGACCTTACCGACCAGAAGGTCCCCTGGACGCACCCTCGTGCCGACCCGGACGATCCCATTCTCATCCAAATGGGAGAGAGCCTTCTCGGACACGTTGGGGATGTCCCGGGTGAATTCTTCGCGCCCTAGTTTGGTTTCACGGATCTCGATCTCGAATTCGTCAATGTGAATCGACGTGAAGACGTCATCCTTGACCAGGCGCTCGTTCAGGAGAATCGCATCCTCGAAGTTGTACCCATCCCAAGGCATGAAGGCCACGAGAAGGTTCTTGCCGAGGGCGAGGACTCCGTCCTCCATGGCCGGTCCATCCGCGAGGAGATCTCCCGCCTTCACCTTGTCGCCCTCCTTCACAATGGGGCGCTGGTTCAGACAGGTTTTCTCATTGAGTTTTCGGAACTTCTTGAGGGGGTAGGACTCGTCCCCTACCACGATCCGATTGGCGTCCGCAAAACGAACGACCCCGGGACGGCGAGCCCTCACCACCATCCCCGAGTTCCGGGCGACGTTCTCCTCCATGCCCGTCCCAACGAGGGGGAGTTCGGTGGCGAGGAGGGGAACGGCCTGGCGCATCATGTTGGATCCCATCAAAGCACGGTTGGCGTCATCGTGCTCAAGGAAGGGGATCAGACTGGCGGAGACTCCCACAATCTGCATGGGAGAGACATCCATATAGGCGACTTCGTCCCTGTGAACCTCGATGGGCTCTCCGTCTTTTCGCCCAAGGACGATCTCCTCCGTGAAGCGCAGGTTCTCATCCACTGGAATATCCGCAGGAGCCAGGATGGCGTCTCTTTCCTGGTCGGCCCGCAGCCAGACGATCTCGTCGGTCACCTTGCCTTTCTTGATGACCCGGTACGGGGTGACAAGGAATCCATAATGATCCACCCGTGCAAAAATCGCCAGACTGGAGATCAGGCCGATGTTGGTCCCTTCCGGGGTCTCGATAGGGCAGAGCCTTCCATAGTGGGAAGTGTGAACATCGCGAACATCGAAGCCTGCGCGCTTCCGGTTCAAACCGCCAGGTCCGAGGGCGGAAAGCCTCCGTTCGTGCGCGAGCTGCGACAGGGGGTTGGTCTGATCCACCACCTGGGACAACTCCCCACGAGCAAAGAAATAATCGATGGCAGAAGAGAAGGTCTTGGAGTTGATGACATTGCGGGGAGTCACGGTGGTCTCGGCCGCGTTCCCGCTCTCCATGGACATCCGCTCCTGGGCGGTCCGCCGCAGCTTGAGGAGCCCCTTCCGGAATTCTTCGCCGGCAAGCTCCATGATGGTCCGCACGCGCCGGTTCCCGAGATGGTCGATGTCGTCCACCTCACCCTCGCCGGCCCGGAGCCCGAGGAGATAATGGACGGCATTGACAAAATCCGCCGGCTGCAGGGTCATCATCGACTCGTCGATGTGCTGCCCGAACTTGCGGTTCAGGCGGAAACGCCCCACATGCCCGAGGCGGTACCTGCTGACATCGAAAAATTTCTCGTTGAAAAGGTCCCGCGCCTTTTCCAGGTTCGGGGGATTTCCGGGACGAAGCCTCTGATAGAGCTTGAGGAGAGCGTCCTCGTGGGAACCCGTCATATCCTCCTTGAGGGAGTGGAGGATGATCGGATCCTCGGGATCCCGGACCACCTCGACCTGGGTAATCTCCTCCTCAGCGACCTTCATCGCCACGTCCTCGCTGATCAGATCTCCGGAGGGGACGATCACTTCGCCTGTTTGCAGTTCGACGATGTCACCCACAGCCCAGGTGTTGGCCAGGCGATCGGCAAACTTCTGCGCAGGCTCGGATTTCTTACGCTTGATGACCTCGATGTTGTTCGGATAGAACTCCCGAAGGATGTCCTGGTCGGTGGAATACTTGGGATCCATCGCCCGGAGAAGGGTCAAGGCCGAAAATTTGCCGGACTGGTCGATTCGTACCTGGACAGAGTCCTTCTTGCTCACACTGATCTCGATCCAACTCCCCCTCTCGGGAATGATCCAGCAGGAGTGGAGCTTGCGGTCCCCCATGATCGTCTCCACGGAGAAATCCACCCCGGGAGAACGGTGGAGTTGGCTCACGATGACCCTTTCGGAGCCATTGATGATGAATTCCCCTCCTCCGATCATGACAGGGATATCGCCCAGGTACACCTCCTCCTCGACGGCCTGCCCCCCCCCGATCAATCGGAGGCGGATTTTGAAGGGATAGCCATAGGTCAGACGGAGCTTCCGACACTCATCCTCGGTGTAACGAGGCTGGGACAACTCGTAGTCGAGGTACTCGAGCCGGAGTGCGCCATCGTAGGACTCAATCGGAAAGGTCTCCTTGAGCTGAGCGTGAAGCCCAACGTCCTTCCTTTGCTTGGGAGGGACATCCATCTGGAGGAACTCTCCATAGGACTCGGTTTGGAGCCGAACGAGATCCGGAATCTCAACCGAGAACCGATAACGGCCATAGCGAATCGTTTCCATGTTCACCTATCCAATACGGCGACTCAAAGCGTCCAAGTGGCGCGACCCGAGGGCTTTGTTCCTCAAAATCGCTTCCCGCCCTTCTTGCTCCTCATCCTGAAAAAAACCTTGTCCAACCCACAAATGGTTCTCCGGAGGTAGACCTCTTCTCCAAGCACCCGAGGAACCTTTTTCCTTGTTGACAGCAACCTTCTCGAGCTTCTTGAACCTCTCGAACCTCTTGAGCCTCTCGAACTTCTCGAGGCTCTTGGACTTCTCGAGCCTCCCGAGAATTCCCGCGATCCGCCTTCATTCGCATGGAGTCACAACCTCTTCCCCAACTGCCAAGGAGGAACCCTACGCTAGAACCCCCGCGGCCGGCCATGCCAGAAGCCCCTCGCTGTACATATCCCGAACCGAGATCCCTCCCCATGCCCCCTCGCTGAGGGATTCCCAGGAGAAAAAACTGGGAAACTCCCCGAGGTGGAAGCAAAAAAGAATCTCGGCTTTGCGATGAAATGAATCCGTTGATCCAAGAATTGGAATCCAAGCCAGACCTAGGCCTTCTTCTGTCTTGCCCGCTCTAAGCTCACCCTCCAGTCCAGAGGGCACAACCCAGAGAAGAGGTTACGCAAAAAGGAAACCAAACAAAACCGGGAAATAAGAAAACGACCCGGTTTTTTTCCCTCGCAACCCTCTGCGAACCCAAGCTCTTTTCCCGCAGCCTCCTGGAGAGGAGGCGGGCCTCCTCTCCAGGAGGCTGCGGGAAAAAGACCTTACTTCAGCTCGATTTCGGCTCCGACAGCTTCCAGCTTGGCCTTCAGCTCTTCGGCTTCGTCCTTGCTCACGCCTTCCTTGATGGGCTGGGGAGCGCTATCGACAAGAGCCTTCGCCTCTTTCAACCCAAGAGAAGTAATCTCACGGACGGCCTTGATCACCTTGATCCGCTCGTTACCTCCACCCTTGAGAATGACGTCAAAGGAAGTCTTCTCTTCCTCTTCCGCACCAGCGCCACCACCAGCGGGAGCAGCCACCACGGCCGCAGGAGCGGCAGCAGAGACACCCCAACGATCCTCGAGAGCCTTGACGAGCTTGGCAGCGTTTCCAAGGGTCAGGGCATCCAGCTTTTGGAAGATTTCCTCGAGTTCGGCATCGAGCTCGACGGGGGCTTCCTTCGTTTCTTCAGACATCTTCAAACCTCCGGTGAAATAAAAACTCTTTTCTTTTCAATCGAATCGGGGAGGGCTCCCACCCACGCACCCCTCGGAGGAAGACAAACATCTTCCCAAGGGGACCCCGGTAAACCCAAACCCCTAAGAGGCGCTTTCCTCGGCGGAGAACTTCTCCTGGATGCAACGAGCGAGCCCAGCAGGCAGCCCCTGAAGGGCAGCCGCCAACCCACGGCCAGGACCCTGGATCACCGACAACAGCATGGACCTTAAAGTGTCCTTGTCGGGGAGGTCGGCAAAGGATTTGGCCGCCTCTCCTTCGAGGACCTCGCCCTCGAGGATCCCGGCAACGAACTCGAGCGTGCAACCCTTGTTTGCCTTGGCAAAGTCCCGGATCACCTTGGCGGCGGTGATCGCGCCCTCGTCCTTGGCAAAGACGACTCCGATCTTGCCGGTCAGCTTTGGGAAGCTGTCATAGCCCTCATCCTTCATGGCCAGGGACATGAGGCGGTTGCGGATCACCTGGAAGCGCAAACCTTTTTCACGGAGCTGGTTACGCAGCTCAAAGTCCTGGCTGATCTTGAGCTTGTCGAAGCGCACGAAGATGCAGGAGCCCATCTCCTCCACCTCACGTTCAAACTCCTTGTATGCCAACCGGTTGAAAATATTAGGCATGACTCACACTCCCTCCGAGACAGCGATTCGGATCCCAGGACTCATGGTCGTGGAGATCGCCGCTTTGACGACAAACTGACCCTTGGCTTGGGCAGGCTTGAGAGATCTCAAGTGCCCCACAAAGGCCTTGGCGTTATCCGCCAACTTCTCCACGGAGAAGCTTCGCTTCCCGATGGGGATATGAACATTCGCGCCCGAGTCCGTCCGGAACTCCACCTTACCGGCCTTGAATTCCGAGACCGCCTTGGCGACGTCCGGGGTCACGGTGCCAGCCTTGGGAGAAGGCATCTTCCCCTGAGGGCCAAGAACACGACCGAGGCGCCCCACGTATTTCATCATGTCGGGGGAGGCAATGGCGACGTCGAAATCCAGCCAGCCCCCTTCGATCTTTTTCGCAAGATCCGCGGAGCCAACCTCGAAGGCGCCGGCGGCTTTGGCCTGCTCGGCCTTTTCACCCTCGGCAAAGGCAATCACGCGCATCTCCTTGCCAATCCCGTGAGGCAAACTGAAGGCACCCCGCACAAGCTGATCCGTCTTCCGGGGATCGATCCCCAGGCGAACCGCCAGCTCCACCGTCTCGTCGAATTTGGCGGCGGGGAGCTTCAAAAGCAGCTCCAGCCCCTCGGTCAGACCGTAGGCCTTCATGCGATCCACCATCTCCTTGGCCTTGCGGAGACGCTTGCTGTTGCTGTAGTGGGGGCGGCGCCATTTTTTCTTGACGCCTTCTGTGGCCTGGGCTTCAGCCTCACCCTCGCCGGCCTTCGCTTTTTTCGTTTCGTCAGCCATTTCAGCCCTCCACCCTGATTCCCATAGACCTCGCAGTCCCTTCGATCATCCGAACGGCGGCATCTTCGCTGGCCGCGTTCAGGTCCGCGATCTTGATCTTGGCGATCTCTTCGCATTGGGCGCGGGTCACCGTGGCAACCACCTCGGACCCGGGGTTGTGAGCGCCCTTCTCGATACCGGCCGCCTTCTTCAGGAGGACCGAAGCCGGCGGGGACTTCATGATGAAACTGAAGGTCCGATCCTTGTAGATCGAGATCTCCACGGGGATGATCATCCCCATCTGGTCCCGAGTCGCGTCATTGAACTGCTTGACGAACTCGCCGATATTGATCCCATGCGGCCCCAAAGCCGTGCCGACAGGGGGCGCAGGCGTCGCCTGGCCCGCCGGGCACTGCAGCTTTACAAAAGCCATAATCTCTTTTTTTGGCGCCATCCTCTCTCCTTCGTGGTCCGAACGGGCTCGGCCCTCCCACGGCAGGAACGTATGTTCAACAGCCATCCCCGACACCGCGGGGACAAACAAAGGCCCCCCACTCCGTGGGGACAATGCCTCTTGCTCCTTGAATTCCTCCCGGGATTTCCCCGGGAAAACCACTCACAAGGCCAACTCCAGGAGCCAAAGGGCGGAAAAGTATGGGGACCTTCCCCACCAAGGTCAAGACCTTTCCTCAGGAAACATCCCGGGCTTTTCTCTTTTCCAGAATCCCGAGCCTCCCGAAGCCTGGGGAGGTCAGATCGGTTCGACTTCCCAGTACTCCAACTCGACCGGAGTCGCCCGCCCAAAGATGGTCACGATCACCTTGACCAGGCCCTTCTCGAGGTTGACCTCGTCCACCACTCCATCGAAATTCTCGAAGTGGCCCTGCTTGATCTTGACCCGGTCGCCCTTGTCGAATTGGACCGAAAGCTTGGGCTTTTCACGGGACTCTTCCATCGTCCCGAGGATCTTGGAGATCTCCTCGTCAGTCATGGGAACGGGCTTTCCCCGTGCGCCCACGAAATCGCCAAAGCCACTGGTCTCCTTGAGGACGAACCAGACATCGTCGTCCAGATCCATCTGGACCATGAGGTAACCGGGGAACAACTTGCGTTTTACGACCCGCTTTTTCCCCGACTTGATGTCGGTGATGGTTTCGACGGGGAGAAGGACCTCGGGGACCTTGTCCTCGAGGCCTGCCTGCTTGATCCTCAGGAGTAGCCGCTGCCGGATGCGATCCTCACGACCGACTTGGACACGAACAATGTACCATTTGAGCGCCACGGGACCTCCCTAGAACAACCTGCTAAAGAATTTCCCGAAGAGGAAATCAGCCCCGAAAAGGATCCCCGCGAGGACGAGCACACAAACGATCACGACGATAGAAGCACTCTTGGTCTCATCAAAGGTAGGCCAATGCACCTTCCGCAGCTCCTGCTCGGTCTCGATGAGGAAGTCCGCGTACTTGGGCTGGTTCAGCTTGACATGCAGAAAAAAGGCGGAACCAATGGGAACAAAGAAATAGGCGATCACAACATTGATCGTCAGGTCCCCAACGACGGGAATGCTCGCGAGGGGGGATTTAAAAGAATCCGGGAGCCAACCGATCCCATCCAGGGCATATCGCAGAGAGAGACAGCCATAGATGATAAAGAGGAGGAGGACCCAGAAGGCCGCCATCCGGGCGTACCGACCCTGATCTGGTTTATATGCCACAGCTCGAGACCTACTTCAGGTAAAAAGACACCCACGCACAAATCGCGTGAGTCTGACCATGCTTCCCAAGGGGAAACCCCAGGGAAAAATGGCAGGGCAGGGAGGACTTGAACCCCCAACCTAGTGATTTGGAATCACCCGCGCTGCCAATTGCGCCACTGCCCTACACAATCGACTTCGGGAACCAAGAATAGCCACGAAGCCGATCTGGTGAGAAGGCCCTTTTTAAAGGGCCCCCTCCAATTTCTCTATTCGATCACCTTGGTCACACGACCGGCGCCTACGGTCCGACCACCTTCCCGGATCGCGAAGCGCTGGTGCTCCGCCATCGCGATGGGGGTAATCAGCTCGATCGTCAGGTTGACGTTGTCGCCGGGCATGCACATTTCGGCGTTGTTGATCGTCGCGGTCCCTGTCACGTCCGTGGTCCGGAAGTAGAACTGGGGACGATATCCCGAGAAGAAGGGCTTGTGACGCCCCCCCTCTTCCTTGGTCAAGGCGTAGACCTCAGCCTCGAACTTGGTGTGAGGAGTAATGCTTCCCGGCGCGCAGATCACCTGGCCTCGCTCGAGATCCTTCTTCTTGAGACCACGCAGGAGGAGACCCACGTTGTCCCCGGCCTGGCCCTCGTTGAGGGTCTTCTGGAACATCTCGACGCCCGTGACGGTGGTCTCGGTGGTTTCGCGGATCCCCACGATCTGCACCTTGTCACCGGTGTGAATGACTCCGGCCTCAATCCTGCCGGTTCCGACCGTCCCACGACCTTCGATCGAGAACACGTCCTCGACGGGCATCAGGAAGGGCTTGTCCACAGCGCGCTCGGGCTCGGGGATGTAGTTGTCCACCGCATCCAACAGCTCGAAAATGCACTTGCTGTCAGGGTTGTCCTCGCCGGGGTTCTCAGTGTGCAGCGCCTTGAAGGCCGACCCGCGGACCACAGGGATGTCGTCACCGGGGAAATCGTAGGCGCTGAGAAGTTCGCGCACTTCCATCTCCACCAGATCCAGCAGCTCGGGATCGTCGACCTCGTCACACTTGTTCAAGAAGACCACGATCGCGGGGACGCCGACCTGACGGGCGAGCAGAACGTGCTCGCGGGTCTGAGGCATCGGCCCGTCGTCCGCAGCGACAACAAGGATGGCGCCGTCCATCTGGGCGGCTCCCGTAATCATGTTCTTGATGTAGTCCGCGTGTCCGGGGCAGTCCACGTGGGCATAGTGACGATTTTTGGTTTCGTACTCCACGTGGGCCGAGGAGATCGTGACAACACGGGTGTCATCACGAACGGTTCCCCCCTTGGCGATGTCTGCGTATTCCTTGACAGTCGCCAAACCAACCGAAGCCAGCGTACGAGAGATGGCCGCTGTTGTCGTCGTCTTTCCGTGGGCAACGTGACCGATAGTGCCGATGTTTACGTGAGGCTTTGTCCTCTCAAATACTTCCTTGGCCATTTTGGTTCTCCTGAACCCTCCTAGGTTCCTGGTCAATCCGGTCCACGGCCACAGAGGTGGCGAATTTCAATTCAAGGACCAGGGGGATAATAAAAACGTCTCCGAACGGCGAACCCAACGAACATTCGAATTCGCGGAATCCACTGCCGGCACAATAACAAAAATCAGGCCAATTCAAACCGAAGTCCGGATGACCTGCATAACTTCATAGTCCAACACCCAGGAATCCTCGAAGAAGAATCCCTGAGTTTTGAAGATTGGAGCTGCTGATGGGACTTGAACCCATGACCTCCTCCTTACCAAGGAGGTGCTCTACCACTGAGCTACAGCAGCAAACCTGCGACGCGAGAGGGCTCATGCCCCCAAGATCAGACCGGGCTGATCCGGACCTGGCCACCCACTCCGCAGTTCCTGGAGCGGGTGATGGGAATCGAACCCACACAACCAGCTTGGAAGGCTGGGGCTCTACCATTGAGCTACACCCGCGTACCGTATGAAAAAGAAAGAGCGAAACAACAAACGAAGCACAAACGAACAAAGAACAAACAAAGGTATGGTGGGCAGAACTGGATTCGAACCAGTGAAGGCTTTGCCACCAGATTTACAGTCTGGCCCCGTTGGCCGCTTGGGTATCTGCCCATAAACCCATCTACCTAAAGATCACTGCAACCGTCCAGGCCGGAGCCGGAACAGCCCAAGTCAAGTTACGACAAGCCCCTCCACTCCTCCTGAACTCTCCGCCCCAAAAGCCCTGAGGTGAGGACCTAAGCGCTTCCTGACGAGAGAGTTACAAATGGAGCTAGCGATGGGACTCGAACCCATAACCCCCTGTTTACAAGACAGGAGCTCTACCAATTGAGCTACGCTAGCCTGGCAGGCCACCTGCTCGCCCCAAGCCCCCCAAACACCCCATTAGGGTGAGGGTCAGGGTTCCTGAGTTTGCAAAAGGACGAAGAAGGATACTCATCCAGCATCCAGGGTCAAGGCCTTTCCTGGGGACTTCCTCCACCCCAATCCGGGTCTCTTTCAGCCTCCGACCTGGGTCCTCCAAAGAGCCTCCCTAGGCGCTCCCGGTGCCGGGCGGCCCGCTCCTGGACCACATCCAAGCTCGCTCCTCCAAAGAAAGTAAGGCAGGCGTCGGCCAAGACCAAGGCCACCATCGCCTCGGCCACGACGGCAGCCGCTGGAACGGCGCAGACATCCGAGCGCTCGAAGGCCGATCCCGCCGCCTCCCCCGTCTCCAGGTCCACCGAGGGCAGCCCCCGCTTCAGGGTGGCAATCGGCTTCTTGGCCAGCCTCAGCACGATCGGCTCCCCGTTGGCCACCCCTCCCTCCAGGCCGCCGGCCCGGTTGCTTCCGCGAAGGGGGACAGCCTTGTTTTCCGGACTCCCAGGCAAAATGGGGTCATGAACCTCGCTGCCCCGCCGCCTCGAAGCCTCGAAGCCGAGCCCCACCTCCACCCCTTTGATCGCCGGGATGGACATCAGAGCCGCCGCCAACCTAGCGTCCAGACGCTCGTCCCACTGGGCAAAACTCCCGATCCCCGCCGGGACCCCCACGGCCAGGACCTCGATTCGCCCTCCCAGACTGTCCCCCGCCTTGCGGGCCTCGTCGATGTGGGATTTGAGCGCCGCTTCCAGGCCGCTGCGCTCGGGCTCGGGGAGAGCGAGCCCAAGGGGAGAGGCCGCCACCCGTTCCCGCCAGGCCTCCAGGTCCCGGGTCGCGCGTGGGGTTGGCCCCTCGCCCTGGACATCCAAGGCTCCGATCCCCACCACTCGGCCGAGCACCGAGACCCCCAACTCCCGCAAAAAGGTCTGCGCCACGGCCCCCGCCGCCACCCGCGCGGCAGTCTCCCGCGCGGAGGCCCGTTCCAGGCTGGCCCGGATGTCCCGGTCCTCAAAGCGCAAACATCCCGCCAGATCCACATGACCCGGCCGTGGTCGGCCCAGCTCGGGAGCTTCCTCCAGGCGCGAGTCCCTGTTGGGAATCCAGAGGGTCAGGGGGGAGCCGAGGAGCTTGCCGCGCCTGACACCCGAGAGCACCTCCGCCTCGTCCCGCTCGATTTTTTGCCGGCCCCCTCGCCCGTAGCCACCTTGCCGCCGGGCCAACTGGCGGGAAACGAAGGCCGCGTCGTAGGGGCAACCCCGAGGGAGACCTTGGAGCAAGGCGAGACAGCCCTTGCCATGCGATTCGCCCGCGCTTTGAAACTGGAGCCCCATCCCTCTCAGCTTTGCTCCCCGAGCGAAATCTCCCCCTCGCCAAAGGGGAGGGTCGGCCCCTGCTGCCCCAATCGCTCCCCGCCCCCGCTTTCCCTCCCCCGCTTTTCCCGCACAGCCTCCTGCACCAGTTCATACAACTCCAGGAGGTCGAAGGGTTTCTGCAACACCGCCACCACCCTTTCCTCCCTTGCGAGAAAGGCCTGGTCCTCCTCCGAGACGAAGCCCGACATGACCACCACCCGCGGCCCCCCCTGACGCTCCGCCATCTTCTCCAACAACCCCACCCCCCCCATCCCGGGCATCCGCAGATCCAGAAGCAGGAGATCCACCCCCTCCCAGGCCTCCTCGGAGGCCAGATGCTCCCAAGCCTCCTCCCCCGTCCGGCAAAAGGAAACCTGGATCCCTTTTCGCTGAAAAAACGCCTGGGCCAGCTGCGCCACCCCCATGTCATTATCGACCACCAGGCATCTTGGCATCTCCTTGGACTCGCCCACGTCTGCACTCCTGCTGATTCCTTCGACTCGCCAAAAGGATCTAGTCTGTCTCCCCCGCCGGGATGGGAAAAGGAGAATTCCCCCTCTCCCGAACCAGAGAGAGACCAGAGAGGCCCGAAACGGAGCCTTCAGCCCCCCAGGTCCCGCATCCTCATGCCCGCTTCCTCATGGAATCGGATCCGGGGGGGAAGCCGGGAGCGAAGGTTTGGGAAGACTCGCTCTTAGGACCAGGTAACCGAGGACCCCGGCGCCCAGAGAACCGAGGAGGATCCCGAGCCGTTCGTCGAAGAGCCGATTCACTCCCGAGTCCTCGAAAGCGAGAGAACCGATGAACAAGCTCATAGTAAAGCCGATGCCGCAAAGGACAGAGGTCCCATAGAGAGAAGCCATCGACATCCCTTCGGGAAGTGGACTGAGTCGCATTTTGACCGCAAGCCAGCAGATCCCGAAAATCC
>DROQ01000014.1 GCA_011321845.1 Planctomycetota bacterium | reverse complement strand
GGAACGGAGGGCGGCCTCGGACAGGGAAACGGTGACTTCGGGATTGTTGAGGAATTTGGCATAAGCAGCCTGCACCTCGCGGCGAAACGCGCCGATCGTCTTTCCGGAGGCCCGAAGCGGGTTGGGGAGACGTTTGAGTGCGACCATCCCATTGGGAGCGACGATCAGTTCCTGGGAGAGTTCTTCATTGTTGAAGATCGAAACAGTGATCTTGTCCCCTCCCCGGAGGATGTAATCCTGGTCCATGAAGGCCCGCCACTCCCGGACCACCGCCTTCGCGTCAAAAGGCGGTGCGGAGCCACAGGACGTGAAGAAACCCGAGACCACCAGGAGCAAAAGAGCCAGAGGGCTGGGGAAGGAAGAAGGTTTCATGGAATTCTCCATACAGGCGACCGATACTGATCCATCATCTCGACGGAAGGAAATTGAGCTGCGCTCAAAGTATCGACACTATCGACGATTTCCCACAAAGGCTTTACAGCTTCTCAGGGGAATCCTGGTTCCCGCCATCCTTCTAGGGGGAGGCTGCGCCCTGAACCAGGTCGAACCCGCCCCCGGCTGGGAGGAGGGAAAAAACCACAAGTGGTGGCGGGAGCCGATCCCCGACTACCCCGACCCTGTCCAGACCGTTCAGGGACGCTCCCTGTCCATGCGCCCCTATGGAGAAGGAACCAAATTCGTCCTCATCCTGGGTGGGATCCACGGCTCGGAGCCGGGAGGGGTCGACCTCGTCCAGGATCTCGAGGATTGGATTCGCGAGAAGGGCGCGCCCAAGGGTCTCACCCTCCTCTTCGTCAACCCGGCCAATCCCGACGGGCTCGCCAAGGGGAAGCGGGAAAACGCCCACGGAATCGACCTCAACCGCAACTTTCCCGCGTCCAACTTTCGCCCCCACCCCAAATCGGGGAGACAGCCCCTCTCCGAACCCGAAAGTCGCTTTCTTGCCGGGATCATCAAGCAATTCCACCCGGTTTTCATCCTCACCGTCCACCAACCCAGGCGAAGCGTCAACTGGGATGGGCCCGCCGAGGGCCTGGCGCGGCTCTTGGCCTCTTACAACCACTACCGCCTCGAAGCCAGCGTGGGCTACCCAACGCCGGGAAGTCTCGGATCCTGGGCGGGAATCGATCTCCAGATCCCCATCATCACCCTGGAACTTCCGAAAAAACCCGAGAGCCCCAGGGGCGATTTCGCCGAAAACATGGAGGGAATCCTCCAAGTTCTCCGGCGACTGGCCTATGAGAACCCATGACCCATGAGCTTTTGGGAAAAAAGATGTCTAAAACCTGGGAGCCTCAGGGGTTTATCGTCGTTTCAGGCTCTCGGCCTCAGCTGGATGATTTGAAAGAAAAAATCATGCAAGTTAGGGCCTCCAGCCTTCTTTTCGATTCTCGAGCCAAACCCACATGGAAGCCAACACATCTCTAGATCCTTTGGTCCTGGCCGCCTACAAGCGCGCGGTACGCGAGTTCGCCGGCCCCCTCAAGGGCTTCGCCGCTCGGATCCTCGGCCCGGACGCGGAGTGGGCCGAAGACGTTTCCCAGGACACCCTCCTCGCCCTCTACCGCCACCTCCATCAAATCCCCGAGCACTCCTGGAAACCTTGGCTCTATCGAGTGGCCCGCAACCTCTGCCTGGACCGGATACGCCGCCGCAAACACCGCCCCAGGAATTTCAGAGACATCACCGACGACGATGGGCCCGAGATCGCCCCTCCTTCCCCATGGACCCAGCGACCCGATGTGCGCCTCCAGGACAAGGAGATCCAAGAGGCTCTGGAGAAAGCCATCCAGGACCTCTCCCCCAAGTTTCGAGAAGTCTATCTTCTCTGCGAACGTCAGGAACTCAGCTACGAACAAGCCGCAAGTGTCCTCGGAATCCCTCTGAAGACCGTCTCGACAAGGCTCTTTCGGGCTCGAAAAAAACTAGTCAAAGCGATGCAGCCATTTCTTCATGGTGAACCATCCAGATGAGCGAAGACAACATGAACAACAACCAGGGGAATCGCTCCGACGAGATCCAAGCCGCTGGCAGGCAGCTTTCCAGGCAGAACTCCCAACCGTCCAAGCTCTCCTGCCGGGAAGCCGAATTCCTGATCTCCGAGGCTCTCGATCGCAGGTTGCAAGCCAGCACGGACCGGGTCCTGCGCAGGCACATTTTCAGCTGTCCCTCCTGTCGCAAGGTCTACCAGGACCACCTCTCCCTCCAGAACCTGGTCCAGAACCAGCCTGAGGCCCAGGTCTCCCCCGATTTCATGGAGGTGCTCGAAGCGCGCATCGCTGCAGGAGAAGGCACGCCCACCGCGGCTCTCGATGCGCCCATCCCTCTGGCTCGCAAGCTCAAACTCTTCAGTTCGGGAATGGGAACGGCCGCCGCCCTCCTGCTCTCCGCCTGGTTGATTCTCGACGAAATCTCCTCGCCTCCTCTACCCAACTCTTCCCAGGCTCAAACTCCCGTTGCGGCCTCCACCGGAACCTCGACCCCCCTTCCCGTCCGAGGCCCCGTGGCAGCTCCTATGCGCTCTGTGGCGGATGGGGAGTTCGGGAACGAGGGCTTGCCCGGGGACGAGTTCTTGCTCGGCCGGGCGCATCCCTTGACACCCCTCTCCAGCCAACGATCCTCTTCCAAACCATCCACTCCCGGGTTGCAGCCCGAAAATCTGGGGCGACTCAAAAAGCCGAACAGGATGGCCGCAATCTCCTTCACCGATGGCCTGGATCCCTCCGGAGCCGTGGATCCCCATGCGGTGGATCTCGACCCTGTAGACCTCGTCGATCCTGCGCGTTTCGCGATCGGCCTGTTCAAAGGCACTCTCCAGAGCCTGGAGAAGCTCAAGGCGGACACCAAGCATTACCAGAACTTCCCCCCCCAAAAGGCCACCGAAGAGATTTTTCGCTCCGCAGAGGAGGCTCGCGATTGCACACATCTCCTCCTCAAGCTGGACCGGAGCCTGATCGATCTGAACGCAGCCAATGAGACCTGGCTTAAAAAGGTCCACGAGAAACTCCAAAAGATCACGGCCCTGCGACTCGCCATCCAGGAAAACAAAGAAGGGGCGGGCGAAGCCCTGAAAAAGATCAAGGAATTGGTCCAAGGAATCTCCACCAAGGCGGTCTCCAACACGAACCTCACGATCCGGATCAAGTTCGAATCCAACCTCCGGGACTCCCTCCTGGGCTCCGGGATGCCTCCAGGCTCTTTGCAGAGGGCTCTGAGGGTGTTTTCCCAGACGGCGGGGAGCGGGCAACAGCTCCCGGATCCTGTCTTCCTCTTCAATGGAGGAGACCTTCGGATCTTCCTGATTCAGGGCGCCAAGAAATAAACCTCCATCCCTGGTAAGAGGTCTACCGCTTTTTCCTGCCCTTCTTCTGCCGGCAAAAAGGAACGAAGACCAGGAGCAAACCGCCGAACACGATCAGGGAAAAAGCCACCCGTCTGGAGTGGATCAAATAACTCTCGGGCATCTCGGAAAGAGCGAGAGCAAGTTGGTTCTCATTGGGTTGCAGGAAGAAGGTCGCATACCCGATCTGGCGAAAGACGAAAAAGGTCGAGCTGACCTCGTCCCGCATATAGTCGGCCGTCTTCACCTGCCCCAAGAGGAGGAGGCCCGTCCCGAAAAAAACTCCGGCGAGGAACAAGAGGAACCCGCGGACCAGATGGAGATAACGTTTTGGAATGGGGATCATGGAACGAAAGGATTCCCCCTTCTCCTGGAAAAGAACAGAGGCCAGTCCAAAGGACTCGTGGCTCGGAAATCACACCCCCAGAGGGCTGGCAACGCGACCCTCGAAGCGGCGCCGATCCAAGGCAAAGGTCGCCGCGTTTTCCGGTGTTACGAGTTTCTTGCTGACGAGAGAATAGAGGGCCTGGTCCATCGTGCACATCCCGACCCCGCGCCCCTTCTCCATCAGCTCTCCCAGGAGATGGAACTTGCCGGAGCCGATGGCTTCGCGAATGTCGGGAGTGGCGAGAAGAGTCTCGATCGCGGGGATCTTGCCGGTCCCGTAGGCGCGATCCAGAAGGACCTGGCTGAACAAAGCGGAGAGAGTCCCCGCGAGGCGCTTCCGGAAGACATCTCGTAGTTCCGGTCGGATCATGCCTTCGATCTTGCATAGGCTCTGGATCGAAGTTCCAGAGTGCAAGGCGGCGATCACCAAAAAACCCGACTCCGCGGCCGCCAGAAGCTCGAAAACCGTCTCCTCGCAGTCGACCTCGGCAACCACAAGGAGATCCGGGCGCACGCTCCGGGCGAGGGCAACCCCCTCGGCCAGGCTGGGAATATGGACTCCAACCTCGAGCTGCTGCACGATTCCAAAGCCCTCCTCGTGCCGAAACTCGATGGGATCCTCCAAAAAAATCACATGGCGGGAACGCTGCTTGCGAAGCTCGGCGACCAAGGAGTGGAGGGTCGTGGACTTGCCGGAGCCAACGGGGCCGGTGAAGAAGAGAAGCCCCGAGTCCAGGTTCATGAACTCGCTGAGAAAGAGAGGGAGCCCTAAGGTCTCCGGGTCCGGGACGCAGCCTGGAAGCTCGCGCAGAACCAGGAGAACTCCATCGAGAGTCTGGCTCAGGATCGCCCGGAACTTGGAAGAGCCGGATTCGAGGAGAAAAGAGTGGCTCCCTTCCTGGGCGAAGTTCTCCCACTGGGACTCTTTGAGGTGCCCACGGAGCGCTTCCATGAGGGCATCCCTGGAGACCGCCTCCATTTCGCCCTCGATCAGCTTGCCTTCGATGCGAAAGAGAGGGATCTGGCCCTCTCGGAGGAAGACAGCGCTTGCCCCTGTGGCTTCGATCTTTTCATGAATTCGGTTGAGAATGGTCATGCTTCTTCCTTAGCGCACCGCTTTTAACATTCGTTGACAATCCATTGCCCTCGAGATCGCTTCATCCACCTCGATTCGGTCCTCCTCCACGAGATCCATGAGGTTCTCGTCCAGGCTGGTCCCGTACTCCTGGTTCCCGAGGTTCAGAAGGAGGACCAGGTCCTCGAAGTCTCCCTTCTCCAGGGCTGCGCGGGTGTCGGCCTCGATCTTCAGCTCCTCCCGGGTCAAAATCAGGCCCTTGTGATCCCGGGTGGGGACCAGCTCTTGATGGACCACTCCCAGAAGAATCGAAGCGAGGCTCTTGCGCACGGGGGCGCGTCCCATGGGCTCGAAGCCATACACCAGAGACCTCAGGGTTTTCACCGTCCCACACCCCCGCACTGCCGCAAGGACCAGCTTCCCCATCTCGGCGGCCTGGATGGCCAGCTCCACTGCGTCATTACCCCTGAGTTCGTCGAGGACCAGGATGTCTGCGTCGGAACGGAGGGCCGCCCTCAGACCCTCGGCCAGCCCTCCTTCTTTCTCGTCAAAATGCTTGGTGGTCACCAGGCTCCTCTCCCCCTGGAGACGGAATTCACCCGTCGAGCTGAGCACTTGGATATGGAGTCCCGCTTGCTTGGCAAGGAATTGGACCATGGAGGCGAGGGTTGTCGTCTTTCCCGAGCCGGCTCCGCCCGTGATGAGGAACAGGCCACTCTTATCCAATTGGTCCAAAAGCCATTGGCCATATCCAAGCTCGGTCAGGGAAGGAAAGGGGGAGGGAAAGAGACGGAGGACCGCGGAGATGCCGTTGCTGTCATGAAGAATGCGGATCCGGACCCAGATCCCTGCTTCGAGCTCGAGAACACTGAAAACAAAGCCCTTGGTCTCGAATTCCTTCCTTTCCTCCTCGCAAAGAACCGTTTGCAGGAAGGAATCCATCCACTCCTGGTCCAAGGGCGTCGCGAAGAGCTTGCTGAGCCGTCCGCCCAGGCGGACGAAGGGGGGCCGTCCCGCACCCAGAATCAAGTCGGTCACCCCCAGCACTCGAGAGCGCTGCAAAAGCTCCTGGAGGGTGGGGAGGCGCCCATCCTTGGTTTCACCCAGGATGCGTTCCTCCTCCAGACGGGCCCGCCGCCTCTCTTGCACATCCAGAACCAGTTTGAGCACGTTTTCGTGGATCAAGCCCTCTTCGAGCATGATCTGCCCCAGGGGCTTGGCCTGCCCTCCAAGGAATTGGAGTTGAAGACAGCGGTCGATGTCTTCTTTGCCCACGAATTTGGTCTCGAGAAGGATGATCCCGAAACGGGTGTCTTCCATGTGTCCTCCGGGGAATGGGGGTTCCTCCATCCCATCGGAAGAACGAGGCCCCGGGCTGAAACACAAGGCCTATTTCAGGGAACTGGAGGGGAGGCCCAGCTCCAGTCGCGCCTTTTTTCCACCTTCCTCACCCCCGGCCAGGAGGACCAGGTCCCTGGAGGAGATCCAATCCCTCTCGGAGGAGAGGAAGAGGGAGGGGCTCTCGAGGAGGAGGCGTCCCCCGCGGGACACCCTTACCCTGCCTTGGAGAAGCAGACCGGGACTCTTCCATTCCCCCTCCTGGCTCTCGAACCGGAGCCCCCCCACCTCGACACGGACCCTTTGGAACAAGAATCCTCCGGGAACGCCGGGGGCCTGCAGCGGCCCCAAGCCCAGGGGCTGGGGCTCGGCCCGTTCGGCCCTCAGGCCCACTCCCTGCCGACCCAGGAGGGGTAGCCGTATTTTGAGGTCGACAAGCTCGGACAGTCCCCAGGTGGAGCTGGGGAGGTTTCCCGACCTGAGGGCGGCAGGCAGCCAGGAGGCAGGGGGTGAAGGCTGAAACAGGAGGAAAAGGGCACCTCCCCAGAACAAGCCGAGAAGGAGCGGCCTCATCATCAAAAGACCATCAGGACAGGCCGAGTCCTATCGCCCCCGGACCTGCCGCTCCCTGGGTCGAAACCCCGGCTCCGAACCCGCAACACTCTGCGCCGTGGAGCACGGCCGACCCCGGCCTGGTTCATCAAGGGGAGGAGGGGGACACCGATTTCCAGCCCTCCCTTGCCCAGGGCCACGGCGCAGGGCACCTCCGGCTGGCCCTGGACACGCAGAACAGCCTTGGGCCGGGTCCCCAGGAGATCCACCGAAAGGGTGAAGGACAGCTTCTTCCCTTGCTTGGCCTCCAGGTCCCGGACCCTCAACTGGTAGATCTTGGCGATCTTGGGATGCGTTCTGGGATCTCCGTCCCCCAGGTCGATGCGCACATAAAAGTTTCGGGAAGAGATGGCCAGCCAGAGTCCGCCGAGGTCGAGAGCGGAGAGGTAGCCAAACACCGTCGAGTCCCCGTTGGGGTCCCGGGGCAGAAGCACCTCGGCCGAGGCCGGCCAGTCGGAGAAACGACCGTCCACCAGGATGTCCGCCTTGACCAGCCTGGCCTTGGTCGCCAGGTCCGCAAGGTTTGTGGCCAGCGCCTGGGTCATCCCGGGAAAGAGCCCTCCCAGGCTCGGGTCTTTGAGGGAGCTACCACCCAGGGGAATGCGATGATCGAACTCGGGAACGAAGGAACGCAAATCCAAACCGACCCCTTCGAAAAAACGCGAAGGAGCCACAAAGAATTGGAGGGGAGCCCTGCCGATTGCGCCCTGCTTTCCATCCTTGAAAAGGCCCAACCATCGATCGAAGTCCGCGAGGAAGAGGTCCCTCTCCTTTTCTCCAAATCCCTTTCGAAACGCGATCAAGTCATCCCGCTGGTCGTCGCTCTCCTTGCGAATGGAGACAAAGGCGTCCCGAAACAGGGAGGCAGCGTTCAAGATCCCGGCTTTGGCGCTCTTCAGTCTGGAGGCCCTGGGACGTCCGACATGGGGAAACAAGGCCAGGATCTGGGAGATTCCCTTGCCGGCACGCAGCTCGTCGAGCACTCGTTTCAGATCCAGGTCCAAATCATAGGACTCCAGGAGATCCACAGCCCCTCGCAGGGCCTCGATGGATCCCAGGAGAAGGAGAACATCCCCCTCGTCCAGCTCCCGCACTCCTCCGAACTGGTCCAAAAAGCCCGAGAGGAAAAAGGAGGAGCGAAAACCATCCCCCACCTTTTCCAGCTCGTCTTCGATCTGGTCCAAACGGGGAAGGAAGCGTTTGCGAAGGAATTCGAGGAGTTCGGAGGCCTTGGGGGCACGCGCGCTCGGGAGGAGTCTCCCCGGCCAGTCTCCTTTGAAAACCCGAAGGAAAAAGGGATTCGGGGAGCGCGGAACCCCCAAACGGTCCAGGGCCTCCCCAAGGCTGTCGATGCCGGGGCCGAGATCCTCCTCATTGTTGACCAGGACGGCCAGCAGGGTGAGGGCCGTGTAGAAGTGGGCGTCCTGGTTGAAGGGATCGGCCTGGAGGGCCTGGCCGAGTGCGGCCAAAGCCTGGTTCAGCGCGGGGGGGTCCATGCGCTTGAATAAAGCCACCGCTTTGCTCACGAGCCCCGCCGAATCCCCGATCCGC
The DNA here is from genome assembly GCA_011321845.1 of Planctomycetota bacterium. Lineage (GTDB taxonomy): Bacteria > Planctomycetota > UBA1135 > UBA1135 > HyVt-539. The sequence continues at coordinate 14,237 of DROQ01000014.1, read as the reverse complement.
CTTGGACTCTTGGAGAGAACCACCCTCACGCGCCCAAAAAAAGCCGCGCTGGTCTCGAAAAATCGGCGCTTTTGATCCAAGCCTCTCCCTGGGGGGCTGGGGATCCAGAGGGGGGGCCGCCCCGCGGATCGGAGTTTTTGCACCAGACCCACCACGTCCCGGGGATCCCGAAATCTCGGCATCTTGACGGGAACCCGGATCTGAAGAGCTTTGTTCAAGCGACCCGGATCGGGAGAAACCTCAAAACGAAGCTCAGGACCTATGGAGGGGTTCCCTTCCACGGGAGCGCCTTTGCCGCCGACCATTCGGATGGAGACGAAGCGATCCAAAGCGCCAAAGGGAACGACCACCCGCACCCCTTCGAGTTCGGTCCCAACCGGACCGATCAACACCCCACCCGAAGGCCCCATCGAAGCAGTGGTAAACCCTGGAGCGCGTGCCCCCCCACTCCCGCCTCCACAGGAGGCGAGAAGGAGAAAGAGCCCCGCCAGAAGACTGAGCCAGGGGTTGGGAACCGGGGGAATGGTTTTCATTGAGGATGTAGGGGAATCCATACTACGATGGTGGGAGGATTCTCTCCTGAAACGGCCCCTTGGGGGCAAAAGCCCTCGCCGGAGGCGTCAAAGCCATAAACCCTTCGGGGTCGGGAGCAAATCTTGCCGTAACTTTCTATATCCAGAATATACTGAAGTTTAGATCCAAAATCCTTCACAGGTCTTTGAAACCTTCCTTCAGGTTTTTCTCAATCCCCCCCTTCTACTTCGAACCATCGACAACAAGGGTGCTCTACGATGAATTTGATTCTCCCCCTCCTGCTATCCGCCGCCTTCCAGGGGCTCCCCCCCGCTTCCCCTCTCCCGGCCAAACCCGAAACCCACAGCTTGGTTGTGGTCCCCATCAAAGACGCGAGAACCCTCGCGACCATGGATCGACTGGGCCTTGACCTGGCAGGCTGCACAGCCCCCGAACTCCCTGCCAAGGAGGTCGAAGTGATCGCGACCCAAGAAGACATCGTTCGCATGACCAAGGCCGGGCTTCGTTTTCGTGTCGCGGTGAAAAACCTGGAGGACAGCATCGAGCAGAGGTTGTCCCGCTTCAGCTTTCCCATGGCGCTCACTCCAGCCGTGGGGAAGGGAGCGATGGGCGGTCACTACACCCTCGCCCAGATCACGGCCATTTTGGATCAGTTCTCCAAAAACCATCCCAAGATCTGCGCGAAAAAAATCAGCCTGGGCAAATCCATCGAGGGAAGGGATATCTGGATGGTCAAGATCTCCGACAATGTGAACGTCGATGAGAACGAGCCCGAAGTGCTCTTCGACGCAGTCCATCACGCTCGAGAGCCCCTCTCGGTGACCACGACCCTTCTGTTCATGGACTGGCTGCTCTCCAACTATGGAACCAACGCCGAGGCGACCCGCCTGGTGAATACCCGGGAGATGTATTTCGTGCCCATGCTCAATCCGGACGGATATGAGTACAACCGAAGGATCCGCCCCAGCGGCGGAGGCATGTGGCGTAAAAACCGGAGGAACAATGGGGGGGGAGTCTATGGAGTGGATCTGAACCGGAATTGGCCCACCGGCTGGAACGCCCCCTTTGGGGGGAGCAGCAGCAATCCCCGTTCGGATGTCTATCGCGGAAAGAGCGCTCTCTCGGAACCCGAGACCAAGGCCCTGGACAACTTCATCAAATCCCGCAAGTTCATCCTCGGTTGCTCCGCCCACACCTACACCGACATCCTGCTGAGGCCCTGGGGATACAAGAGGGGAGATCCCGCGAACGTCAGCCAATACAAGAAGATCGAAGCCCTGGCCACCAGGACCAACGGTCTGCGCGCGGGGGCCGCCTCCACTCTCCTTTACATCGCCTCGGGCACCGCGATCGATCACTACCATGTGGCCTACAAGATGTTCGCCTTCACCCCCGAGCTTGGAAAGAGATCGGAGGGAGGCTTCTGGCCCAACCCCACCAATCAGGTTCGGATCGCCAACCGTCACCAGAACATGTTCAAAGCCTTCGCATCCGTCGCGGGGGCAAGCCTCCAGATCAAGAGCGCGGTGCTCAGCGAAAACGGAGGAAACGGAAACGGCAAAATCGACCCCGGCGAAAAGGGTTCCGTGGTCGTCACCCTCGAGAACCTCGGGGCGGGAGCGACCCTGACTTCGACGATCGCGCAGCTCAAGTCCCTGACAGCAGGGGTCACGATCCTGCGGGGGAGCCATAATTTCGGAAAGATCACAGCCTTTTCCACGGTCCAGAACCAGGCGGCTCCCCTGGTTCTCCAGGTTGCCGCCAACTTTGTCGGGGTCTCGGCGCGTCTCGAAGTCGCCGTCAACTATGAAGGCAACAGCATCAAACGCATCCTCGACATCCCCTTTGTCACCCCAGGGACCATCATCTCGGACAACTTCGAGGCCGACCTTGGTTTCGCTCGATCCAGCAAGGACACAGCGACCACAGGCCGCTTTGTCCGCATGGCCCCCCAGCGGACCTCCTATTTTGGGCGAGTCTACCAACCAGGCTCCGACCACACTCCGGGATCGGGGACCAAGTGCTGGGTTACAGACGGCCGCGCGGGTTCGAGCGTAGGAAGCTATGACGTGGACGGTGGAGTCACAACCCTGCTCTCCCCCCTCATGGATCTTCGACATGTGGCACTTCCCTCCCTCTCCGTCTGGATCTACTACTCGGAGTCCAACAATCCTGGTGACCCTTTCCGGATCGATGTTTCCACCAATGGAGGAAGCACCTGGACCAACCTCTACACCAGGAACAGCTCCACTCCCACGGGCTGGACCCTCCTCGACCTCAAGCTCCCAGGGACCATGACCGACCGGGTCCAGTTCCGATTCCGGGCCCAGGACCTCAGCCCCTCCCTGGTGGAGGCCCTTGTGGATGACCTGTCGATCAAGGGAGTCGTGGCTCCCGCCTCCACCACCGTCCTCGGGAGTGGACAACGAGGGACCACTCTTCGCTTCTCCCTCAAAGGCGCGAGAAACGGTCTCGGTCTCCTGATGCTCTCCCTGGGGAAGGCCGCCATCCAGATCCCCGGCGTCAAAGGGACCCTCCTTCTGGATCCGAGGACCGCCTTCGCCCTCCCGGCCTTCGCCTATGGCAGCCGGACTTCGATCGGATTCGACACCGTCATCCCCCAGGACTCCTCCCTGCTTGGCAAAACTTTTTATATGCAGCAGCTCCTGATTCGGGGAAACGCCCTCCAGTTGGGGAACCGCACCAAGACCACCGTGCGCTGAAGACCCTGGTCCCTCTCCACACAATCTCATGAGCATCGGTTACGACATCCACGTCTTCGTCTGCGAGAACGAACGCCCCGAGGATCATCCTCGGGGCTCCTGTTCCCGCAGGGGTGGCCGCCAGATCCGCAGATGGTTCAAAGAGGCGATGAGCCATGAAGGCCTGACCGAGAAAACCCGGGTCAACAAGAGCGGTTGCCTCGCTCACTGCGAGAGTGGACCCATCGTGGTCATTTACCCTCAGGGCGTTTGGTACCGCCCCGAAACCCAGGAGGATGTGGTCGAGATCGTCCAGAGCCACCTGTTGAGGGGTCGGGTGGTGGAACACCTCCTCCTGGAGAACAAGGACGAAGAGACCCCATGACCAAGGTCACGATTGCAACCTGGAACGTCAACTCCATTCGAGCCCGCCTCCCTCGTCTCATCCCCTGGTTGAAAGAGCGAAAGCCCGACATCGTCTGCCTTCAGGAGACCAAGGTCGTGGACGAGCTTTTTCCCCAGGAGCCCATCGAGGAACTTCATTACAACATCGTGACCTATGGGCAGAAAACGTACAATGGCGTGGCGATCCTGAGCAAAAGCCCGATGGAGGACATCACAAGGGGCCTCCCCGGGGAGGACGAGACCGCTGAAAAAAGAGCGCTCGCAGTGAGGACCATGGATTTCCATGTCTTGAATCTCTACGTAGTCAACGGCAAGGAAGTAGGCAGCGACAAATACGTCTACAAACTGGAGTGGCTAAAAAAGCTGCGGGACTACATCAAAGACGAGTTCGACTTGGAAAGGGAGCGTGTCGTCCTCACCGGGGATTTCAACATCACCTTTGACGATCTCGACGTGTACGATCCAAAGGCCTGGGAGGGAAAAATCCTCTGCTCCGAACCCGAAAGACAGGCCCTGAAGGAACTCTTGGATCTGGGCCTCATCGACGCCTTCCGCCGCCTTCATGGCAAGGAAGAGGGCCAATACACATGGTGGGACTTCCGCACGCGCGCCTTCAAAAGGGGAAACCGAGGCCTGCGGATCGATCACTTCCTCCTCTCCAAGCCGGCCATGGAGGTATGCACCAAGGTCTGGATCGACCGAGAAGCCCGGGACGGGGAAAAACCCAGTGATCACGCCCCGGTTTTAGCGGAATTCGAAGTTTAGCTCCCTGTCCCCGGGGAATCTCCATTCCTCGGCTCTCAAGGAGAGATCTAGCCCATACTGGGATATATTGCATCCTGAGGGGCGAATTTCGTACAAATGAAACTTGAGTTGGAAGATCCAAGGTCCGAAGCGTAACCTAGGTCGCAAGATTTAGGCCTGTCGGCCGACTTTGGGAAACCACGGCCCTGGGCCGTGGTGAGGTTTGGATACACACTCTGGACTCCCAAACGAAACCGTCATCATTGTTTGGAGAGTCCTGTTTTATGCCAAGTCGTCGTCCCCTGGATAAAGTCAACACCTACTTCATCCTGTCCGCTCACGTTTTAGCCGCCCTCGCGGTCCTTTATCTTCTCTTTGTTCAGTTTTCCTGGTGGAGTTTGGGCCTAGGGATTTTTTATGGCTGGATCTGCTCCCTCTCCATCACGGCGGGCTACCACCGGCTCTTCGCACATCCTACCCACCGAGCCCACGCCATCCTCCGTGCGATCTACCTCTTTTTTGGAGCAGCCTCCATCCAGAACTCCGCGCTCAAGTGGGCCTCCGACCATCGCATCCACCACGGCAAAGTGGATCGGGAGGGTGACCCCTACAACATCAAAAAAGGGTTTTGGTGGGCACACATCGGTTGGGTCCTGCACAAAGCCCCCAACCCATCCTTCAAAAACGTGGCGGACCTAAAAAAGGATCCCTTGGTGATGTGGCAGCACAATCACTATCTCCTCACGGCCATCCTTTCCACGGGAGTTCTCCCCTTCTTGCTCGGACTCCTCTGGGGCGATCCTTTCGGCGCCCTCCTGATCGCAGGATTCCTCCGCCTGGTCCTCGAGTGGCACAGCACATTTTCCATCAACTCGGTGGCCCACGTCATCGGCCGACGACCCTACTCCTTGACCAACTCGGCGCGGGACTCCTTCATCACCGCCCTGGTCACCCTCGGAGAGGGATATCACAATTTCCATCATCGATTCGCCAACGACTACCGCAATGGAGTCCGCTGGTTCCATTTCGACCCCACCAAATGGTGGGTATGGACTCTCTCCAAGCTCCACCTCACTTGGGATCTCAGGCGGGTGCCCAAGGAGGCGATCCAGAACGCTCGGGAAAAGGTCAAGGCCGAACTCCAGGAGAAAAAACTCCGGCCTTCCCGCTAGCCCGGATGGAAGTTAACCACCGGGCGCGAGAGATCTCCGCTCGAACTCTTTCAGTGTCCGGCTGTCAACCTCAAGGCGGCGGAACAGTACCCATTCTCGGACGATCTTGCGCCCCGAAGGCCCCCGGATGGCACCCCGCCAGAGAATGCTGAGGTAGGCGGCGTCCTCCGAGCGGTGCGCATAAAAGAGGAACTCCCCCTCCTCCCCGTTCTCCGCGAAACTCCGCAGGGAGGAGTCCAGAATGGCTCCGATGCCCTTGTCGAGAATCAGGGCCCGGAAACTGTCGGGGCTCAGCCCAAAGCGGCTTCCGAGCCGCTCCCGAGGCAAGAAGACGGCGCGCTCCTCATCGAACACCGCGGACTTCCACCAGGTCCAGGGAAGCCCCAAGCCACCCAGTAGGAGCAGAAACAACTCGGCTCCATAGGCGATCCCCAAGACTCCTGGTGACAGCATGTCCTTGCCCCCGGGGATGGGGTCGCCCTGGCTGAATTTGTGGCGTAGCGAAGCGCCAAGCCCCTCGAAATCCGGTCCAAAGGCCCCAAGAGCGGACAAGAGGGCGACCCCGTAAAAAGCCCCAAAGAGCGCCCACAAAAGCAGGAGGGCGACCCTGCGGTTACGGACTCCTCCGAGTTTCAGGCAAGCGATCCCCACTCCTCCCAGCAAGAGACCGAAGGCGATCGTGAGGAGGGGGGAGAGGAGGATCAAAGGGTTCCCATCCAGGAGCCACTGGTACACGAACCCAAAAGCCCCCGCGAGCAAAAGATACACGGGAGCCACCCAGGCGAGGCGGGGAGAGACTCGCCCCGAATACGAAAACGTCTTCAGCCTGCCCTCGGGGTCAAGCATGCACAAAGTCGGCCCTGGATCTCGGGCCATTGGTCAGGAAGTTTTCGACTCCAATTCGAAAATCTTTGAGTTTGCATACCTCTCCAAAGGCCTTGGCCTCGAGCTTCAGGCCCTCGGCCAGGGTCAGCCTGGCCCCCTCGAGAATGGTTTCGCAGAGAATTCGATCCACGGCTTTGGAAAGGTGTCCGAGATCCAGCTCGGGAAGCGACTCAGGAACTTCGGTCATGGGCTCCTGGGGGGTTTTATGTGCTTTCATGGTCCCAGCGGCCAGAGCCTTGGCAAGTTCCACGGCACGCTCCCTCAGAGCAACAAGATCTCCATCCACGAGCTCCTGCACGAGGCCAAGTTCCTTGGCAGTCGTAGCCGAAACAGGCCTGCCCGTCCTGAGGAGCTCTTGGGCCTGGTCGATGCCGATCAAGCGTGGCAACCTCTGGGTTCCTCCCGCTCCCGGGATGATCCCCAGGTTTGGCTCCGGCTGGGCGGCCAACACCTTGAGATCGGAGCGGGCAATACGGAAGTGGCAGCCCATGGCAAGCTCGTTCCCACCCCCGAAGGCAAGGCCATTGTAGGCGCAGACCACCGGTTTTTTACAGGCTTCCACTCTGTTGATCGCATCCTGGGAATCCAGACTGGTTGCCTCTGCCTGCTCCGGAGTCTCGATCTTGGCCAGGAACTTGACATCCGCCCCCGACACAAAGGCCTTGACCCCGAATCCGGTCAGAACGACCGCCTCTATCGAAGGATCCTCGTTCAGCGCGTCAAATGTTTCGCGGATCTCATCGAAGACCTCCTGATTGAGGGCGTTCAGAACTTTGGGCCTGCGGATCTTGAGGACCGCCACTCCCTCCCGATCCGTCCTCATGATGGAACGAATGACGAAGGGCTCGTTGGAAGCACCCTTGTCCTTCAGCAGCTGAGGAACGGGGAAGTCCGGATACTTGGCATGATAGGCCTCCACAAGGCGCAGCGCCTCCGCGGTCCCCAACTTGTTCATGAATCCGAAGGGGGCTCTCATATCGAGCCCAAGCTCCACGGCCATATTCATGTCATCCACCGAGGAGATCCCCGCCTCGACAATCTCGGAACAGATGCCGAAGAAGGCCCCTTGGAGAGCCTCGGTAATCCGCGTTGCCTTGGCGGGATCGACCTCGACCTTTTCCCCCCTCCCAGGGACTTCCCATTTGCGGCCTTCGGCCACCGCTTTTTTGAGAATCTCGGGAGAATGGTACCATGCATTGATGCGGCTGGTGTAATGATCGAGCCCAACATTGGTGATAGGGTTCCCCCCTGTCAGGTTCATGGCGGTGAACGGGCCGACCGTGAGCCCCAGGGCCTTGGTGGCAACCGCGTCAATCTCTTTGGTGTCGGCAACACCCTCTTGAGCGAGGAGAGCCGCCGCAAGGAACACCCCCTCGAAAACCGGATCGATCGCATAGCCATAGCGCGAACCCACCTGGATAGGCACCTTTCCAATGGACTCGTAAAGATCCATCAACCAGGATGTGATCTCGGTCGAGGTCTCTCTGGCGGGAACGATCTCAACAAGAGGGTTTCGTTCCGCGGGAAAGAAGTAATGGATCACCAGGCAACGGTCCTTTTTGGAAATCCCTTCGAAAATCCGCTCGGGTTCCAGGTGGGAGGAGTTGCTTGCAAAAATAGTCTCGGGACCGCAACGGCCTTCGAGATCGGCAAAGATCCGCCCCTTGAGTTCCTTGTCCTCGGTCGCAGCCTCGACAATGAAGTCGGCGTCGTTCACCAGGTCATAGTCCGAGGCGAAGGTCACCGCCTCCTTCATCGCAGCCGCCCAATCCTCGGAAAAAGCTCCCGTCTCCCTGCCCTTGTCAATCTTCTTGTGCAGCTTGGCTTTTCCCTTGGCGAGGGCCTCTTCGCTGATGTCGACGACGACGATCTTCACGCCCTGGCGTGAAAAAACCTTGGAAAAATAGAGCGCGATATCGGGTCCAATCTGTCCTGAGCCGATGACTCCGATTTTGTTGATCGCTCTACCGTGAAACGCGAATGCCATGATGCTCTCCTGATCAAAAAAGGATTTTCGGGCAAGGATCATGCCCCCTGTGCCCCCTCCCCACAATGGGCATGCCCCAGGAATCGGGGCGGCGATTCGCCCTTGCAAGCCCCTCATTCCTTGCTAGGATGTTCGCCCTTGATTTCCGAGGCCGACTCTCGGATTTCGAGCTCATCGAAGGAGAAGTGGCATGGCACGACCGAAGAAGAAAAAAGAAATCGTCCATCTCGTCTGCGCGGAGACGGGAGACAAGAACTACACCATCCGGAAGAAACCCGGGACTCCCAAGCTTTCGCTCAAGAAGTACTGCCCCAGGCTGCGGAAGCACACGATCCACAACGAAAAGAAAAAGTAATGGGGGGAACTCGGAGGGTCGCCCCAAGGCCCTCGGGACGCAGCCCAATCCCCCCTAACCCTACCCCCTAAGGGCCTTGTATTTAAAGGCTTAGGGCTTCTGACTTGCAGGAGCCATTAGCCCCCGGGCATCCGCCAAAGCAAGCAAGCCCCTCAGGAAGGCCAAAAAGGCCTCCTCCTCGGACTCCTCCTCCATGCCCCGCTCCTTCAGCCAGGACTCGGCCAAGTCCTCGATCCGCATGGGCCGCTCCTCCTCCAGGCACTGCATGAGGATCCACTGGTCCGCATCCACCTCCCTCCAGAAGGGCAAACCCTCTTCATCCCGGGAGCAGAGCAGGGCTTGATCCTCATCCTTCCAAAAACGCAGCCAGGGGGCTTTTTCAAGGGACGAGGCCAATAGGTCCTCCACAGTCCCACCAAGACTCTGCAGCTCAGCAGGGGCCAAGACCCGCCCCTCGCCATCCTGCGAGTAGAAACACTGAAGCTCCAGGAGCAGGCGCTCCATCCGCCCCCTCAACCCCTCCTTGCCTTCGAACAGATTCGGCCGGTATGCAAGGATCCAGGAGAGAAAGCGCTCGGCCAATTCCCGCGAACTCTGGGTCCGGGGAGCGTTTTCCCGCAGCATCTCGAGGAGGAGCGTGTCCAAGTCGAGTTCTTCCCCCTCGACAAGCCCGTCCAGAGCCTCCTCGAAGGCGAAAGAGAGCTGCCCCGAAGCCGCTCCCAGAATCAGCTGACGATACAACTCGATACTCGGTTTCCCCGGAAGAACCTGGGCCGCCTCGATCGAGACCTCACGTCCGAGGACCGCGTCCCGAAACGCTTTTTGGATCTCCTCCAGCTTCATGCCTTTTCCTCCGCCATGGCCCCCTTGGCGAAGCGCCCCCCGGGGAAGGAACGATCCAGGACTTCTCCGATCCTCCGAAGCTCGGGGAGCAGCTCCTCCAGCTCGGGGATGTTGAAATCCCGTTCCAGGAGGATGGAGACCGGTTGGGGACACCTCCCCACCGCGTCCTCATAGAGATCCCAGACCTTCTCGACAATGGGCTCCCCATGGGTGTCCAAAAGGAGCCTCCCGTCCACCTCGTGGCCCGCCATGTGCATTTGACCCACTCGCTCAAAGGGGATCCCGTCCAGGTAGTCCTTGGAAGAAAAGCCGTGGTTCCAGGAATTGACAAAGACGTTGTTCACATCCAGGAGCATGCCGCAATCCCCCTCCTCGAGGACCAGGCGGACAAACTCCCACTCCGGCAACTTGCCTTCAAGTTGGTATTCAAAGTAGCAGCTCACATTCTCGACAAGAAAGGGAAGCTCCAGATAATCCTGAACGATTCGCACCCTCCCTGCCACATGGGCAGCCGCCTCCTCGGTATAGGGCAAGGGGAGAAGCTCCCCCAGATACTGGTCGCCCACCCCCGTGAAACAGAGGTGGTCCGAGACCCAGAGACCTCCCAGCTCATGGACATATTTTTTCAGGCGGGCGAGGTATTCGAAGTCCAGAGGGTCCGTAGAGCCCAAATTCAGAGAAATCCCATGAAAAGCCACAGGATAGCGTTCAGCCGCCTCGCGCACCTGGCGCGCCAAAAGTCCCCCTCGGTCGATCGAATTTTCGGGGAGGATCTCAAGCCAATCGACCTCAGGGCATCCCCGGAGGAGTTCTTCCGCGTGCTTGCGCCGAAACCCAAGCCCCACCCCCAATCCGGGACAAACTCCGGGACGCAGCCCTTGATCTTTTTCCATGGCTTTCCTCGCCCCCCATCATGCAGGACCCAAGTACGAAAAAAAAGCCCGCCCGACCATCCCCCAGGTGGGGAAACTCGAGCGAGGCTTCTCTCAGCCCCGAAAGCCTCAGCCCTGAAAGGAAGCCAGGCCTATAAGGGCGCAGCGGCTACTTCTTCTTGCCGCCACAGCCTTTGGAGCCACCGCAGCCCTTGGCCCCGCCACAGCCCTTGGCTCCGCCGCAGCCCTTGGAGCCACCGCAGCCTTTCTTTCCCCCGCAACTCTTCTGGCTCATTTCGCTCTTGGAGCTTTTTTGGCTCGGGCTGCAGGAAGAAAGAGAGAAGGTCGCGAGAGCCCCGGTGACAAGGGCAAGGGTGGAGAGACTTCTAAGGGTGGAGAATGCGTTTTTTTTCATACTTTGTTCCTGTTCGAAAGAGGTAGAGGACTGCAATTTCATCTCAACAAGGATGAATCCTCGGTGCAAAAGATCTCCCAACTAAAGAGAGATTGCAATAAGAAGCACAACAATAAGAACGTTTTTTTTCCCGGTTCCCCGCAGTTGGAAAAAGCGAGCGGAAAACCCAGCCCCTCCTCCTATTCCCCCTCAAGGAGAATGCGGCGCAATTCCCGGGATGTGTAAGGGGCATAGCCGGAAAAGCTGTTGGCCGAGAGAGCGAACACTTCCATCTCCCAGGCCGCCTTGCGGATCCAATCCGCCCAGCCTTTGAGCTTCCAAGTCCGGTCCAAGAGTGGTTTTCGATAGGGACTCTCTCCGCCACCGGGAAGCTCGCGAGGGTGTCCCACAAGGCGGATGTAGCTGAAACCGGCCGTCAGGAGATCCGACCGCCCCAGGATTTGATCGGGATCGGGAGTCCAGGGGACATCATTTACAACCATTCCCACGCCGGAGCGGCGCATCAGTCCCAGGATTCCCTTGGTCCACAGGCGAGGGGTCGTCAGCTCGAGACCCAAGCGAAAGAGGGGGAAGTAGCGTTTTTTCCAGGCTTTCAGAAAGGGGGCCAGGAGGTCGGGGAGGTCCTCCTTCTCCACACCTTCGATTTGCCCGACCGGAAAGACAAAAGGCCCAAGATGGCCCCCAAGGACCTTGAACCGGTCCAACAATTGGTAAAGAGGCTCCGAGCGCCCCAGGAGCGCCTCTTTGACAGCCACCCATGGAAACCGAAAGCAGAAAAGGAAGCCCATGGGAGTGCTGCGGCTCCATTGGGCGAGGAGGTCCTTTTTGTAGCCTTGGGGAAAGGGGACCTGGACTTCGACCACCGAGAATTGCTTGCAGTACTGGGAAAGCCACCGTCCACCCGGACGAGGATCGGAATAGAAGGGGCCGACCCAGTCCGGGTGATTCCAGCCCATCGTCCCCAAATGGACGGGATGACTCCGTTTCCCCTTGGTACCCATGGCCCCTTTCCTGCCCTGTCCCTACCCGCTTGTCAACCGGGTAACCCTCATCGGGAGAATAGGATCTTCTCCCGAAAGATGAGGTCGTCCAAACCATTGCTATCCAGATCGCCCACCAGAATCGAGCCGGGACTCCAGGTCTTGAGGGAAGAGACCACCGGGAAGACATAGGCGGATCCGAGGGAGCCCCCTCCCAGCCCTTTGAACAAGGTAAAACGGAAGGGACTGTCCGGGGAGATCAGCAAAGAACCCAAAAAGAGGATGTCCACGATCCCGTCCCCATCAAAATCTCCAGAAAGAAGCTCCAGGGGTGTCCCCAAGGGTCTGAGCTTGGGAGAAATCACTTCCGCAAAGGGAGTCTTGGAGTTGGGGAGCTGGTTCAGGAAGACTCTCAAGAAGGGGTCTTCCTCGGAATAGGTCACAAGGTCCAGGTCCGAGTCACCGTCCATATCCACCATGAGAGGAGCGGAGGGGGACACACCGATTTCCAAGGAGGAAAAGCTGGGATCCTTGACAAAGAGGAGACGATCCGAGGTGGCCCCCCCGCTCCCCTTGACCCAAACGGTCTTGCGGAACTGGAGGAATCGGCCGGAAACCCAGCATATCGCGATTCCAGGGTCCTTGCGGGGAAAGAGCCGTCCGGCGGAGAGGATGTTCATCCAATTCGTGTTCACCGGGTCGGGAACGCTGAATTCCATGGCGAACTTTCCTGGGAGAACCACCCGGAAGGGGAAACTCCCCCCTGAGGGCTTTCGAATCAGGCTCAAAGCAAAAGTCCGCTGCTCGATCCCTCCCACAATGCCGGAGGTCACGAAGATCCCCACCAAATCCAAGAGACCGTCCCCATTTAGGTCCGCCGGGAAAAAACGCGATCCCTCGAGGAAGGTATCCGAGACCTTCATATTGTTGAGGTAGGGCCGAATCCCGCCCGGAAGAGTCGACGTGTTCACGCTCCCCGGAGCGACGTAACCGACCGTTCCATCCTTTTGCAGGAACACCAGGCCGGGAGAGCCCCCCGGACGCTCGGAGACATTGACCATGGAGGAACGCACCAGTTGGTTGACCGTCCAGGATGCTTCCTTTTTGAAACTCGCTGGGCCAAGGACTTGGATCCTTGTGAAGGAATTGTTTCCAAAGGTGTAGAAAGTCGGCTTCAAACTCGGCTTGAGGGAAAGAGGAGCCGTCAACCGAGTAGGTTTGGATCCAAGTGGGAGGGAAACATTCCGGTCCTGGATGTTCCCACCGAGAATGGGGAAGGTGGAGATCACCGAGAAGAACCGCCCGTCCACAAACTCCTCATGGAGGAGCGCCAGCGCGCGGTCACCGCTCTCCAAGGTAACTTGGAACAAAGAAACCGGATTGAATACCGTGCTCAGAGAGGGGAGGGAGCCTGTTTCGAGCTTGGGCTTTCCTTTTCCCAGGAGGACAGTCTTGAAAAAGTATTCCCCCACACCCTGAATGAGCAGCACGAGACGGTGGCCACTGGAGCCCTCCGGCGGAAGGAGCGCCTGGAGCGTGTGGAACCCAAGATTAGAAAGAGTCAGGAGTTCACCCGTTCCCGGGAGGGTGAATCCACCGTTGATCCCTTTGTTCCGGAGGGGGAGGATACGCAAATCCTGGGTCCCCTTGGACTCAGCCACCAGAAGAAGGTCGGGAAGGGAGCTGCCCTTGGGGGTAAAGACCTCGAATCCGAGAATCTTGTCCGTCTTCTTCAGGTACCCGTTTCCGTTTCCAACGGTCAAGAGGACCTTGGGGGAGACCAAACCCGCTCGGCTCCCCTTGGCAACCCAAAGGCGGAAGGGGGAAGCCTGCTCCATCAAAGCAAGATCGACAAAACCGTCCCCATCCAAATCCTGGCAGAGTTCTTTGCCTCCCGCCCAATTTTTCGGCAGATCCAGGGTGAAGGGAGCCCGTTTGGCCACATCCCCCGGATGCACCTCCACGGCCATGAGGGAGGAAGTGAGATTCACCTGGACCACGAAATCGGAGAGACCGTCCTTGTTGAAATCAGCGGCGACTCCCTTGGACTTGGGCTCCAGAGGTGAGGAGATCCCGCTGGGGAGGGAAGAGAGAAGGTGATTGGGATCCCCCGTCCCGTACTGCAAGGAGTGCACGAAATTCCCCAACTGGAGTGGAATCCCCGAGAGGAGCAGGAGATCGTCGAGACTGTTCCCCCCAAAGGAACCGACCAGCAAGCCGACCGGCTTTTCCACCCCGGGGAAATTGGCTCCATTTCCGGTCGAGACCGTCCCTCCGACCTGGCGGTAGAGGCCAAAGCCGGAAGGGAGGAAAACTCCATGTCCTGCCAGCTTCCCCGCCCGG
>DROQ01000013.1 GCA_011321845.1 Planctomycetota bacterium | reverse complement strand
GGATCTTTTCTCCTGCTCCCGAGGAGTTGAGTCTTTCGGCGTAGCCAATATTCAATTCCGCGATTCCGAGGAGTGTCCCAGGATCCGCATGAACGGTCTTGGGGTAGATGAAACCGGCATAGATGAGCCCAAGGGTAAACACCGCCCCTGAGCCATAGAGAATGGTTCTTCTCAACGTCTCATTCATTTTTTTTCCTATACCTTGGATCAGCCGGAAAGCTTTTCCTGAAGCTTGAAGATGGGTAGGAATACAGCGAGAACGATTCCACCCACGATGAAACCCATAAAGGCGATCATGATCGGCTCGATCATCGAGGTCAGGCTCTTCACGCTGGTCTCCACTTGCTCGTCATAGAAGACCGCGATTTTCTCCAGCAGGGTTTCCAAAGAACCGGAACGTTCCCCGATTCCGATCATCTTGGTGACCATGGGTGGAAAAATGGGGGACTCCGCGAGGGGATCCGAGAGAGTGTCGCCCTGCTTCACACTCTCCTTGGCGTTCTCCACCGCTTCCTTGATCACCCGGTTTCCCGCGGTGTCGGAGACGATCTCCATCGCCGCCAAAATGGGGACACCCGATTTGATCAAAGTCGAAAAGGTCCTCGAGAAACGAGCAATGGCCACCTTTTGAAAGAGAGGTCCGAAGATGGGCATCTTGAGCATGAACGAATCCATGACATAGGCTCCCTTGGGAGTTTTCTTGTATGCCAGGAGCGCGAAGAAGGCGGCAACGCCTCCCCCAAGCATGAGATACCAGTTGTTCTTGCAGAAGAAGGCCGCGTCCATGACCACCTGGGTCAGACCCGGTAGGTCCACTTCCAGCGACTCGAACACGGGTTTGAACTGGGGAACGATCCCGATCATCAGGAAAGCGGCAATGCCAATCACCAGCACAAGGGAGATGACCGGATAGGTCATGGCGGACTTGATCTCGTTTTTCAGCCTCTGGGCCGCTTCCACATACTCCGCGAGGCGTTCAAGAATGACGTCGATTTGGCCCGAGACTTCCCCCGCCCGGATCATGCTGACGTAGATATCCGAAAAACAGGCGGGGTATTTGGCACAGGCGTTCGAAAAATCCTGTCCTGTCCGAACATCCTCCACAACCCCCTTGAGGGCCCTTTTGAAGCCCGGATGCTCTGTCTGGTCCGCGAGGATCTCCAGGGACTCCAACATAGGAATACCAGCGGACAACATCGTGGAGAGCTGCCTGGTAAACAGTACGACATCCTGAAGGCCCGCCTTAGGCTTGGCCTTCATCCAGGCGTTTTCCTTCCCCCGTTTTCCTACGGAAAGGCCTCCACCCAGCTTTTTCTTGCCTCCCCCGACTTGGATGCTGACGGGAATCAAATTCTTTCGCCTAAGTTCAAAGACCACATCCCCCTGGGAGTCCGCCTGCATGGTCCCAGAAATGGTTTTCCCCTTAGGATCTTTCGCGGTGTAAGAATAGTTTTGGCTCATTTCCTGCTCTCGGTCCCGGCCTTACTCGATTCGACCCCCAAAAAAAGCGGTCATGGGTTTCGTCTCTTCTTCGGCTATGTGGAGCAAAATCTGAATCCCGAGAAGGGGAGAATCCCTCTCCCACCCGGGTCCAGGTCAGTCAGCCATCGTCACGCGAATCACTTCCTCCAGAGAGGTCACTCCTCTCAGGGCGTTCCTCAGCCCACAGCGGCGGAGGGTCAACATCCCTTCCCCCACGGCCTGCTTTTTGATGTCCATGACATTGGCCTCCTGGACAATCAAGCGCCGGATGGGCTCGGTAAGGCGAAGGGTCTCCAAGAGGGCGAAGCGGCCCTTGTATCCCCTATTGCATTTGGGACAACCCTTTTCGCTCGCTTTGTAGAGCTGGACACCGTCGAAGAGTTCCAAGTCCTCCTTGGGGAGGCCCAATTCATAAAGGCGCTCCAGGGGAACCTCGGTCTCTTCCTTGCAATTCTTGCAAAGCCTCTTGGCCAATCTCTGCGCGCAGATCACGAGAGTGGAACTCGCGACCATGAATGGATCCAGCCCCATGTCCACCATTCTGGTGATGGTGGAGGGAGCGTCATTGGTATGGAGGGTGGAAAGAACCAGGTGACCCGTAAGTGCCGCCTTGACGGCGATCTCGATCGTCTCCTTGTCTCGGATTTCGCCGAGGAGAATGATGTCCGGATCCTGGCGGAGAATGGACCGTAGAGCCGCGGCGAAGGTCAGACCGGCCGTGGGATTCACAGGGACCTGGTTGATCCCCATCATGGTGTATTCCACAGGATCCTCGACGGTCACGATGTTGACATCGGGCTCATGGATATGGCTAAGCGCCGAATACAGGGTCGTGGACTTACCCGAACCTGTCGGCCCGGTAACAAGGATCATTCCAAAAGGGCGAGAACAAGCCCAGAGATAATCATCCAGACACTTATCCTCGAAACCCAGGGTTTTGATGTCGAGAGCCAGGTTGGAAGAATCCAGGATTCGGAGCACAACCTTCTCCCCCCATACCGTTGGAAGGGTGGAGACACGAAAATCGATAGCCTTTTTTCCCATCCTCATCTGGAACTTTCCGTCCTGAGGCTTGCGCTTCTCGGCGATATCCAGCTTGGCCATGATCTTGAGTCTGGAAGCCATCGAGTTCTGGAAGCGTTTTGGAGGACGCAAAATCTCGACGAGGCCCCCGTCCTTTCGGAAACGAACGAGGATGGTCTTTTCGAAGGGTTCAATATGGATATCGCTCACTCCTTGCGTCACAGCGTCGGAGATGATTTTGTTGATCAGCTTGACGACGGGGGCCGCGTCATCGTTTGCCGCCGCGAGATCCATGTCGGACGTATCCTCGGGCTTCTCCTTGAGTTCCACGTCCTGGTCGTCGAAGCCCTCCAGCATCTCTCCGATGGCCTCGGTATCGGATTTGTAAAGCTGATCCAGCTTGGCCTCGACCTGCTCCTCAAGAGCCAAGACAGGGCGAAGTTCGCATCCGGTGATGATCCGAATATCGTCCAGTTTGAGGATATCAAAAGGGTTGGTGACGCAGAGAGAGAGATAATCCCCGATCCGGTCCAGGGGGAAAACCTTGTAGGAACGAGCCACTTCCTCCGGGAGGATCTCGGCCAATTCCTTGTTGATGTGAACATGGTCCAGATCAATGGGTGGGATATTGGCGTGGATTCCAATGATCCCCAGAAGCTCTTCCCGTCCAAGAATCCCTTCCTTGATGATGACGCTGGAGAGACCTGTTTTTTCACGAACCGCAACCCCAAGAAGACGCTCCGCGTCCTCCTGCGAAAGGGTCTTGGACTTGACAAGGATGGAATAAAGTTTTTTATCGAAAGATGCCATGAACTCTTGGCCGGCGTTTAACCAGCCTCCTACCTACCCACGAGTCGCTGGAATTCGGTCCTGTCCTGGCTGACCGAGAGGCAATCCTCATAGGAAACCAGGCTCGCCCGATACAACTCGTAGAGGGATTGATTCATGGTTTTCATCCCCAGCTTTCCGGACGTCTGAATGATGGAATAGACCTGGTGTCCCTTGTCGTCCCGGATCAACGCCCGGATCGCGGGATTGACCAGCATGATCTCGGCGGCGAGCGCCCGCCCCTTGCCCTGCGCTCTCGGGAGCAGTTGCTGGCAGAGGACCGCCTGAAGGGTAAAAGAAAGTTGGGTCCGGATCTGCTGCTGCTGATGGGCGGGGAAGACATCGATGATGCGGTTGATGGTCTGCACACAATCGGAGGTGTGCAGAGTGGCGAAGGTAAGGTGCCCCGTCTCGGCAAGGGTGAGGGCAGCTTCGATCGTCTCCAGGTCTCTCATTTCGCCCACGAGGACGATATCGGGATCTTGCCTCAGGACCGAGCGAAGGGCGGGTCCGAAACCATGCGTGTCCGAACTGACCTCCCGTTGATTGACGAGACAATTCTGGTTCCGATGCAGGAATTCGATGGGATCCTCGACCGTGATGATATGCCCCTGGCGATCTCGATTGATGTAATCGATCATCGAGGCGAGAGTCGTGGACTTCCCCGAGCCGGTTGCACCAGTGACAAGGACCAATCCCTTGTGGAGGCCGCAGATGTATTCGCAAATCTTGGTAGGGAGCCCCAGTTGGTCGAAATCATAGGTTTCGAAAGGAATGACCCTAAGCACCGCGGCAACCGTTCCCCGCTGCATGAAGGCGTTGGTCCTGAATCGCCCAAGACCCTGGACTCCGAAACTGAAATCGATTTCGAGGGATTTTTCGAACCGGGCGATCTGGTCCGAGGTGAGGACACTGTAGACCAGCTTCTGGGTCACCTCGGGGGTCAGGACTTCATGTTCCGTGTCCAGCAACTTCCCATCGACACGAACCTTGGGCGGTCCCCCCACCGAGAGATGAAGGTCGGAACCGCCGCGCTGGACCATGAGTGTCAGAAGTTCTTCCAATGAAGCCATTTGTCCTCCTTCCCCTTGTTGACCGGGGGATCCAGGCCTTCTATCGGCATGGAAGCAGGGGAGGGTTGACTTTCTGCCCGGAATTCTCAGGGCGTCGAACCTTCTGACCAGAACTTCGCCCCCCGCTCCCAGACAGGAAAAGGAGGGGCGAAGACTGCGTATAATTTACTTACTCTTCTCTTCCTGGCTCTGAGCGATGATCTCCTGGGCCAGGTTGGAGGGGAGAGGATCGAAGTGGGAGAACGTCATGGAGAAGCTGCCCTCACCCGCGGTAATCGACCGGAGTTGGGCCTGATATCCTCGTGCCTCCTTGAGCGGCATCGTGCAGCGGATGATCTGGTCATCCCCCTCGGCGTCCATCCCGGTCATTCTCGCTCGTTGATTGGACAGGTTGCTTGTGATGTCGCCCGTAAATCGAGAAGGAACATGGATCTCGACGTTCATCATCGGCTCCAGGAGGATCGGCTTTGCCTTCTGAAAGCCATCCACGAAGGCGCGCCCTCCCGCCAACTGGAAAGAGAGGGCGTCG
Source organism: Planctomycetota bacterium (assembly GCA_011321845.1). Taxonomy (GTDB): domain Bacteria; phylum Planctomycetota; class UBA1135; order UBA1135; genus HyVt-539. The sequence continues at coordinate 12,902 of DROQ01000013.1, read as the reverse complement.
GAGTCCACATCGTGGAACTTGCCGTCATAGAGTTCTACTTCGCAATCCACGACGGGATAGCCTGCCAGGATCCCCTTGGCCATGGTGGCCTGGATCCCCTTGTCGACTTCCGGGATGAACTGCCGGGGAACGGCTCCCCCAAAGATCTTGTCCTGGAAAGAATATCCTTCGCCCCGATCAAGCGGTCGGATTCGAATGAAGACTTCGGCGAACTGCCCGCGGCCCCCCGACTGCTTCTTATGGCGATGGTGCCCTTCGCTGGCGGCCTGAATGGTTTCGCGGTAGGGAACCTTGGGGCGATGGGTCTCCACATCCACCTTGTAGCGACGCTTCAGTTTCTGAAACATCACATCCAAGTGGAGTTGGGAGAGGCCCTCCACCAGGGTCTCCCCCGTCTCGGGGTCCCGATAAACCCTGAATGTGGGATCCTCCGCAGCCAGCTTTTCGAGAGAAGGCCCGATTTTCTGCTCATCACTTCGGCTCTTGGGCTCCACCGCGACAGCCACCATCGGGGAAGGAAAATCCAAGGGACGGAAGAAGTAACAATGCCCTTCTTCGGCCACGCTGTTCCCCAATTCCAGATCCTCGATCTTGGCCAAGGCCACGATCTCGCCGGGCCCTGCCGAATCCACTGACTGGCTTTCTTTACCTTGGATCTGGAGGAGCCCATTGAGCTTGACCGTCTTGCCCGAATCGCAAATGCAAATCGTGGAATCGGATTTGAGGGTTCCACGGAAAATCCGTAGGTAGCTCATCTTCCCCACAAAGGGGTCGGACACGATCTTGAACACCAGGGCGAGGAGTTCCCCCTCCGGGTCGGCCAGGACTTCGCAATCGAATTCCTTCGAATCCTTCTCCTTGGCAACCTTCCGATGAGGAACCTGGCTGGGATTGGGGCCGTCCTCGGCGATGAAATCCAAGAGTTCCTCGACTCCGATCGCCGTAGTTCCCGAGGCCACGAAGAGGGGAACCACCGTCCCCTTGGCGATGGCAACAGGAAGGTACTTCTTGAGGTCATCATCCGAGAGTTCCCCCTCCTCGAAGTACTTTTCCATCAGCTCATCGTCCGCCTCGGCGACATGCTCATCCAGGGAGGCCCGCAAATCCGCAGCCCCCTCCCCCCGGAGAACCGAAATGACCGAGGAGAACCCCGCCCCAACCTGGTCGGGGAGAGTCAGGGGGAGGACCTGGTCACCAAAGTTTTCTTGGAGATCCTTGATCAAGGCGTCCAGGTCGATGTTGTCCGCGTCACAGCGCGTGAGGACCATGATCTTCCCCAACCCGACCCGTTTCGCTCGCTTCCACAGCTGGCGCGTGTTGAAGGTGACTCCCGTGGGAGCGTCCACTACGAAGATGGCGGCATCCGCCGCGCGAAAGGAGGCGAGAGTATCCGACAAGAAATCCGAATGCCCCGGATTATCGATCACCTGGATCGTCTTTCCCTTCCATGGGAAATGGAAGATGTGAGAACTCAGCGTCTGGTGACGTTCCTTCTCCTCGGGCTCCGTATCGCTGATGCTCGTCCCCTCGCTTGGGTTGCCGAGCCGTGAGCTGACTTTGGAAAGATAGGCGAAGGCATCGACTAAGGCTGTCTTGCCGGAACCACCATGACCTACCAAGGTTAAGGTCCGCAGATTCTCCATAGATTGCGCCATGAGGAACTCCTCTAGGGGATGAAGGGAGAAAAAAACAACCCGCCCCTGGGCAAACAAACACCCCTGAAAGAATCAGGAATCAAGGAACGGGGGAGGAAGAGATTACGCGATCTCCGCCCTCATTTCCTCCCTTCCCCAGGGAAGAGGCCCAAGAATCTCTCCCTTGCTCAGGCCTAGGCATATCCCCTTTGCCCGGGAACCGGAAGTTTCCGGGCAAAACGTGTCAATTTGCCACCACGATTTCGACTCGGCGATTCAGGGCTTTGTTGGCCTTGGAAATGGGTTCGTTGGGTCCGAAGCCCACAATCACTATGCGTGATTCGGGGACCTTGGCCTTCTGGATCAGGAAGGTGGCCACCGCGTCCGCCCTTTCAGCGGAAAGGTGGCGGTTGCTGCGGAAACCCTTGGCTTTGCGGATGGGGTCGGAGTCCGTGTGCCCCTCCACATAGATCCGTTTCCCGGGGAAGCGGTTTCTCAGGAACCTCCCCAGACGAACCAGGAGAGCCTTACCCTCCGGAGAGAGCCTCTTGGAGCCCGAGGCAAAGGTGACCCGATTGGGGATGCCGATCGAAATCCTCCCGTTCACATAGCGGACATTCAGATCCTTGGCTCCCACGCTCTCATTCAGTTTCTTCCGGAACGAGGCGAGGGGATCCCCCTGGGAGGCCTTGGGCCTCTTCATCGAAGCCTCGGCCGCTTGGACCTTGGATTTATATCGCGCGAGTTCGGCCTTGAGGCTGGCGTTCTCGTTGGCGAGAGCCCGGTCCCGGCTCCTGAGTCCAGCCAGGCTGGCCTCCAACTCTTGGATATTCTCGTCCCGCTCCCGGATCATGTCCTGGTAGCGCGCTGTGCAAGAGACTGCCGGAAGCATCAGCAGGGAGAGAAGGGAGATGCGGGCAAAACCGCGAGACATCCACTTCGGTCGTTTCATTCTTTCCTCCATTGAACTCCTCCCCTGCTTCCAGGAACGAAGCGTGGATGGGGAGGTCTGATCCCGAGAAACGGGCACCGCCCGAATCCCCCAGCCCCCCACAAGGTGGGGATCCGAGAACGCGACAGGCCTTCTCAGCAGAGGATTCTTGGCCAAAGGCTAATCGGAACCGCCCCTGTTGCGCAACGATCGGAGCCAGAAAAGACCAAGAAGGCAGAGTCCGCAGAATCCCAGGACCAGGGGGACCGCAATGGGACTCGTCCTAAGCCATTTAGGCCACGTCTCGAAGGCGAATTTCGAGAGTTTCGCAGCTTGGAAATGGGTCATCAAAAAACCCAGGGCCAGGAAGGGGCCGAAAGGGATCAGGGAGTCCCCCGTGAGCAGGGAAACAAGGATTCCGATCACCGAACCGAGGATGGCCGCCAGGAGGAGGGTGAGGAGGACCCCCTCGGGTCCCAAAAAAGCCCCGGCAAAGGCCATGAATTTCACGTCTCCCATGCCCATCGCTTCTTTGCGGAAGGCGAGCCTTCCCAGGACAGCGATGGCATAGAGAAGCCCCCCGCCCACCAGGGCACCCGACAGGCTATCCATAAACCCTCGTGCCCCCAGGCTCAGGGTATTCAGCTCCCGGAACACCAGATGGCCCTCGTGGAGTTCGGGAACCAGAAGGCTGACCAACAGCCCCACCGCGAGCCCCGAAAAATTCAAGACATCGGGGAGGATCTTGTGATGAAGGTCGATGACCGAGGCCGCGATCAGGTTGGAGACCAAAAAAGCGTCGATCGAGAAGAGGACCAGTCGGTGGCCGTCGAGATGCCCGCCGACCAGGGGAGCCCGAACAAAGTAAATGGCTAAAAAGGCCGCTGCGGTGAGTGCTTCCACCAGCGGGTATTGGATGGAGATCTTTTCTTTGCAGCAGAGGGCTTTTCCCCGGAGAAGGAGCCAACCCAGGATCGGTAGATTGGCATAGGAAGGGATCAAGGCCCCACAACTGGGGCAATGGGAGCGCTTCCCTCCGGAGAAAAAGCTTCCTCTGGGCAGGCGATAGATCAGGACATTCAAAAAGGAGCCGATGCAGGCCCCCAAGAGAAATGCGGCTATGGCAAAAATCGTTTCCAATCTCTCATCTCCAGAATCCCCAGGGACTCCCCATGAGAATCACCATGAGACTCTCTATGGGGCTCCCTGCAGGACTCTCTGTATCGCCCTCGGTGCCTGAGCCGGAATAGACGGGACCTTCGCCATCAGCGGATTCCAAAATCCCGCATCAGCGGATCAGGGGTCACCACCCCCCCGGTCCATAAAACCGCCAAACGAATATAGCTTGCAGCTCCCAATCCGGAGAGCCCGCCGGGGGGGCGCCATTCTCCAAGCTCCCCTCCCCCTCCCCTCAGTTGGAGGAGAAAGGAAAGATCTCTTCTCTCCATCGGAATCCCCACCAGGATTCCCTTGAGGCTTTTTTGGGAAGCCTTACCGTTCCGGTCAAGGCTGGTCGGGATGGCAAGCCAGGGACTGATGGCCACCCATGAACCCGGGAGCTGGGGAGGACTTGGGCGAAGGGAAGGAGGACCTGCGATGGGGGGTTGGACCCAAACCTGGAGCCGGGAGCGAAACGCTTCGGTCGCCTCGGCAGGGCCTCTCACCCAGAGAAAGCCTAGAGTTCCCTTGGTCGCCTCCCCCTTGGATCCCTCCTCTCCATCCATCTCCACCTCGATGGGCCCTCGAGCCCTCAGCCATCCCCCGACATAGCACCTGAGCTGTCCTCCCCTCGCAGGCCAGCTCGGGTGGGGGTCCCCCACCACCGTCTCCCTGGCCCCCAGCTCGGGTAACTCCAGGCCCCGTGGAAGGAGGACCTGGATCCTCCCCGCGAGATCCATGCGTCCCGCCACTCGCAAAACGGTGGGGGCGTCCCTTTCCAGGCAGAGCACCAATCGAGCCTCCGGCCCCAAGACAATGCGATCAAAATCCCAAGGCTTCCCCCCGCCCGGGAGAACCCGAGCACTCCCGGGCAGCCTCTCCCCGGCCTTCAGGATCTGGGTCTTGTCGATCTTCAATTCCCCCAGGCTTTGAAAGTGCTCCCAATGCAAATCAGGCAAAAAGAGCCCTCCCGGCCCCCATTGGAGCGTTCCTTCCGGGTCCCAATGGGTCCCCTTCAACTCCGAAAGGGACCGCAGGCCAGGCCTGGCAGCGGAAAAGTCATGATAGATCTTGGGCGGGATCTTCTTGTCGACCAGAAATTCCACCCACGCCCCTTCCCGGGAAAGATCCCGGAGCTTGGGGAGCCCGCTTCCCGTCTGGATCTCCCAAATTTTTAGGGGTTGAAGCCGGTCGTCCTGGACCCCCCGGATCCCTGGGAGCAGAAAAAGGCGATAGAGACCCGGCTCCAGGTCCCAGGCGGGAGAGATCTCCAGGGTGGATCCAAAACCTCCCGGGCCGGCGCGAGGAAGGATCCTTGTCTTGGCAATGGGGATCTCCCGGACCAGCCCGGATCGCGAAAGGATTCGAAAAGCGCTGGGCCGAACCGAAGGAGGATAGAGGCTGTGGTTGAACCGAAGACGCAGCACAGGTTCCCCGCCTTCCAGGACGAACTCCGGCGGCGGAAGTAAAACGAAGGGGCCCAAGGGGGAGTGGGGCAGGAGGGGAGAGGAGTAATCTTCGGGGAGCTTTTTTGGGTCCACGGCCCTCCAGGTTTTTTCCGGGACATCGATCAGCAGTTCTCCCTTGCTTCCATAGATGGCAAGGGGTTTTGGGTAATGGGCCATCCACAGCCTGTATCGCTCCCCTGGGCGAAACGAGCCATCGTCCAGGTCGGGGTCCAAGGGAGGAATGGGAATGAACTCCACCACCGACCCCCGAACCACGCGCTTTCCTGGAACGGGGGAGCCGTCTGAGGACAGGATCCGCAGGGTCCTCTCGGTTACCGATTCGGGATCCAGGGGCTTGTCGAACACAAAGAGGAGCTTCTGGTTCAAAAACACCTGCTCGGATTGGGGTTCGATCCGAACCAGGTGGATCTCGTACTCTTCCGAGTAGGGATCTGGAACCTTGGGGCCACAGCTCCCAAGCATCAGGAGGAAGCCAAGCCCTCCCCGAACCATCGCTTGCATTCGCTTCGTCAAACCGGAGGGATTGTCGCGTTCCTTGGGAAACACCGCAAGCCGCGGTTTCAAGAAAGACGGCCGGTACAGAAACCCGGCCCCTCCTGGTGGATCAGGAGAGGCCGGGTTGCATAGAGTGCGCAGTCCATTGCGCTCTCTGGGCTGCGCTATTTGGTCTTGCGGACCCGGTAGACGATCCCCAGGAAGTCCACAAAGGGAACACGAGCGGGGGTCACGTTGACATTGTTGACAAAGGTGATCCGCCAGTTCAGGAAACGAGGAGCGCCTCCGGTGCGGTTGTTGAACAGCTTTTCGATCTTCTTGACATAGGGAGTCATCCCTCGCGCCGCGACGCGCCCGCGCGAATAGCGATACTGCTCGCAGGCGTAGTTGGGATTGAGCAGGTTCCCACGGGACTTGGCGGTCTCCTTGGGATCCGGAGCATAGATCACATCATCCTTGTCGAAGCCCTCGCTCCCGCGGAACTCGAGGATCACGTCCGTCCCCTCGGGGAGGTTCTCCGGCCGGGGCTCCATCAGGACGGAGAACTGGGCCGGCCGGAGATCCTGCCCGATGGCAAGAAGGTTGGGAAAGCCGATGGGATCCTTCGGCCACCCGGAAGGGCCATCCACAGCGTTCTTGCCGGGCTGCAAGAGGTCGACATACCCAAAGGTCGCAACCGAGATCTTCCGAACGAAATCGGCCTGGGCCCAGTGGACATGGTCGTCCGTCGGAGGAGCCTTGAAGCGGCCAAGAACCGCGTTCTGGAGCCAGCCGCCCTGTGCGACCTTCTCGTTCTTGGGATCCACAAGGGTCTCGATGTTCTGGAGATCGATGCCACCTGTGGAGTGCGCGCGACGACGCGGCCATGGACCGTTGTAGAAGCCGTGGGGAGGAATCGGGGTCGGCCAGATCGGGCCATGGTAGGCAATCTGGAACAAGTTGGCTCCCTTGGCCGTCCCGTTCTGGGGATCGTCGGGATAGACGAAGAAATCCACCAGGAGGGGAAGGGCGATGGGATGATGGTCTTCCTTGATGCTCCCAAGGAAGTCATCCACCTGGCTGTTGTTCACCCCAGTCAAGCGATCCTTGTAAACGGGAGGAGTCGTCGTCAACTCGTCGTTCTCGGGGATCCAGGGGCTGGTGACGTTGTTGGTAATGTCTGGATTCTGAGGATCCTTGGGCTTCTGAGCGCCGCCGAGGCCGAGGACCTTGTTGTTGGCGGGATCGTAACTCACGATCCTCCGGTCCCTCCAGGTATAGCTCTTGTCGAATTTGGGATAGGGAATGAAGGTCGTTTGCGTCGAACTCAAGAAGGCGTTGCTGGGATCGATCTTGTAGACCCGGTCCTTGACCACCTCAACGCGCGGCGCGTTGTCCAGATAGTTGTCCTCGAAAATCGTGCTGAGGCCAGTGTTCCCACCTCCGACGATGGAACAACGAGCGGGGTTGCCCGCGGGGCCGGCGATAAAGTCGGGACGAACCTCCGAGGTGGAAAGAACCATGCTCACCCGATCGAAGACATCGAAGGTAAGGAGGGAGGGCTGCCGCCCGATGAAGGGCGCCCAGTTGAGCTGCTCCACGTCCACCTCGAAATCGAGAGGGTTCGCGTTCCCCAGCTGGAAATCATCCTCCAGGTAGGTCATCTGGAGCCGGGATCCCTGGGGGACGAAGGGCTCGCTGATCCCTCCCGCGATGGGAGGAATGTTGACCAGCATGGTCGGGGTCGAATAGTTGGCAACAGGAGTCCTGGGAATGCGGCCATGGGGAGCTTTGACATCGGTGCACTCTCCCTTGTCCCCACGGACGACTCCAGGGAGGGTCTGCCCATCGGCCACCTTGGAGACGCGCGTGGTGGGGAAGCCATAGATCTTGCCATCCCGCTGCTGGAACTGCCCGTAGCTGTCGGGGATCAGCTCGGACTCCTTGGTCCCATCCTCGTCGGAGGAATTGAAACGCCTTGTGATCATCCCCACGAGATTGTCATCCGCGGTTTTGGCGAGCTTGAAGGTGGAAGAGATCCCGATCTCCCCTTCGGGGAGGAAGAGTTCCAGCTCGTTCCCACCGCGGTCACGGGGTCCCTTGCTGCCTCCAATAATGTGGATGTTGTAGGTCTCGGTCGAGCCCTTCCTGTGGAAGAACCCAAGCGTGCTCGAGATCCGCACGGCGGTCGCGTCCTTGTCCGGGTCCGCCTTGATGGTGGGCCAGACGGAGAGGCTGCCGACCTTGGTGTGCTGAATGAACTTGATGCTTCCACCGAGGCGGTTGGCGACCACGACATTGTCGGAGGTCCGAACCGTATCCAGGATCATGGGTTTGGAAAAACGCACGATGACCGCCGCATCGGAGACAAGGTTCTCGTTGGGCGGCAGAAGCTGACGAGTAATGGGATCGATCCTGGGAGGAGCGGGGTCGAACTCGATGAATTCGGCCCGGCGGCCCGAGTCACCCACATCCACGGTACCGCCTCCAACCTTGACGAGGTCATGGTAGTGCGTAACGACCGTGCAAGCCGCCCCAAGGGGAAGGGTGCTCTCCTGGAAGCGCACCACGTTGCCCTGGCTATCCACCGCCTCCATGTTGGAAACCTTGACCCAAACCGTGGGTTTCCCCCCGCCTTGGCCCAGAGTCTTATCGTTTTCCTTGGAAGGAATATCTTCGTTGATCAAGATCTCGGCCTTGATGCGGACCCTCTCGCCGATCGGAGAGAGGACATCCTGCCAGACCAGATCCCCAAACTGGAAGGGCCTCCCCTGGGGAACAGAACGCCGACCCAGGGGGCGGCCATCCGCTGAGGAAAGAGGTCCGTCCACAAAGGGGACGCGGCCCCGGAGGACGAGGTTGGCGAAGCGCTTGTTCAGGAGGAGCCGGGAGTTCTTGGCGTCCACCTGGAGGATCCCCATCGTCTTGACCGCGACAAGTTCGGCCCTCTCTTGGCTGGGGAGATAGCCCAGGTTCGCATCCTGCTCATTGCCGGAGCGGAAATCCCGGATCACGGCCTGCTCACCCGAAACCCCGATACTGTTCAGGCTCTTGGTGTTGTCCGGGGAGATCCTGAGCTTCTTGGTCACGACCCCCGAAGTGGGGAGGGCGATCCGGATGTTCGCGGATTTCTTATCCAGGGAAGCCGGGAGACCATCCGGATTCGGAGAGCGTCCGGTCGCCTCGTTCCCAGTCACCTCCGGATCGATGATCAGGTATTTGCCGTTCTCCTTGGAGACGACTCTCGCAGGAATGGCGGAATAGGCCTGTGCGGGACTCAAAACGGAGGGATCCCCATCCAGGGTGAGGAGTTGAACCGCGCTCGGAGTGGAAAGGAAGAACTCCGTATCGAGGCCCAAGGGACGATCAAAGGTCAAGACGATCGCGGCGTCTCTGGGAACGATGGGTGCCGGAAGTGTGTTGCCGGGATTGAAGGCGTTATAAGGGCTCACCGAGACAAGGCCCAACTTGGCGCTGTCCAAAGCCCTGTTGAAGCTGTCTTTTTCACTCGGGTTTTGATCATCGAAAAGGATCAAGAGTTCCCGGTGCCCCGTCTTGGGGTCATAGGGCATAAAGCGGTAACGAGCCGCGGAGGTCGCGAAAGGATCTTCGTCCAGAACCTGCGGGGAAACGACGACATCCCTCTCGATCAGGACAGGCTTGCGCGCGCCGGGAGTCAACCGATCCGAAACCCCGGGATCCACCCTGCGCCAGGCGTAGATATCCACAACCCGCCCATACTGCACCGTCAGGAGGGAGGCGCGCACCCCCCCCTTGGCGGCGGCATTGCCCGTCTGTTTGGCGCTTCCCCCTCCGCAAGAGGTCAGCCCGAAGAGAAGCGCGCAACCCAGCGCGGCGACCAGACCATGTTTTCCCATTACCATACTTTTATCCATCCTGGTGATTGAGTTCGTTTTCAGAAGGACAGGAGAGAGAGGGCAGAGATCCCTCCAAGCCCCTCATCCCCTGCCGAAAGCCTCCCGGCAGGGATATGTGGTCAAAACCGTCTCCGTAACGCTTAGAAACGATAGGGAAGAAGTAAAAAGCGGATTCCCGGCTTCAAGGTATTCGGTCCCGCCTTGGTCGGGGCCGTGTTGAGATCGGGATCCTTGTAGTCATAACTGAGGTTGAAGCGCACCTTCATCTGCACGTAGGGATAGTGCTTCTGACGCAGCAGTTCCCTCGCACTCGACGCTCCCGTGCTCTCGAGGTCGAAGACAAAGTCACCCAGCTTGGTCGGGAAACGGTTGTCATCCTTCGTCGGCTTGGTGACATTGTCATACTTGGGAGCCCAGGGGCTCTTGTGGAACGCGAAACCGATCTGCACATTGGCCAAGGGATAGAACTCCGTCGTGGTTTGCTTGTCGACCCTGTAGACCGGACCGAGCCCCAGGCTCCCTTTGGTCACGACCTCGAAGAACTTGGCGTGGACCTCCGCGGCGGCCACATCGTTGGGGAGCGCGCCTTCCGAAGCATCCACAAAGAGGATCTTCGAGGTGTGGCCCACGATCCTGAACTCGCCGGTCTGCGCCTTGTTCGCCCCGAAGAGACGGACCCGGTAGTTCGCATAGCGCCCATCCGTGGGGAGGATGGCCTGGGCAAACTCGATCTCGTGAACAAGCGTGCCCCGGATCGTCTGGGATTTGGAGCGGGTCGCCACTACGGGGAAGTTCTTTTTCCCGTTGGCGATCGTGACGGCCAAGGAGTCGAGGTTCCCTGTCTTGGGATCGGTCCTGATATACCCGGCAGCCTTGCCGCTTTTGATGATTCCATTGAAGAAATACTCAGGTCCCGCGAGTCCGGGGGCGAGGATGGCCCTCGGCCCGGCCGTCGTGCTCGTCACCTCGCGCCGAACGCTCGCGCCGGTCTCGATCCAATTCGTCCGGATCTGAGAGAAACGGCCAAAAGGAACAGGCATCAGGTAGGGATTGGGACGGACATCGCCACCAAAGAGATACTTGGTTTTCTCCGCCCCGGGGACAGGTTTGCCGTTGGCATCCAGAATGCGGATATTGTCGTCCTGCACCGTCCCCGTTCCGTCAGCATCGGTCCCGGGAGGGGTCATGAACTGAACGACACCCATCCCACCGAAACCTCCATTGTTCCCGGCGAGTCCGGCGCTCCAGCTCCCGGCGGAGAGGTATTTGACCTTGCGGCCGGTGTGCGTCCCGATCCCACCATCGGCGGTCACCGAGAAGTCCTGGTTCCAGGGCTTGCTCCCGGAACTCCAGGTGTCCCCATGCTTGACGAGGTCGATTCCGGTCGCGGACTGGAGGATGACCATGCCACCCGTTCCACCACCACCGGATCCACCCATACGAGAAGAACCGGCGCACTCACCGCCGCCGCCGTTTCCGCCGTCCGCGGAGATACGACCGCTCTGCGTCACCGTGATCCGACCCAGGGCCTTGATGATCAGGACCCCAGCCCCGCCACCGCCACCGGCTCCCTTCTCATCATTGATGTAGGAGGCGCTACCGGTGCTGCAACGAGCGCCACTGCTGCGGTCCCCACCACCGCCACCGCCCTGGCCTCCGATGGGAGCGACCAGTTCACCCGTGATGACCTTGCCGTTGTCCGTCACCTGGCGACCCCAGAAGTCATTGTCCTTCCTGGGATCCACGAAGGGCACCACCCCGGGGTTGGCCCTCTTCTGCGACGTAGCTCCAAAAAGACCACCGAAGCCTTCGATGATTTTGTATTGGTTGGAGGTCCCCTTCTTGTACTGGTCATAGTAATCAGGATCTCCCTGGGTGGCGAAAGAACCCCCGCCACCACCACCGCCCTTGTTGAACCCGGTGCAGTCCACCGCTCCGCCCTGGCCCCCTCCACTGGGGACCTGGCCAGGACCGAAACCGTCCTCACCAGCGGCCGAGAACAAACCCGTCCGGGGGCTGCCCTTGCCGCCATTACCACCGCCACAGGCTCCGATGCCGCCCGCCGTGGGGAAGTTCGCCGAGTTGAGGGTATCCACGCGGGCACCATTGCCACCATCCACCTTGAGCGTCCCTCGGATCTCGACGCTGCCCGTCGCGAGGAAGACCAGGGGGTTGGAGCCGATTCCACGAACGGTCACGCCTTCGGGAACCTCGATGTTTCTGAAGTGGAAGACCCCGCCCGAGACCGTGATAGGAGGCCCGTTCTTGGGAGTGACCGTAGTGAAGTCCGTGTTCAGCACGATTTCCTTGGAGAGGGGCCCAAAATCAAAGGGAGTGTCCAGACCCTCGAAGTTGAAGGCCGCCTGCAGGATCCCATTCTTAATCTCCGCGACCGGATCCCGGAACGCCGCTTCCTGGTCGATCATTTCCTTGTCCAGCAGATTCAAGGAGATCGCGTCGAATTGAGAGTTAAAAGCTTCTTCCGTCTTGAAGGTGAAAATCACAGGGTTGTAGGAAGAGTCCTTCACATTGGACTCCCCCGAGATGTCCTCGAGGTCCGCCTCGACGATGACCCGGATCTCCGCATTGTTGGGGAGGACGCCATCGGGTCTCAGTACCACCGTCGCCCCTGAGCTGTCATTGTCCGGCATTTCCACCGCTGCCCGAATCCATTGACGCTTTCCGAACTCGGGATCATCGTACTCCATATAGATCCGGCCCTTGTTCCGAATCTGGTGATTGAGAGGATCCCGGTCCTGCCTGAGTGGAACGTTGGTACTTGCGGGGTTCAAGGGCTGGTTGAAGCGGATCTTGACTTCGACGGGGACGCCGCCCAAATAGTTGAGAGCAACACGGTTCCCAACCTTGGGACCGACCGTCGTACTCACGACCCGGGGGCCTCCGATCTGGGTATCCAAGAACAGCTCCCTGGGAGTCGTTCCCGAAGCCGTCCGGAACCTCAAACTCTTGATCGGAGAAGCCTTGGAGAGCACCCGGCCCTTGGCATCCCGCACCGTAGGCGCTGCCCTGTTCGCACTCCCGACAAAGCTCACCACATAGGTGCGGCCCGGCTTGAATCCCCCGTTGGTGTAGGAATCGTTGGAAGGCAACCTGGGCCGGAACTCAAGGACCTTGTCGTCCTTGTCGCCATTTTCGTTTCGACCAATCCCGAATGTGCCCACGACCTGTTCGGTCAGGGGTTTCCCACTCAGATCGAAAACCGAGAACGCAATGGAGTTGAAGTTCACCGTGTCCAGATCGATCGGATTGGTGAAGGTCATGGCCAGGTTCTGGTTCAAAAAGATCCGCCCATTGTTCGCGGGCTGGGTTTTGAGAAGAAGAAAAGCGCCACCCCCGG
>DROQ01000012.1 GCA_011321845.1 Planctomycetota bacterium | reverse complement strand
GGGGGGGGGGGGGAGGCGCTCTGTGTGCTGGTGGCGGGGGGCTCCTTTGAGCGGCTCGAGTTGCTGGTGGAGTGCGGGGATGGTTTCGTCCTTGCTGAGCGGGACCTGGAGCTTCGAGGCCCGGGGGATCTCCTCGGGCGGGCCCAGCACGGGCGGCAGACTCTTTGCTGTTTGAATCCCGCAAGGGACCGGGACCTCCTGGCTTATTGGAGCTGAGCCTCCCCGCTCTGTTCGGGTCGGTTCCATGGTTCCGCCCCGTTCGGGTCGGTTCCACGGTTCCGCCCCGCTTGGGTCGGTTCGATGGTTCCGCCTTGTCCGGGTCGATTCAAAAGGATCGAGGGCGGGGGCCACGCCAGGCCTGTCCTGGTCCAGGAATCCGGGAGGGGCGGGGGGCCGGCCTTGCATCCGGACAGGGGATCCTCCATCCTTCTCGGGCTTTTCGCGGAGCCAACCAGGAGTCTTTGCTGTGACGGAACCCAGTTCGGAAGATCGCTTTGTCGCCCTGTTCACGGGGCAGGCCTCCCAGTTCCCGGGGATGGGCAGGGCCCTCTACGACGCCTCGACTGCGGCGCGGGAGGTCTTCGAGGAGGGCGAACGGGCGCTCCCCGGACTCAAGGAGCTTTGCTTCGAAGGGCCGGAGGAGGCCCTGGTCCTGACGGAGAACACGCAGCCTTGCGTGCTCGCGGTGGATGTGGCGGCCTACAGGGCCTTTGGCAGGAAGCCGGCGGCGGCCGCGGGGCACTCGCTGGGGGAATACGCGGCCCACGTGGCGGCGGGGTCCCTGCCCTTCGCCGAGGCCCTTGTCCTCGTGCGGGAGCGGGCCAAGGCCATGCAGGAGGCCGTTCCCCCAGGCAAGGGCGGGATGGTGGTCCTCCGCAAGCTCAGCCTCGAGGAGGCGCGGGAGGTCGCGGCCTCGATCGAGAGCGGGATCTGCGATCTGGCCAACCTCAACGCGCCGGGACAATACGTCCTCTCGGGCGAAGCGCAGGCGATGGAGGAGGTGGTGGACAAGCTGGGGCCGCGCAAGGCCCTCAAACTGCCGGTCTCGGTTCCCTTCCACTCCTCGCTGCTGCGCGAGGCGGGGGAGGCCTTCGCCGAGCGGCTGGACAAGGTCGCCTTCGGCGATCCCTCCTTCCCCATCGTCTCCAATGTGGACGCCCGCTTCGTGGAGACCGGGGAACAGGCCCGGGACGCGCTCAAGCGGCAGTTCGCGGGATCGGTCCTCTGGGAGGATTCGATGAACTACCTCTTCGACAAGGGCTACCGCCGCTTCGTCGAGTTCGGACCCAAGCCCACCCTCGCCCGGATGGCGGTGAGCTGCGGCCGCGCCTATGGAGCGGGGAAGGAGGACTTCGAACTCGAGGCCTCGGCCGTCTGCACTCCCGAAGACCTCGGCTGAGAGGAAGGATCCCGATGGGAGGGAGGCCCCTCAAGCCGCTGCCCGCTCTTGCCCCTTTCAGCTATCTCTACGCCCTGGGGGCGATGGCCAAGAACCTCCCCTTCGACCTGGGGCTGCGCCGGCCGCGGCGCTTGCCCGTGCCCGTGGTGTCGATCGGCGGGCTGGGGGCGGGCGGGGTGGGCAAGACCCCCTTCGTTCTCTGGCTCCTGGGGCGCCTCCGGGAACGGGGGCTCGAGGTGGGTGTCCTCGCCCGAGGCTACGGCCGGGAGCCGGGGCAGGAGCTGAATGACGAGGGGCTCCTGCTCGCGCGGCGCTTCCCGGGGCTGCCCCAGGTCCAGGAGCCCGACCGCGTCGCGGGGGGCCAGCGCCTTTTGCGAGAACACCCCGGTCTCGACCTGATCCTTCTCGACGACGGTTTTCAACACCGGCGCCTGGCCCGGGACCTGGACCTCCTCTGCCTCGATGGAGAGCGGCCCTTCGGCAACGGCCTCTGCCTCCCGGCTGGCTGGCTGCGCGAGCCCGCCCGTGGCCGCCACCGGGCCGACCTCTTCGTCGCCAGCTCCCCCGCCCCCCTCCCTCCCAGCGCCCAAGCCGCCCTCCGCCAAAAACTGCGCCCAAGGGGGACACCCATTCTTTTCGCGCCGACCCGGCCGGCGGGGCTGGTCCAAGTGCCTGGGGGGCAGGAGCTTGGCCTGGGGGCGCTCAAGGGTGGGGCCTTCTGGCTCCTCGCGGGGATCGCCCGGCCGGAGCGCTTCGAGGCTTTGGTCCGCGAGCTGGGGGGGCGGATCCTCGGGACGACCTGGCTGCGGGATCACGCGAGGATTCCAGATGCCTTGCTGCGGGAGTGTGTGGAGAAGGCCGAGGCGGCCGGGGGGCGGCTCCTGCTGACCGAGAAGGACGAGGCCCGGCTGGGCCTGGATGCGGGGGAGCCCTCTGGCCTGGCGGCGGCCGGCCCCAGCGAGGGCGACTCGAACCATGGGTGTCCCCCTCATCTCTACTTGCGGGTGGAGGCCTGTCCCGAGGAGGAGGGGGCCGAGCTGCTCCTGGAGCGGATCTCCGCCCTCGTGTCCGAGAAGGGAGGGGCGGGCTGATGGCCAGGAAGAAGCGTCCTGTCCTCGATTTCCTCGCCTGGATCCCTCTCCGGGGGGTTCTCTTCCTGCTCGCCTGGCTCCCGGAGCGGCTGGTCTATGGGTTTTTGGCCTCCTTGGGCTCGCTCTTCCGGCTGCTCTCGAGGCGGCGGAGGGAGATCGTCCGGGCCAACCTGGCGCGGGCCTTCGGTGCTGGGGCCCCGGAGATTCCGAGGATCGAGCGGGCGGCGTTTCGGGCGGCCTTCCGGGTGGGGGGCGACCTCGCGCGCATGCCGCGCATGGTGGCCTCGGGGGCCTTCGACCGCCTGGTGGAGACGGGGGAACTGGAACAGGCTCTCCGCGAATGCAGGGAGCGCTTCCCCGGTAAGGCACCCATTTTCTGCACGCCCCACCTGGGCGCCTGGGAGCAAGGGGGCCAGGCCCTGGGGAAGCTCGCGGGCAAGGTGCACATCATCGCCCGTCCCCTGGGAAACCTGTACTTGGACCGCTGGGTCCGCCGCACCCGCTCGATGATGGGGCAGGAGATTCATCCCCGCCGCGGAGGGATCCGCCCCGTCGTCCAAGGCCTCAAGAGAGGCGAACCGGCCGGTTTCCTCCCCGACCAGAACCAGCGCACCCGGGGGCTCTTCATCCCCTTCTTCGGCGAACTCGCCTCCACCGACCGAAGTCCCGCCCTCCTCGCCCTCAAGGGGGGACACCCATTGATCATCGGGGCCAGCCTCCGCCTGGGGCGGGGCTTCGCCGCCCGGACCCGGGTCGCCGCCATCCTGGACCCCGCCTCCTTCGCCGGGGAGTCCATGGATGAAAAACTGCGGGATGGGCTCCTCCAAATCTCCCGGGCCATGCAAAGCTTGGTTCTGGAGGCTCCTGAACAGTATTTTTGGCTCCACGACCGGTGGAGAACGCGGCCCCCGTCGGAGTCCGCGCTCCCGCCCCAGACGAAAGGCCCCGAATGACCTCTCTGCTGCAAACCCTGGAATTCATCGACTCCCCCCGGGTCCTCGTGTTCGGGGACCTGATCCTCGATCGCTACGTGGACGGCAACGCCAACCGGGTCTCCCCCGAGGCGCCGGTCCTGGTCTTTTCCTCCGGGTTCTCCTACTTCCGCCTTGGAGGCGCGGGGAACGTCGCCGCCAACGTGGTCTCCGCCGGGGGGGAGGCCACCTGCCTCGGCTACGTGGGCGAGGATGAGGGTGCCCAGCAGATGGCGGATCTCCTCCGAAAGAACGGCATCGACGACCGGGGCCTCATCGTCGACAAGAGTCGGCCTACGACCCTCAAGACCCGCTTTGTCAGCAAGACCCACCAGGTCCTCCGGGTGGACGAGGAGAGCAAGGAGGTCGCGAGCCGCGAGGTCGAGGACCGGGTCCTCCATTTCCTCGATGAGCACCTGGGAGGATTCGATGCCCTTCTTCTTTCGGACTACGGCAAGGGTGTTCTCTCCCTGCGCCTCCTGAACGAGGTGATCGCCCGGGCCAAGGCGCTGGATCTGCCCGTTCTGGTGGACCCCAAGGGCCGGGACTTCTCGAAATACAGGGGCGCCACCTTGATCACGCCCAACAAGAAGGAGGCGGAGGAGGCGACGGGCTTCAAGATCGACAGCGCTACGAGCCTCGAAGAAGTCGCCGACATCCTCATCGAGACCGGCGATCTCAAGAGCGTGGTCATCACCCTCGGCGCGGAGGGCATCTTCTTCAAGACAAAGGATGGCAAGAAGCGGATCCTGCCCACCGAGGCCAAGAGCGTATTCGATGTGACCGGCGCCGGTGACACCGTAGTCGCCATCCTCGGACTCGGCCTCGGCGCCGGCCTGGATCTCGAGTCCTCCGTCCGTCTCGCCAACCTCGCCGCCGGAATCGTCGTCGGCCGCTTCGGGACCGCCGCCGTCAGCCGGGAAGAGCTGCTCGGTGTCCTCGGGGCCGATCACGGCAGCAAGATCCTCGACGAGAACAGCCTCGCCTCCACCCTCGTGAAACTCCGCAGCGAGAAGAAACGCATCGTTTTCTCCAATGGATGCTTCGATCTCCTCCACCCAGGGCACCTGGACTATCTCGCCAAAGCCAAGAGTTACGGGGATGTCCTGATCCTGGGGGTCAATGACGACGAATCCATCCGGAGAGCCAAGGGGCCGACCCGCCCCATCTGCCCACTCAAGGATCGGCTCCTCATGCTCTCCGGTCTCGAGATCGTCGATTACCTCATTCCCTTTGGAGAAGACACACCTCTGAACTTGATCCAAAAGATCAGCCCCGATGTCCTGGTGAAGGGGGAAGATTGGCGGGACAAGGGGGTAGTGGGTCGCGACTGGGTCGAAGCCCACGGGGGACAGGTCGTACTCGTTCCTTTCCTCGAAGGTTATTCCACGACCCGCCTCGTGGAACGCATCCGCAGCCAGGGATCCCAAGCAAACCTGGGCGCAAACCCGGGTCCCGGTTCCAATGCGGACAAATGACCAAGAAAACTACACAAGCCAAACCCCGGACCTGCCGATAGGATGATGGGAACTTCCATTCTTACCGAAGCATTCGCTTCCCCGATCCTCGAAGTTGGACCTGCGAACCTAGGAGTAGACTGTGGCGTTAGTGGTCAAGAAAAAACGTAGTAAGGACAAGATCGTCAAAAACAAAAAGACCCTTGCCGGGATCCTGGAAGGGCTCAAATCCCAAGGCAAAAAGGTGGTCCTGACAAACGGCTGCTTCGACATCCTTCACGTGGGGCATGCGCGATGCCTGGAGGACGCGAAGTCCCGGGGTGATTTCCTTGTCGTCGCCCTCAACGAAGACCCCGTGGTCACCAAGCTCAAGGGGAGGGGCTACCCCATCAACCCCCTCGAGGATCGAATGGAGCTGGTCGCCTCGCTGACTTCTGTGGATTATGTCACCGCCTTTGGCGACGAGACCGCCGATGAGATCCTGAAGCTCTTCAAACCCACTCTCTATGCCAAGGGCACCGACTACACGGAACGGACGGTCCCCGAGCGGAACACCGCCAAGGAGGTCGGGGCCAAGATCGTGATCGTCGGAGACAAAAAATCCCACGCGACCAGCAAGGTCGTCCAAAAAATCCGGCGAAGGAAATTTGGAGCATAACTGCGACCCCTTCCCCGAGACCTTGTCCGGGAAGAGAACCCCTCTCCTCCTTGCCGGGCTCCTGACGGGTTTTATCTCCGCTTTTTTTGGAATCGGCGGAGGGATTGTGCTGGTCCCCATGCTGACCCTGGGGTTTCGGATGCCTCCCCTCATAGCGGCAGGCACGAGCCTGGGCGTCATCATGTTTATCGCGGGCACCGGGATGGCGGGAGACCTGATCAACGGGCAGCCCGCTTATCAACCGGCGCTGCTGGCCGCCCTTCTGATCGCGCCCTTCTCGGTCCTCGCGGCCCGGCGGGTTGTTCGCCTCGCCCACAAGGTCCCGACCGTGCTGCTCCGGAGGGCCTTCGCCCTCCTCCTCCTCCTCGGGGCTGCAAAAAATTTCGGCTGGATCGGGACCTCGGGGGAAGGGATGGGATTCCTCCTCTACCGCGAGCCCAGCCTCGCCCTCTTTTTGGTCCTTCCTCTCTTGGGTGTCCTGGTTGGCGGTATCGCGGCCTTGCTGGGGGTTGGAGGAGGGGTCCTGCTCGTTCCCGGCTTGGATCTGCTCTTCAAGGACCTGCTCCTCACCCAATGCCGGGCGACCTCGCTCCTGATCGTCGTCCCGGTGGCCTTCTTCGGATACCACCGACACCTTGAGCAGGGGACGGCCCACTGGCGGACCGTCCGCACTCTCGTCCCGCCCTGTGTGCTCGGAGCGGTCCTGGGTGTCCTGGTTGTGCATCATGTTTCAGTGAGTGGGTTTAGGGTGGGGTTTGGTGTCCTTCTGACCCTGGTTGGGGTAAAGCTCTACCTCACGGCTCGTCGATAGGGAGGGGGTCGAGGCGGGCAAGGGACGAGGGTAGCCTAGGAAAAGGGGCGAGGGTGCAGATAGCAGGTCAGGGGGTGACCCAAGCTGTGGACACGGAATACATGCGTGTCCCCATTCGCGGGCTCACGGGGTTGAACCCGATCGGTTTCCCGGTGTATTTGGAGGGGTCCGGGGGAAACCCGCCCGTCTTGTACGTGCAGGAAGGTGCTTCCTTCGACCTCGGGAGGGAGAAGACCCTGGTGGATGGCGGGGTCGAGGCGGTTCTGATTCCCCGGAAAAACCGGGCCAAATACCTGGATCGAATCGAGAACCATTTGGAGGCCCTGTCCAAGGACCCCACTCTCCCGCTCGAGTCGCGGGTGACGGTTCTCTACGAGGCGGCTGTGGAGGCGACGGAGAACCTGTTCCGGGATCCACTCAACCGCGTCAAGGTCCACCGCTGCGAGCGCATGGTGCGCACCCAGGCCTCGGTGATCCTTCGAGAGCCCGAGGGTTTCCTGGCCATTCGTAAGGTGATGGGGGCGGGGTCCAGCCTCACCCTGCATTCGGTCAGTGTGTCGGCCCTGGCGACGGCGGCGGCGGCGCGCCTTTTTCCCGACTCGGTCTCCAAGGTTTCGCTTGTGGGTACCGCGGGCCTCCTCCACGACATCGGTCGCGTGGGTTTCGACGAGGAGGTGGGGGGCATGGAGAGTTCCGCTCACTGCCTCCGGGGAGAAAGGATTCTCCAGGAGCTGGGGCTTCCCGATGAGGTGGTCCAGGCGGCTGCCCTCCATCACGAGCGTCTGGATGGCTCCGGTTTCCCGAATGGATTCAAAGGGGAGCAATTGGACCCCGTCACCCAGATTGTCGCCATGGCGGATTGCTTCGACGGGATCCGGGTGGAGCACGAAGGTCGAATCGGGGTTTTCGACTGTTTCCAGATCATGGTCAAGACCTACCGGGGATGCTTCGATGAGCGTCATTTCCGGGCATTTCTCAAGGCCTTCGGCTCCCGCTAGTTTCTCCAGCCTCTTCCGCCTATAAAGTGGGGCGGCAACCTGGAGGTGCTTCAATGTCCAAGGTCGAAGACCTGATCTATGACTGGAATCTCGAGGATGGCAAGTTCCTCCCCAGGGAACCCATCCAGTTCGATGACGAAACTCTGCGGGACGGGCTCCAATCCCCGAGTGTTCGCGATCCCTCAGTGGACCAAAAGATCGAGATCCTGCACCTGATGGACCGCTTGGGGATCCACACCGCCGATCTGGGGCTCCCCGGAGCCGGGGGGCGTCCTCGCGAGGAGATTCTGATTCTGGCCAAGGAGATCGCCGACCAGAAACTCGGGATCCAGGCCAATGTCGCCTGCAGGACCGTGGTCTCGGACATCGAACCAGTGGTGGAGATCAGCCAAAAAGCGGGGATCCCCATCGAAGTCTGCGCCTTCATCGGGTCCAGCACGATCCGGCAATACACCGAGGGCTGGGACCTGGAGACTCTCCTCGGGCATTCGCGGAAGGCGCTGGAGTTTTGTCGGGACCATGACCTCCCTGTGATGTTCGTGACCGAGGACACCTCCCGGGCCCAGCCCGAGCATCTCAGGGCGCTTTACAGCCTCGCGATCGAGCTGGGTGCGAAACGCCTCTGCGTCTGCGACACCGTGGGGCACTCCACCCCGGAGGGAGCGCGGGCGGTCGTTCGCTTTGTTTCCCAGCTCGTTCAGGAACTTGGGGCCGACTGCGGGGTGGACTGGCATGGGCATCGGGACCGCGGCCTCGACCTGGCGAACTGCCTGGCCGCTGTCCAGGGCGGTGCGACCCGCATCCACGCGACCGCGCTGGGAATCGGAGAGCGTTCGGGCAACACTCCTATGGATCTCCTCCTCGTGAATTGTCGCCTCCTGGGTTGGATCGACAACGACCTATCCGCTCTTCCCGAATACGCGCGCAAGGTCTCCGAGGCGGTTGGAGTGGAGATCCCCTCCAACTATCCCGTCCTGGGGAAGGACGCCTTCGAGACCGCCACGGGGGTGCACGCTTCCGCGGTGGTCAAGGCCATGCGGATGAAGGACTATGAGCTGGCCAACGCGGTCTATTCGGGGGTCCCAGCCTCCCTTGTCGGAAGGAGCCAGGAGATCCGGGTCGGCCCCATGAGCGGCAAGTCCAACGTCCTCTTTTGCCTGGAGCGCTTGGGGCTTCCCACGGACGAGGAGGCCGTGGCGCGGGTCTTGGCCGTTGCGAAAAAGAGCAAAACACTCCTGACGGACCAAGAGATCCGGAAAGCGGTGGAAGTGGAATAGGAGCGGTCCCGTTCCGGGTTCAGATGCCCGGTTCCGCCTGGGTCCCGAAATGGTTTGCCTTGGTTCCCGGGGATTGGTTCACATCCGCGATTCGGCGAGATGGGAGGGGCTGTTTTCGAGCGGAGGGAGGCGGATGTCTTCGAGAGGCCTGGGTTTGTTGTGAACGCAAAAGCTGCACTTGTGGTAGCCCTCGGCTTGCCGGGTTGCGCAGGTCTGGGTGGGAATGGACTGCCGTAGGAGGGGGGTCCGGGAACCGTCGGTGCTCGGGCAGTGCAGGAGGCCGGGGAGGGGGGCCGGCTCCTCTGCCGGACGAGGGATCTCGACCACCTTTTCCGGGGCCTTCTTGGGCTGCCTCGAAGGGGGCCTTTTTCTCTCCTTTTCCCCGAGGTCCTTTTTCAGAAGGGAGGACCTTGTCCGCTCGACGGCAGGAGCCCGTTCGGAATCTTCGGCAAGGGGTTTGCGGACCGTTCGGCCCTGGTTCACTTCGGAGCGCCCTTCCCTCTCGGGGAGTTCAGGGAGCCTGCGGGGTGAGAGCCGCGCCTGGCTGCTTCGGTCTTCGGTCTCCAAGGAGAAAGCGGTCTCGATGGATTGGGGTCCCACTCGGGTCTTTGCAATTCTTTCCCTGATCATCGCTCCTCCTCCTGAAACGATGCCGCCCTCACCCCATCCCAAAATGGAAAACAGGGGGCGAGCCACAATACGAATGGGGGCGACCATAGGACAGGAACCAAGGTTTCGTCAAGATCCAGGAAAAACTCGAGGAAATAAGCTGCGAATCCTTTGGATCTGCCGGGGGGCTTCGTGGGAGGAGCGACTCAGCTCGAAGCAGACGGGGCCATGGTATGGGAGGGAGCGGAGCGCCTGCCAGACCCGGTCGAAATCGATGTCTCCTTCGCCTGGGGGCAGGTGCAGGTGTTCCCGGCCTCGAATGTCTTCCAGGTGGACCTGGAGGAGCTGGGGAGCGGCTTTTTTGAGGACTTTTTCCAGGGTTCCCGCCTCTGGGGAGGCTTCTCCCGTGATAAAGAGGTGACCGATATCCACGCAGAGTCCCATCCCTGAGGGATTCCCCATGCCGCGGAGGAGGTCCTGGGCTTGGGCCACCGTCTGGATGAGCATGCCGGGTTCGGGTTCCAGGGCCAGGCGGATTCCACGAGGTTCCGCCGCCTCCAGGAGCTGTTCGAGCCCTTGGCCGAGTCTCCGGAGTCCTTCCTGGGGGGCGACTCCGGGGGGAAGGGTGCCGGCCCAAAGGCTCAGGACCTGGGCTCCAAGGACGGATCCGAGTTCGAGGCAGCGGTTCAGGAAGTCGAGCCTGCGACCTCGGCCCCCTTCGTCCTCTTCCAGCAGATTGGGCCGGTGCTTGGCCCTGGGATCGAGGACGAAGCGCGCTCCCGTCTCGATGACGCAGCGCATCCCGTGCTTGTCCAGGAGGCGCCGCACCCCCCTCCATTCTTCGGGGCCCGTCCTGTAGGGGTCCAAGTGGCAGATATCGGGGGTCAGGGCCAGGACCTGGAAACCCGCTTCGGCGAGGATCTCGATCGCCTCATCCAGGCGGTGATGGGCCAGGCCGTTGCTGTTGTAGCCGAGGAGCATCTTCCTCCTTCAACCCCGGTAGATCGGGGGAAGAGTCATTTTTTGAGGGAGGACATTCTGTGGACCGTCGCCTGGAGTTTGGTCCATTTGTTGTATTTCCTCATGAGGTTTTCGACCTCATAGGGAATCGGCCAGTCGTTCATGGTGGCCTTCTCCTCCCAGTCGAGGATGGGGCCGATTTTATCCATCAATTCTTCGATGAGACTCAGGGCGCGTTTCCGTTTGGCCACGAATTGGGAACGATCGGAGTCTTTGATCTTCAACGCGTCGTTCCAGTTCTTCTTGGCCTCCTCGTAGAGCCGGTCGCATTCCAACTCCTCTTCCCTGGACAGAGTCGGCGCTTTATGCCCGGAGCCTGGCCTGGACTGGTTGTCAGTTCTGTGTCGGGAGCTGGTTTCGCTGCCGAGGTCGTGGTTGTTGCTCTTATTGGAAGGGGGGAGGGACGAGGCATTTTGGGCCCCTCCCTCCTTCCCTTTTCCCCCAAGAAGGGCGAAGGCCAGAACGACTCCACCGAGGACCACAATGGCGAGAAGGGCGGGGGCAGCCTTGTTTCCGCCCTTGTTCGCGGGGCGTCCCCCCGCTCGCCCCCGAGGGCGTCCACGGCCGGAGGGACGGGAAGATGTTCTGTTGGATCTGCGTGTGGCCATCGAGGGTCATCCTGGGGTTTCAGTGACGGGGCCATCCAAGCCTAGCCCCAAGGTTTCCCGAGCTCAAACCATCAGGTTCCTCCTGCTGCGGCTTTTTCCCAAGCCGCATTCCCCCCCTTCGATGGGAAGTTTCGAACCCAAAAGTCCCCAGGAAAGGCCCAGGATCTGGAGAAAATTAGGGAACCTTTTGCTTCGTTTTGTTCGTCCAATCCCATGGCTTTTTTCAGCCATCCCTGATTCATCTGCTCCAAGGCGATCCGCCTTCATCTTCTCACTTTGAGCCAGTTGCTTTCTCATTTTTTCCCTCTTTCAGGAGAATTCATCCATGAAATCCCTTTTTGCACTGACTTCGATTCTTGCTTTGGGCATGGGGCTTCCCGCCCAAGTGTCGACTACGGGTCGGACCAAGACGGTCATCGGGAACACCGCAATGGTGGGCAAGACCTCCAGCTACCGCTTCATCAAGGCCAACACTCCGTTCTCGCACTTTGCACGGGTCACCGCGGCTGTCCGGGGAGCCAGCATGGGGACCGCCGCCACCATCGGTTCCATCCGAGGCAGGACCAGCATCCGGGTTTCCGAATCGGCCCGGGCTTCGACCTTTTCTTCTTCTGTCAAAGCCGAGGCGCGGACCAGCAAGGGGAGCGACATTACCAAGGAACCCCATGTCTTTGCCTTCAGGCTGACTTCCAAGACAGCGGTCAAGGGAAAGCTGCGCGTGAGCATCGGGGGGAAAGGAACCCAGAGCGCCGTTGCATCCTTTGTGGTCAAGGTCGGCAGCACCGTGATCTCCTGGAAAAACGGGATGCCTCCCGTGACCAAGGAGATGGCCGTGACCGTGGGGCCGGGAGGGCTCATGATCAGCAGCACCTCGATGGCCAAGGCCTCCGTGAGCAAGAGGGGCTTTGCTTCGATCAGCGCGGGAGCCTCGATCCTCTTCGAGGCTGGTGCGCCCGATACCCGCTGCAAGTTGACCCCTTACGGCCGTAGCTGCGCCACTCTCGCGGGCAAGGTCAAGGACACCCCCGCCGGCAGTCTTCTGGAACTGGTCACGACACGGGGCCTTCCCCGTGCGCTCGGCTTCACGATCGCCGGGTCCCGCAAGCTGAACCTCCGGATCCCCGGAACCAGGTGCTTCCTGCTCACGGACATCCAGTTGGTCATCGGGCTCTTCCACACGGATTCCCACGGGGCCGGCAAGCATGTCCTCCTCGTTCCCCGAAACTACAAGGGCTCTTTCAATATCCAGGACATCCTGATCCAGTTCGGTCGGACGACGAATGTCTCCTCCACCAATGGAATCACGGTGACCTGCAAGTAGCCCGCGCATCGGTGTTCAGGGCCGGGGAAGCCTTCTCCTCTCTTTCGAGGAGGGGGATCCCCGACCGGGTCCAGCAAGAGGTTCACTCGGAAGAGTGAGCCTCTTGTTGCATTCCAGGTTGGAGGAGTCCAAAAAGGAGCCATGATTTCTCCTCGGACCGCCACCCTTCTCTTGATCCTCGCCGTGTGGGTGGGGGGGAGCATTCCGCTTCTCTTCGAGCGGAGTCACGGCCGCCTGATGCAATTCCTTTCCCTGGCCACAGGTTTCTTCCTGGGGTCGGTGTTCCTGCATCTGCTGCCTGAGCTTGCCGGGGAGATCGGAGGGGCCTTGAGCCCCTGGGCCTGGATGCTGGGAGGCTTGCTCCTGCTGGTTGTGCTGGACCTGGTCCTGATCGGGAGGCAGGGGCACGCCATGGTGGGCTGGGGGGCGCTGCTCGGGTTGAGCTTCCACTCGCTGGCGGCGGGGATGGGGCTCGGGGTTCTGCTCGAGGAGGGGTTCGGGGCCTGGATCCTCTTGGGTTTGGCCCTGCACAAGGTGGGGGAAGCCTTCTCCCTGGCCTCCGCCATGCGGCTGGTGCTGGAGAAGAAGCGGAGCCTGCTGCTTGCGATCCTGGGTTTTTCCCTGGTGCTTCCGCTCGGGATGCTGTTGGGCTTGGGCTTGCGCGAGTCGTTTTCCCAGCGGGGAGGCCAAATCCTTTCGGCTCTTTCGGCGGGGAGCTTCCTGTATGTGGCCGTCGGGCATCTTTTGCCCGAGGTTTTTCACGAGCGGGGTGGGCGCCTTGCCAAGGTGTCCTTCCTTCTCCTGGGAGTGGCTCTCGCGGCGATCCCTCTGTTTTTTGAGGGGCCTGCCTCTTGACCTCAGGCTGCCGGGAGACGAGGATCCCTGCCTTGTTCCTTTTTATTTCCGGTTGGCGAAGCGGACCCAGGGCCGAGGCCCTTCGCTTCGCGTGGAGCGCGCAAGGTGGGAAGTCCGGTGCAAATCCGGCGCGGGCCCGCCGCTGTGAGCGAGAACGACGAGCAGAGATGTCTCCTGCCCCTTGGGTGGGAGGCGGTCACTGGGGTTGAAAAAACCCTGGGAAGGCCTCTGAGGTCGGTTTTCGAGGATGACTCTTCCTCGGATGGATCGCGAGCCAGAAGACCCCTGCGGGCTCCTGCGACCTCAACTTTCATTTCCCGAGGAGAAGGAAATGCAGTCGCAAGTATCTCGTCGTGCGCGGGTTCCGTTTGGACCGCGTGGTTATGGTTTCGTGCTGGTCGCCGGGTTGTTGGCCGCCGGCACGGGGATGGGGGAGAGGCTCGGCGCCCAGGCGCAGACCGTTCCGGGCTTTTCGGCCAAGAGCGTGACCCTCCCCAAACCCACCAAGGGCTGGGCCGGGTTTTCGGTCCTTCCCGATGGGGGCCTGGTCGCCTTCGAGGGCAAGAGCCTGGTCCAGCTGGATCCAAGCAGCGGCAAGGTCGTCAAGACCTTGGCCCGTTTGACCTCGCCGGTTTGGGGGAGCGCGGTCCTGGTGGGACCGAGCGGCAAGTTCGTCTACTTCGGCGAGTCCAGCACCGGAGGGATCTATGTCTACAGCCTCGCGAACAAAAGTTTGCGCAAGGCTTCGACCATCGTCTTCAACTACGCCTTCGCCTTCAATCCCCTCGAGGGAGAGCGCTTCCTCTATGTCTCGGCCAAGCCCCGCTCGGGGGCGCTGACCGACGTGATCCGCCTGGACCTGGCGACCGGCTTCCAGGACCGGATCGTAGAGGTCCAGGGTTTCTCGGGGCCGCTCGTTTTCGATGAGCAGGGCAACCTCTACCTGGCCCCGGCGCCGAGCAAGTTCGGGGCGAAGGGCGCGGGTCGCCTCCTCCGCTACACCCCTCTCCAGGTCCGGAGCGCCATCGGACCCAGGACCCTCACGGAGAAGGAGGGCTTTCTCTTCGCCAAGGGCTATGACAACGCCCTGGCGATGGTCCGGGACGGGCAGGGGACCTTCTACCTCTCCGACGCGAGCAGCAAGACGAGCAACCTCTTCGAGATCGGCCGGGCCGGGGGCGGGTCGGGGGCGCACAATGTCTACAAGCCCAGCGGTTTGACCGTGAGCGCGCTCGCCTTCGCCAAGGGCAGCCAGCCCTTCGAGCGCTTTGGGCGCAAGGGATCCAAGCTCTACATCCACTTGACCAACTTCTTCTCCAAGTACGAGCTGCTCACTCTGGAGCCGATGCGCCCCAGCCTGGCGGTCTCGCCGAGCCCCAGCCCGGCGCCCGACACCAAGCTGCAGTTCACCGTCCAGGGGGCCAAGGGGGCCAAGGTGGCCGTCTGGCTGCTGGGCACCGGATACAGCCCGGAGCGGCCCTACGCTCCTCTGGGCGTGCGCGGGCTGCGCTTCCCCTCCTTCGGGATCAGCCTGTTCCAGCCCTTCTTGACTGTCGTGGGCGGGGTGGACGCCAGCGGCAAGGCGAGCCTGAATCTCAAGGCGCCCTCGCAGAGAGGCATCCTCTGGACGACCCAGGCCCTCCTGGGACCGATCCAAGGGCTCCCGGGTGGAGAGCAGCCCTCCCCCTGGGTGACGAGCGAGCCCCTTACCGTGCGTGTGAAGTAAGGCGCGAGAGCTTCACCTCGGCCCGATCTTGAGCTCCTCGGCGTGGGGTTTGAGCGCCTCGATCACGAAGGCGACGTGCTCGCCGAAGTCCACGCCGAAGATCTCGAGCGCGCGGAGGACCTCGGCCCGTTCGACCTTGGCCGCGAAGCTCTTGTCCTTGAACTTCTTTTTGACGCTCTTGGGTTTGAGGGTGGCGACGCCTTCGGGGCGGACGAGGCAGCAGGCCACGATGAAGCCGGTCAGCTCATCGGCGGCGATCAGGGCCCTGTCCAGCTCGCTCTCGTAGGGCACGCCCCACTTGGTGTAGTGGGCGGAGATGGCGTGGGCGATCTCCTCCTCACCCAGCTCGCGGAGGCGGGCGACGATCCGATTCGGGTGCTCCTCGGGCCAGGCCTCGTAGTCCGCGTCGTGCAAGAGTCCCGCCGCGCCCCAGCGGTCCTCGTCCTCTCCGCGGGCCTTGGCGAGGGCGCGCATGACGATCTCGACCGCCCGCGCGTGCCGCAGCAGGCTCTCCCCCTTGGTCATCTCGTGCAGGATCTCGAGCGCCTTTTCCCTTCGCATGGTCAGCGCCTCCTTCTCCGGCCGCCCTGGGCCTTCATGACTTCTTTGTAGGTCCGGTCCAGCTTGGGGCGGTGGTCCAGGTCGGCGACCTTCCAGGCGATGCTGTAGACCAGGCGCGCGACCCGGGCGAGCTTGGGAAAGTCGATCCGGTCGATGGTGTCGCTGGTCCGATGGTACTGGGGGTGGAACCCCGTGAAGAAGAAGGCGATGGGGATGTCCTTCTTGGCGAAGTTGACGTGGTCGCTGCGGAAGAAGACGCCCTCCTCGTCCCACTCGAAGTCGAAGCCGGCGAACTGCTCGTTGGCCTCCAGGCAGATGGTGTGCAACTCGTCGGAGAGCTTCTTGGAGCCGACGAGGTGGAGGCTGTTGAGGTTGTCCTCGGCCTTCTCGCCTGTCCTCTTGTTCTCTTCGTTGCGGCCGATCATGTCCATCTGCAGCTCGGCGACCATGGACTCGTTGGGCAGGACGGGGTGGCTGGCGTACCAGCCCGAGCCGATCAGGCCCATCTCCTCCCCGCAGAAGGCCATGAAGAGGAGGGAGCGCTTGGGGCGCCGCCCGTTTGTCGCGAATGCTTTGGCGACGGCGAGCAGGCCGGTGCTGCCCGAGCCGTCGTCGTCCGCCCCGTTGTAGACCTGGCCGTCCGGGGCCTTGCCCAGGTGATCGAGGTGGGCGCCGATGCCGACGACCTCGTCCTTGAGCTTGGGGTCGCTTCCTTCGAGGTAGCCGAGCACATTGACCGCGAAGGCGGGTCGCTTTTGCGTCTGGACGTGGCTGTGCAGGGTGTAGCCCTCGATGGGGAAGGCGCCTGTTTTTTTGCCCTCGAGGAGCTTGGGATCGAGTCCGCAGGCGGAGAGGAGTTCCGAGGCAGCCTTGGTGGAAAGGGCGTAGCGGTTGGGGCGAAGTCTCCTTCCCCGGCCACGCGTCCCCTTGGAACCCTCGCCCACGAAGCGCACCGACATGCGTTTGGACGGATCCTGGGCGGCTCTCTTGTCGTCGATCAGGACCAGTGCGCCTGGGCGGATCCCCCAGAGGGCTCTGCCGACCTCGGTCAGGCCGAAGCGCCAGGGCTTGCTCCGGTCGAGCAGGAGGAGGGCCTTGCCCTTGAGCTGGAGGCCGTCCAAGTCCTTGGCGGATTTCGCGAGGACCAGGACAAAGGGATAGGTCTTGTCGCTGGCC
>DROQ01000011.1 GCA_011321845.1 Planctomycetota bacterium | reverse complement strand
GGGGGGGCCAATACCCCCGGAGGCTTTCGTCTCAGTTGCGAACCAACCAACATGGGAATCCAATCAAAGCGTGCAGGCTTTGATTGCCTCATCTCAAGGTCTTTAAAAAAGGATCTTCAAAGTAAGGGGGGATTTAGGTCCGATGGAATACTCATTTTCCCATCGGCCATGAAAATCGGTAGCAGCTTCAATGTGGATTTTTGTGTAGGGTAAAAGAACCCGGACGGTGGATCGATTGAAGGCTGCGGGGGTTAAGCTGAACTGTACCTTATGGCTTGGGATCTCCCATCTTACCCAAATCGCCTCTTTACAATAGGGGTCCCGAAATCCCGTTTGAATGGTAACAAAGGCAACTTTCTCGTTGAATTTCAAGTGGATCTTCTGAACTCCTTCTCCTTTTTTTATGGTGACAGTTTTGGGTTCAAATTCAATCGTAGGTCCACCATGATTGGGTCCCAACTTAATTTTATATTCTCCCAATGGAATATGGCTCATTTTCCCTGAAAAAAGGGTCATCCTGTTCCCTTCACCTCTCAAGCTAAAGGGAATGGGATATTTTGACCGAACCCCTTCCGCCCGGAGGATGACCTTCCTGAGCACCTGAATTTTTTTCACGTTGAGGGGAGATGCCTTGATCTTATCGATAGGAAGCAGTTTTGTTTCAACAAAACACTCCATTCCATTCCGAAGAAGACACTCCAACTCCATGGAAATATTTTGAGAAGCATTTTCAGGAATCTTGGCAAAAGCAATGGAATGAGGAAACTTTTTTTCAATATGCCGCAGGGCCCTTTTTATGTAGGCATCTCCCCCATGCGAATATTGGCCAAAAAAACTGACATAAGACCAAACAAAGGCTCCCCCCCTGTCATCAGCCCGCAAGCACTCAACTTTGTTGACAGGACTCTTCCAAGTTTTCTTGATTTCCAAAAGATCCTTTCTCGCTTCGGGAGGAAAGGAGATTGCGGCCCCCAAAATCGGCAACATAGTGACAGGAATTTCTCTTTGGATAGCAGGATTGAGTCGGACTTTTTTTTGACCTCGGAATTGGGTCCCTTGGGCAATATACGTATCGGAAAAAACGTAGACATGGTAAAGACCATCTGGCACCCCCTTAACCATGATCCGACCTTGAATATCCCTTGAATTTCCCCATAGCGGCCATTTCGCAACAGGGTTTCCAATGGCTGAGCCGGAAATTGCGGGCGGATTGAATCTTTGGAGCTTGGAAAGGACCACGGCGCAATTCCGAATGAGCTTTCCTTCCGGGTTTTTACAAACAAAAGTTAAGGGAGGAGAAGGGGTTAAAAAATATTTCTTTTGGTTTGAATTGAGAGCAATTGCTTTTGCTAAAAATCCACTCTTATAGGCGATCAAGGTCTTTCCCTCATCCTTGGAAGGATTGGAAGGCAAAGAAAAAGCAACCTCTCCTTTTCTATTTGAAATTGCAATGGGAGTCTTGCTCTCTAAAAAGGCTCCATCTATAGCTTTGCAAAGAAAAAGGGAGACCTTCGGAATCGGTGACTTTGTTTTCGAGTGATAAAAAACAAGAACCTTCCCCTTGCCCCCACCTTCTTTCTCCATTCCTTGAACGGATTCCCGAAGATTTTCTTTATCTTTCGATTCCGTCGGAGTCAAAGGAGAAGAACCATCGGATTTCCGCAAACCTTTACTCCTGTTTAACTCATATCCTCTTGCCTCTTTGGAATAGGTGGGCTTCTTCGTTGGCAAATAAAGAACAAACATGAAGAAAAAAAGAATCCCTAAGGAGAGAAATATGATGAATGAGTTTTTTTCTTTCAACATCTTTTCCCTTTTTGGATTTAAAGGCTAATGATTTCGCCACCTTCATTGCGCAAGGATGTCCTTGAAAGGCTTTCACTCCCCTATCTTTTCTAAATAAAAGAAACGTCCAAAATTCTTGGAAAAACAGACCTTTTTAAAAAGTAAGGATCCATCATTTCTTGGGAATCCGGAAGGTAAATGCGAACCTAGGGGATTAAGGGCAGGAGAGAATTCATGACTCAAAACAAAACCTTTGACTCATAAGAGCTGTCATCCAGCTCTTATGAGATCATTCGATTCGTTTTGAGGTTTGTCAATCCCCCCTTAACGCCGGGCCTGGAAGCGGAGGACCAGCTCGGGATGGTTTTGGCCCGGCTTCAGTTGGACGCCTCGCAGGCTGATGGGCCTGTAGGCCTTGTGGAAGACGTTTACGCGAAGGGGGATGCCTGTGGGCAGGTGGGTGCGGACGAAGCGACCCTTCGCGTCGGTGATGGGCTTTCCGCCTCCGTTGAATCGCATCCAGGTCGCGGCGCGGCGGTCTCCCGGCTCGGCGACCATGCGGTCGAAAGAGCGGATTCGGGCTTCCACCTTTCTGCCCTCCCCGCTGAGGCGGACCAGAGCGCCTTTCAGGGGTTTTCCATCGGGTGTTAGAACACGGCCCGTAAGACTGGCCCCCTCACTCAGGCGCAGGACAACACCAGAGGCGATCTGTCGGCCTTGGAGGTGGATGGGTGCCGAGAGGGCGATGGCCTTGTCGGGGGCTCTCGCGACCACTGCATACCAGCCTGGGGTGAGTCCTACAGAGTGGAAACGGCTCGAAGGCTTGGCTGGCTCCCCCATCAGGGCGACCTGCCTGGGACTGGGTTGAACGAGGTCGGCCTGGAGCGAGCGCAGCCAGGC
>DROQ01000010.1 GCA_011321845.1 Planctomycetota bacterium | reverse complement strand
TTGGTGGGGGGGTATTTGCAGGGGAGGGGGGAGTAGGGGGGTAGGGGGGAAGGCGGGGAGGGCGGTGGGGGGGAAACGCCTGGAGGCGTTTCCTACCTGAAACCCCTGGAGGGGTTTCTTACATGAAACGCCTGGAGGCGTTCCCTACGTGAAACGCCTGGAGGCGTTTCCTACCTGAAACCCCTGGAGGGGTTTCCTACATGAAACGCCTGGAGGCGTTCCCTACCGGCGTTCCCTACTGGCGTTCCCTACCGGCGTTCCCTACTGGCGTTTCCTACTGGGGTTTGTTACTGGGGTTGGTGGGAGAGGATCCAGGATTGGATTTGGGGGGATTGCATGGCTCCGGATTGGCGGGCTTTTTCTTGGCCGCCTTGGAAAAGGATCATGGTGGGGATGCCGGAGATGCCGAGTTGAGCGGCGGGTTGTGGAAAATCCTGGGTGTTGAGCTTGGCGAGGATGGCTTTGCCGGCGAGGGCCTCCGAAGCCTTGGCGAACTCGGGAGCCATCATTTTGCAGGGTCCGCACCAGGGGGCCCAAAAATCGACGACGACGGGGAGGTCGCTGCGTTGGATGAGTTTTTGGAAGCGGGCGGGATCCAGGTCGGCCGGTTTGCCGCCCGTTAAAGGCTGGTGGCAGGTGGCGCAGACGGGGCGGTCGCCAAGCTTGGCGGCGGGGACACGGTTCAACTGCCCGCAGTGGGCACAGGGGAGAATGAGGGAGTCTTTCATGATCAGCCTTTTTGCTGGGAAGAGTTTTGCTCTCGGCTCATTCCGGTAAGCCAAAGCCTGGTCGGCACAAGGGGGAAGGTGGGAATCTCTCCGCTCTTAGCGGAGGAGGCTACGACGAATGGGGGTCCCCTGGAGGAAGGCCCGCCGCTGTGCCCGGGGCAGTCGCTGGGCGAGGCGCTCGAGGTGGCGTCGCCCCAGGCGCAACCAGCGCTGGGCCTCCTGGCTGCGGCCGAGGCGGTTCAGGGCTTGGGAGCGTACCAGGGCGATTCCCAGTTCCATGGTGGGGTCCAGGCTGAGGGGGCGCAGCAGCTCACGAGCCTGGTCCAAGAGGTCGAGGGCTGTTTCGGGGGACCCGAGCTGGAGAAGCAATTGCGCGAGAAAGCGTTTGGCCAGGATCAGGACCTGGGGATAGCCCTCCCGTTCCACTTCCTGGACCAGGGCCTCGGCCTCGGCGATGCTCACCCCTTCGCTGCGGAAGAGGCTTTCGAGTTGGAGGACCTGGAGTTCGCGCTCCAAAAAGCGAGGGCTCGACGAGGGGCGCTCCAGCTCCTCTGAGGCCTGTCGCTCCGCTTCCTCAAAGGCTCCTCTGTAAAATGAATGCAGGGCGTGGAGATAGGCGGTCCGCCGCCGGATGGCCTCGCTCTGCGGCGTCATTTGGACGGGGCGCACCAGGTCCATCGCCGCGTCCCCCTGCCCCAGCTCGAGGAGAAGACGGGCGTGGTCCAGGTCCAACCGCTGTAGATCTCCCCTCGCCCCATAGAGTTCGAAGAGCCCCTTCGCTTCCCGCCGGTGGGCCTCGGCGATCTCCGTGCGAAAGCGCATTCCCTCCAGGTTGGCCAGCTCCCGGGAGACCCTGGCGAAACGCAGGCTTCGTTGCTCCTCAGCCTCATAGAGGAAATCGTGGGCTCGCCCCAGGAGGCGAAGCGCCTCCTTGATCTGCCCCTGAAGGCAGAGGATCTGCGCCTCGAGGCGCAGGGCTTCGGCCGCGAAGCCGGGATCCTCGTTTGCCCCGCCTCCCTTGAGGCTCTGCTCGAAAAGGACCAAGGCCTGGCCGAAATGCCCATGCTCGAGGGCGACCTTGCCGCGGAGGAGGAGCAGGTGCTGCTCCTCCTCCTTGGCCCCAAGGATGCGGGCCCGTGCCTGGGCCCGCCGCAGCAGCCCATCGGCTCTTTGGAGGCGATCTCCCTCGAGGGCCAGTTCCGCCAGAAGCAATTCGGCCTCGAGCCTCTGGTGGGCATGCACCGGTAGGCGAGGAAGGGCGTCCAAGTGTACCAGGCTCCGCTGGAGGAGACGTTGGGCCCGCTGAAAGCGCCCCGCGCCCAGGGACTCGCGCGCGCCCTGGAGGAGGAGGGGGACAGCCTTTTCATGTTCACCGGCCCGTGACCAGTGCAGGCCGATCCGTGAGGGAGGTAGACCGGCTTCCTCGCAGAGCCGAGCGGCTTTGGCGTGCAGCGCCTTCCTCCGCTCGGCGGGAATGCTCCGCAGGATCCAGCGCCGCTCGGAAAGACGGCGGAAGCGGATGCGCTTGCCGTTGGAGAGGATCCAGGCGGGATGGAGGGGGGCGAGGGAGCGCAGCGTGTCCAGGAGGGGGAAGTCCAGGAGCCTGCTCAGGTCTTCGGGGTCGAACTCCAGGCCGAGGACGGCGGCCGCTTCGAGAAGTTCCCGCTGCTGGGGCTGGAGATGGGCCCATGAGTCCTGCAGGAAATCGGCCAGATCGGCCGAGAGAGGAAGCGGGGGCTCTTGGCTGAGGTCATGGAAGGAGCCGGGCATACCTTTGAGTTGCCCCCCCTGCTGCCAGTGGATCAGGGCGTCGAGGAGGAGACCCGGAAAAGGGGTGACCTGCCGGAGGAGGAGGCGGGTGGCGCGTTCCCCCTCGGTGGGATCCTGGAAGAGGCCCTGGACCAGTTTCCTGGCGTCTTTGGGAGGAAGGGCTTTGAGGACGAGGGTGTCCGGTTTGCCCAGGTTCTCCTCCCGGACGGGAAGCTCGAAAGGGAGGGGGTGGTGGCTGGTAAGGAGGACCAGGGCCGCCCCGGGATCGGGGAGCTGACTCCAGTCTTGCAGCAGGCGGAGGCAACCTTGGCCCAGTTTGTCGGCCCGGTGGATCCGAAGCACCAGGGGGCAGTCCTTGGTCGCCAGGGCCCGAAGGGCTTTCAGGGCCGCTCCGAAGGGGAAATCATGGCTGTCCTCCTCCTGGGCGAGCAGGGAACGGGCGAGGAGGTCGGCGACTTCGGGTTCGAGTTCTGCCCGAGCGGCAAGACGGGCGCTGAGCCGGTCGAGCTGGATCCGGGCTTCACCCAGGTCGATGAGGTCGTCCTCGAGGTAGGCGGCGGCCAGAAAGGCTCCAATGGGAGAAAGGGGAAAGCCTTCGGGGGAGAGCTTGGGTCGACCGGGGAAGTAGTGGAGGGGCTTTTCCCGCTGGAGCGCTTCGGTCATGACCTCATCCACCAGGCGTCGTTTCCCCGCTCCTTCGGGTCCCTGGAGGGCGAAGACGCGGAAGTCCCCCCGGAGGCTGTCCTGGAGTGCCCCACGCAGGACTTCAAGCTCGCGACGCCGGTCCACGAAGGCAGCCATCTTGGGGCGCAGAGAGCGGCGTGCCCGGATCTTGGAGCGGAGAATGGGGTCCTCGTGCTGGATCCCACGCCACCAGGAAGAAGTCTCTCCCTGCTCGAAGAGCCTGGCCAGCTCCTGGGCCGTGGGCCGTTCCGCGGGGACCTTGGAGAGGCAGCGCATTACGAGGCGATCGAAGAAGGGCGAAAGCCTCGGAACGCGCATCGAAGGGAGGAGGGGATCCTGGTGGAGGAGGGCATCCAGGAACTCGTCCGCAAGGCCGCTCCCCCGCAGTTCGTCGAAGGGGTGGTGGCCGGTCGCGAACTCGTAGAGACTGACCCCCAGCGAGAATACGTCCGAGGCCGGGCTGGGGCGCGCCCCCTCGAGGCACTCGGGGGCGGCGTAGGCAAGGGAACCTTGGAAACCCCGCCCTCCCGATCCTCCCGCGCGAAAGGGACCTTGCCTCCCTGTCTTGTGGGCGAGACCCAGATCCATCAGCTTGGTGTGGCCGTCTTCGGCGAGGAAGAGGTTCTCGGGTTTCAGGTCGCGGTGGATGACCCGTTTTTTATGGAGGGCGGCCAGCCCTTTGGACGCGCCGAAGGCGACCTTGCGGGCCAGGGCTTCGGGGGCGGCCCCATGGGCTTCCAAGAAGGCGCGCAGGCTCGTTCCCTCGAGGCGCTCCATGACCAGACAGAGCACCTGCTGCCCCATGAGGTTGGTATCGATGAGCCCATAGATCCGGACCACGTTGGGGTGTTGCAGGCTCGCTCCCAATCCAGCCTCGCGCCGGAAGCGCGTGACGACCCTGGGGTCCCGCAGGAGGTTCTGGCGGAGGAACTTGACCGCCACCATGCTCCCCTGCCTGAGTCCGAAGACAGGCGTCCGCAGCCGCGCGGTCCAAACCGTTCCGAACTCCCCTTCGCCCAGTTCTTCGAGCAGCTCGAAAGCGCTGAGGGAGGGGGGCGCTTGCTTGTGTTTCTCGTCAGACATTTTCCTTCCTGCCCGCTATCCTTCCAGAACTCCGGTGAGGCCCCAAATGATTCAAAAGGATTTCTTCTCTCTTTTCCGCGTCCTTGCTCTCCCCTTCCTTTGCGGCGCGTTTCTCCTTCTCTTCGCGCTGCCCTCCCCGGCCCAGGACTGGCAGGACCCTTCCGTGATCGGTCGCCACAAACTCCCGGCCCACGCCAGCCTGCTGCCCTACGCCAGCCTGGCCCAGGCCCGGGCCGGCGCGAGGGAGGCCTCTCCCTGGTTCTTGTCCTTGAACGGCAAGTGGAAGTTCTTTTACACGCCCAAGGGGCCGGGGGACCTCCCCAAGGGTTTCAGCGAACCAGGTTTCGACGACTCCGATTGGAAGACGATCTCCGTGCCCAGCAATTGGCAGCTCCAGG
The DNA here is from genome assembly GCA_011321845.1 of Planctomycetota bacterium. Lineage (GTDB taxonomy): Bacteria > Planctomycetota > UBA1135 > UBA1135 > HyVt-539. The sequence continues at coordinate 11,699 of DROQ01000010.1, read as the reverse complement.
GATACGGCGTCCCGATCTACACCAACGTGACCTACCCCTTTCGCAGGGACCCACCGCGCGTGGACGGCCCGGTTCCCGCGGATTGGACCAAGGCCCGGTATCCCATGCCGGTGGGGGTGTACCGGCGACGCTTCGTCCTCCCGGAGGCCTTCGCGGGGCGGCGGACCATCCTGCATTTCGACGGGGTGTCGAGCGCCTTCTATGTCTGGGTGGGGGGCCGCCGCGTGGGGTACTCCCAGGGGAGTCGGACCCCGGCCGAGTTCGACCTCAGTCCCTATCTGCAGGCGGGGGAAAACCTCATCGTGGTCCAGGTCTTTCGCTGGAGCGACGGGAGCTACCTGGAGGACCAGGACTTCTGGCGCTTGAGCGGGATCTTTCGCGATGTCTACCTCTTCAGTCAGCCCAAGGGGAGGATCCGCGACTTCATGGTGCGGACGGAGAGCTTGGACCGGAGGGCGCCGAAGGGTTTTTACTTGAGCTTGCGGGTCGACTACGAGGGCGGGGAGGAGGCGAACGCGGGGGAGAGTCTCGAGCTGCTCCTGGAAAGGCCCGGGGCAGCAGGGGAGCCGCAGCGCCTTGGGAGGCGCGCGCTGCCGGCCTCCGCGGGGCCCAAGACCTTCAGCTTTTCCAGGTTCTTTCCCTCGCCCCAGCTCTGGAACTGCGAGCGCCCCGCCCTCTACCGCCTCTTCCTCGTCCACCGGGACGCGCAGGGCAAGATCCTCGAAGTCCTGAGCAGCCGGGTGGGGTTTCGGCAGGTCGAGATCCGAGGGCAGCGCCTCCTCCTGAACGGGGTCGCGATCAAACTCAAGGGGGTCAACCGCCACGAGCACGATCCGATCCGGGGGCATGCCGTCACCCGGGAGGGCATCCTGCAGGACCTGCTCCTGATGAAGCGCAACAACGTCAACACGGTCCGCACGAGCCACTATCCCAACCAGCCGCTGTTCTACGATCTCTGTGACGAGCTGGGGCTCCTGGTCATCGACGAAGCCAATCTCGAGTCCCACGGCATGGGCTATGGCAAGGCTTCGCTCGCCCACGATCCCCGCTGGCGCGAGGCCCACGTCGACCGTGTCCTGTCCATGGTGGCCCGCGACAAGAACCACCCCTGCGTCCTCATGTGGTCCCTGGGAAACGAGGCGGGACCGGGCGAAAACTTTCGGGCTTGTCGGGAGGCGCTTCGGCGGGTCGACACGAGCCGGCCCATCCATTACGAGCGGGACAACAGCGTGGCCGACGTGGACAGCGTCATGTATCCGAGTGTCCCCTGGCTGGACCGGGTGGGGCGTTCGGCCAGGCAGAAGCCCTTCTTCGTCTGCGAGTACGCCCACGCCATGGGCAACGCCATGGGAAATCTCGCGGAGTACTGGGAGGTCATCGAGGCGCACCCGAGGCTGATCGGCGCTTGCGTCTGGGACTGGGTGGACCAGGGGCTCCTGCGGAGAACTCCCGATGGACGGTCCTACTTCGCCTATGGGGGCGACTTCGGGGACAAGCCCAACTCGGGCAACTTCTGCATCAACGGGATCGTGACCCCGGACCGGCGGGAGACGGCCAAGCTCCGCGAGCTGAAGCGGGTCTACCAGTATGTGCGTTTTTCGCCGCTCCCCCCGGAGGAGGGGAGGCTGGAGGTGCGCAACGGGTACTTCTTTACCAACCTCGAGGGCATGGAGCTGCGGGCGTGGTTGCTCGAGGATGGGCGGCCGATCTGGGAGGAGCGCCGTCCCATGCCGAGCCTGCCGCCGGGCGAGTCTCTGGTGCTGGATCTGCCGTTGCCGAGGCCGAGGCTGAAGGCGGGGGCACGCTACGATCTCCGGGTCTCGCTGCACCTTGCCAGGGACCGGGCCTACGCCAGGAAGGGCCACGAGCTGGCGCGCGGGCAGTGGCGGCTGCCCTGGGTTCGGCCCGCCGAATGGGCGCGGCTGCCCGCGGCGCGTTCGATGCCGCGTCCCCTGGTAGAGGGTGAAGAGCTGGTCCTCGAGCGGGCGGGCTTCCGCCTCGTTCTGGACGCCAGGACTGGGTTCCTCCGGCGCTACGCGCATCGGGGGCGCATCCTGCTCGGAGGCCGGAGGGGAGCGGGGTTGCCGCGCCTGGATGTGTTCCGCGCTCCCGTGGACAACGACCGCTACGTCGCCTCCTCCTGGAAGGCCCTGGGCCTGGACCGGCTGCGTCCCCGCGCGCTGCCCCCGCGGCGGGAACGCGCCCGGGACGGAAACCTGCGCCTGCACGCGCGCAGCCGCTGGGGTGCCGGGGGGGAGGAGCTCTTCCAGCTCGATCTCTACTGGAGCCTCCTGTCCGACGGGAGCATCGCCCTCGACGCCGGGATCTCTCCGCTGCGGAAGATGCCGGTCCTTCCCCGGCTCGGGATCTCCCTGGACCTCCCCAAGGTCCTGGGCAGGGTCCAATGGTTGGGCCGCGGCCCCCAGGAGAACTATGTGGACCGCAGGGCCAGCGCCGATGTCGGGCTCTACCGGGCCTCCCTCCCGGAGCTTCGACAGGACTATGTGCGTCCGCAGGAGACGGGAAATCACGAAGACTGCTCCTGGATCTTCTGCCACGACCAGGAGGGGCGAGGCCTCCTGATCCAATCGCTGCGTCCCTTCGCCTGGTCCCTGCTCCCCTGGACGGCCCAGGAGCTGGCCGCGGCCCGCCACCCGACCGAGCTGCCCGCTTCGGACCGGAACGTTCTCTGGATCGGGACGCGGCAGAACGCCCTCGGCGGAGCGAGCTGCGGCCCGCGTCCCCTGGAGCGCGATCTCCTGCGCTCGCAGCCGGCCTTCCTCTCCCTCTGGCTACGGCCCTGGGAAGGAAAGGGAGAGCTGCTCCCCCAGGCCCGCCTCCGCCGACCCCTGCCACCGGCGGCCTTCCGGCCCGAGCGCCCGGCCCCGGACGGCTATCCCTGCCGGGTCATCCAGGTGGACAGCGAACACCCGGGCGAGGGCCTCGCGGCCCACGCGGTGGACGGGGATCCTTCGACTTTTTGGCACACGCGCTGGGGCGCGGCCGAGCCGCGGCCCCCGCACTTCATCGTGCTCGACCTGGGCCGTTCCAGGCCCCTGCATCTCCTGCGCTACCTGCCCCGGCAGAACAGCGACCATGGCTGGATCAAGGACTACGCCCTCTACCTGAGCGCCGACGGGAAAAGCTGGGGCGCCCCCCTGCTCAAGGGGAGCTTCGCCAGGAACTCCTCCTGGAAGGAGCTGCGCTTTCCCGAGGGGACTCGCGCCCGCTTCCTCAAGTTGGTCGCTCTCAGTGAGCAGAACGGCAAGGCCTGGACGACCATCGCCGAGCTGCGGGTCAAGTAAGGTTCCGAACAAGGCCCCATACCCGTGGCATCGGGAAACGGCTGGAGGACCATCGCCCGAACATGTTCTTTTCCGATGGGTCCATGGCTGAGGGGGGAGGTGGCATCCGGAAACCGCCGGATGACCACCGCCCAGCTGCTGGCCAAGGCGCAAGGAGGGAGGGGCGAAGCCGTGCTTATCGGATCAACTCCAGCCCCTGGGTGCCCAGGATCCTTGCCGGGGGGAGGAGCAGGCCCTGGAGGTCGAGACGGAGCTGGGCGGCAGCGGGGAGGCCGAAGCTACCGGTCCAGGAACCCAGGCTGCTCAGCTTGCCCAGGGGGAGGAGGACGAGGGGCTCGGCGAGGAGCTTGCAAGCTCCGAAGGGCAGGGTGAGATTCATCCGCTTGCCGCCGAGGACGAGCAAGAAAGGTGCATCCTTGGGGCCTGTCAGGTTGAGCCAGAGCTTCTGCGGGCTGCCGGAGAGGAGTCCCGTGATCGTCCCCCCGCAGGCGATGCCGTAGGTCGTGAGCCGGGTCCTGGGCCGGATCCCGAAGTAGTCGATCAGGGCCAGCCCCATCTCCATGCCCACCCTGCGGTAGTCGGCGGGCTTGTTCCAGGTTCTCCCGTCGGGTCCCATGCGGTAGGTCCCCTCGAAGGTGATGGCCATGACCGTGGGAAGGAAGTTGGGGCTCCCTCTCCACTTGGGGTCGATGGACCAGCGGTCGTGCATCATGGACTCGACGAAGGGACGGCTGGGGGCGCCCGCCGTGCTGCTCAGAGTGCGCCCTCGCGCGACGAAGGGGGAGCGGGCCTGGAAGGCCTGGATCCACTTGCCTTCCTTCTTGTTCACTTCGGGGATGACCCCCCGGTTGTTTCGGACCAGATCGAATAAGGCATTGGCCACGTGCTGGAAATGGAGGGGATAGCCCGGCCCGTGGGTGCTGTGCAGGTTGAAGAGGGCTTGGATGGGGTTGGCCCCCGGCCGCTTGCTCGTTCCCATGAAGGCCTCGATCTGGCCTCGGAGGGCGACGATCTCCTTCTCGGTCGAGTTGTAGGGTGCCCGCCACTGGGTCTCGAGGTTGACGCTGCGGCTGTTCGTCCGGTAGTTGCCGAGGTAGACCCCGTCGGGGTTGGCCATGGGAACGATGTCCAGGATGAGGCCGCCCAGCGCGCGCTCGGCCTCGGGCTTGCCCGAGAGCAGCCAGGCCACCAGCCCCTCGACCACGAAGTAGCTCGTGGTCTCCGCCGGATGGATTCCCGCGTGGATCCAAACCCGCTTCTTCCCCTTGTCGGGGACGGCGGTGTTGGTGATCTCCAGCATCTGGATGGGGCGGCCCAGGCGGCTGCGTCCGAGGATGCGAAGGCTGCGGATGTGCTTGTGGGGGAGAAGGCCGCTGAGCCAGCGGTCCTTTTGGCTCACCGTATAGGGGAAGTACTTGGCGATGCGGATGGTCGTGACGCCCTTGGGGACCGTCAGCGAAAAGGAGTGCGTGGAACCCGATCTCCGCGGCAGGGAAGAGAGAGGCATCCGGGTCCAGGGGCCGAAGCTCTTCCCCCCATCCTTACTTTGGCTCCAGCAGGGCAGAATGATGTCGCTGTACCCCGCCCGCAGCACGCGCAGCCGGAGGGTCGTCACCGCGAGAGGGTTGAGGCGGTCGATCTGCACATGCCACCAGCGCCGGTAGCTCGTGGGCAGCGAGCGGTTCCCGTTGTCGTCGTCCATGCTCAGGTCGATGTTCCAGGTGTTCCCCGAACCCGTGACCGAGGAGGAGCGGATGCGCATGTTCTCCAGGTTGGAGGAGACCAGGGGCCTCTGCGCGGCGAGAGGGAGAGCCCCCAAGAGGCCGAGGAGAATGGAGAGGTTGGAAAGAGAGATGCGTTTCATTCGATTGTAAGGAAGGAGGAAGAACAGAAGCAGCTCAGGAAGAGGAATAAGCCTATCCCACGATACGGATGCCCCAGGATACGAAAAACCGCGGACCTCGGCCTCGCTCTCAAGCGCCGAGAGCATCTCCGATCCCAGGATAAGATGCCCCAGGATACGAAAAACGGCGGACCTCGGCCTCGCTCTCAAGCGCCGAGAGCATCTCCGATCCCAGGATAAGATGCCCCAGGATACGAAAAACGGCGATCTCTTGGACCGGAATTGCCCTCCTACTTCGTGGTCCAGATCCGCCGGAAGACCCAGCTCAGCGCCCGCTCGTCCCTGCTTCCCTTGGGGTGGGCTTTTTGGGAGGACCGGAGGGTGAGGAGGAAATTGCTCTTGGATCTGGGATTGGTGGGGAGGGGGACCGAGGCCTGGAAGATTCCATCCTTTTGGACAAGGGATTTCCCGAAGAGCCTGGATCCAATGGCGAAGCCTTGGGTGTAGAACTCGATCCGGAGTTTCTTGTCGGGATAATTCTCGAGCTTGGGGATCCAACCTTCGACATGGAGGGTCCGGTGTCCCGAGCCCGGTCGCAGGAGGACCCGCGCCATGGTGGAGGTCCAAATCTTGTCCGGTTCGACAAAAAAGCCATGCATGAGGAGGTCTCTCCCCTTGGGGTCCTCGGCGCGGAGGTCATGGGTCCCCTGGTACTCTCCCTTGAAATAGGAAAAGAGCAGTTCGTTGTTTCGCTTGTCGGGCAGCTCCCTCTCATAGTCCCAATGCCTCTTGAAAAAGGGCGATTGGAAATAGCAGCCGAAAAACCAGGCGACGCCTTCCCCGAGTCGGATCCCCTTTCCCTTTTTCCAGTAGTCATAGGCGACAATGGCCCATGGGAGCTTGGAGAGGACCCAGTCCCGTGCCGCTTGGGGGGCTCCCGAAACCCCATAAAGTTTGTAGCTCCGCGCGATGATCTTGTCGTTGAGCCCCATGAGATCGATAAAGGGGCCTGGAACGTGGTAGGGGATGAATCCGCATTCACTGATGGCGTAGGGGCCATCTGGGTGTCCCTTTTGGCGCAGTTTCTGGACCGCTTTTTCGGCCCGTGGAGGATGACTCTGGCTGAGCAGACCTGAAGAAGCCTGCCAGGACAGGGGATGAAAAAGGAAGCCCGTTCCCCCAAGTGCGAGAGGCAGAAGGGTGAGGGCGATTGGACGGTACGTGGAGCGAAGTTCGAGGGAGAAAAAAATGGTTGCGGCGGCCATGGTCGGGAAGGCCGGAACCAGGAAGCGGTGGAGGGCCATGTAGTCGCCCCCGGTATAGAAGACGACGAAGAGTTGCAACAAGACAAACACCCAAGCCGTCAGATAGGCCCGTGTCAGGGAGGTCAAGCGGCCTTGGAGAAACCGAATGAGTCCATAGGCGAAGCCGGCCACTTGGATCGAGAAAGAAACCCAGAAAATGGGGCCGCGCGCCTGGAGGAAGGAAAGCAGGTAGGCTCCTGGATTCAGCCAGGATCGGACACTCAGTTTTACGAAGGTCGGGTTGGACCAGATCGAACCGAAATAAATGAATTTGAGGAAGAGAGTGGACCCTTCAAGGAGAAGTAGGATGGCCAGAGGAGGGAGAAGGGGGAGGAGAGAGCCAAGGAGACGCTTCCCCCGACTGAGGCGAAGAAGAAGGATCAGGGGGAAGGTCGCGAGAGTGTAGAGAAGGCCCTCGGGGCGCGTATTTGCGGCGATGAAGGCGACAAGGGCCACGGTCCAGGTCCATCCGCCCAGGCTGTCCTTCTCTCCGGCCTTCCAAATGGAATAGGCGAGGAAGAGAAAAAGGAAAGCGGTCAAGAGGGTCTCGAGCCCAGCCGTACTCCAGACTGCTATTTCCACGGGAAGGAGGAGGCTCGCCAAGCACGCGACACCAAGGAAGAGTCCGGCATGGGAAAGGCTGTTTTCCCCCTTTGCGCATTCCCTGCCCCAGGACCAGAGGATCCCCAGGCTTCCCAGGAGAGAACTGACACCGATCCATTTACTCAAAAGGGGAACGGAGAGATCCAGAGTTCTTCCCAAGGCGAGGAGGAGAAGAAGAAATAAGCTGCTCGCCCCTTCCTGGGTTGTGCCTCCCGGGTAGGAAACGATCCCATATCCATCCCCGAGGTTTTCGGCGTACCGAAACAGGATGTAGGCGTCTTCGGCGGTCTGGTGGAAGTAATGAATGATTTGGGTGATGCCCAGGTAGAGGATCCCCGCTGCCCCCAGGAGGAGAAGAGGCTTAACCCATTGGAACTCTCCTGAAATCCCGGGTGAGTGGTTTGTCCCATGCATTGCGTTTTTTTGAGGAAATGGTCCCGGAATCCGATGGTTTCCAAGAAGGAGGGAACCTGGGAGGTTGTCCCGAACGTCCCTGAAATGCCTGATTTCCGGTATGGTATCGATCTTGGTTCCATTTTCCCTTCTGTTTTCCCCTCTCCCTTTTCCCCTCTTGGAGGAGTGATGTACAAACGAAATCTCTGCCTTAGTTTCCTTGCCATGGTCGCTGGTTCGGCCACAGCCTTTGGACAATGGACGGCTACCACCTACGGGATGCCTACGGGTTACAAGGCCAAGGCCCTCGAGCTTGTGGACCAGAGCGGCAATGGTTGGCAGGACATGATCATCGGGGCCATCGGGTCCAACGACCGGATCTATCGAAGGACAGGTCCCGGCCTGGCCCTCTCCCTCCTTCAGAGCTACAGCTCAGGCGGCCTTACGGATCTGACCGTGGGGCGCTTCGACAGCTCGGGCCAGAAGGACATCGCCAGTTCCCATTCTTCGGCCAACGTGATCCGGGTGCGCCGCTTCCCTTCAGGACTCCAGACCCTCAGCCTCCCCGCCTCCTTCTTCCCGCAGAAGGTCATCTCGGTCGACCTGGACAACGACAAGGACCTGGACCTGGTCACTGTGGGGTTCGGGAACGCGCGGCCCTACTTTTCGAAGAACAACGGGAGCGGGATCTTCTCCGCCATGACGACCGTCACCAACCTGAGTGTGTCCCCTTCTCGTCCCCATTGTGTTGTGGCCGGTGACTTCAACCATGATGGCCGCATGGATCTCGTCGTTCCCTTGGCCTCAGGCAATGTCGCCTATTTCCGAAACACCACCGTGGGGAGTGCGATCAACTTCGCGACCGCCCAGACCTATTCCAATCCCAACACGCGGCCCTTCGATGTCTGCGCGGGAGATTTCAATGGCGACGGCTGGCTGGATTTCGCCACCGCCAACGGCATCGGGTCCTGCTCGGTCTTCATCAACCAGGGGCCTCCCGCCACGGGTTCATGGACTTCGGTCAACTTCACCAAGACGACGTACTCGGTGGGGAGCCCCAATGTCCTGAGCTTTTCGATCTGCTGTGGAGACTATGACTGCGACGGGGATACGGACCTCTTCCTCGCCCTCCGTGGGACTTCCAAGATCGCGACGCTTCGGAACAACGGGTCGGGCGCCTTCACCTTGAACCCACTGACCCCGACGGGAGCCTTTCCTGCCGACATCGCCTGCGGGGACCTCGATCGCAACGGGCACCTGGATCTGGGGACGGCGGGCCTGGGAAGCACTACGGGCTTCGTGACCAAGCATCTCAACACCAACAATCTCCCTCTCAAACCCCACATCTACATGGGGGGAATCCCGGACAACTATTCCACTTCGAGCCCGAGCGGGACGGAACACGCCTGTCCTCGGCCCGGCGCCTTCACCACCTTCGTCACACCGATGCGTCATTTCGACCAGGCTTCCTCCCTGCGCAAATTCGGCTACACCTTCCCCAATGTCGGAGCGGGGCACCAGTTTCTCCCCCGGGTGGTCAAGGGGCGCCTGGTCCTTCGCCTGCGAGGCGATTCTCTCTCGGCCGCCAACGATACCATCGGCCTGGGTTGGCATGCTTCTCCTGCCCGCATGGTCTTCCGGAGGCGCATCATCGACATGCCCGGGGTGTCTACCTACAGCTCGGGCTCCAATGTCTTCCTCAACATCGACCTGGCCCATCTCCCGGGGAATCTCAACCTCATCCCCAAAATGAACCAGAACAAGTCCCTGGATCTCTTCATCGAGAATTCCACGAGGGTGGATTACGCCATGCTTCAGATCTGGACCTGCACCCGGGTGCGCTGCCTGTTCTCGATCAAGCAGACCCCCCTGATCGCCGGCAGCAACTGGACCATCGCCGCGGGGGGAGCTACCCCGGGAAGCTGGATTTTCTTTTTCATGGGTACCCAGGTCGCTCCCGGGCCGACAGGCCCTTGGGGGCAGATGTGCCTTCCTTTCCCCCTGTTCTACCTGGGAGCCCAGCTGGCGCCGAGCGGGGGGGCTTCGCTCACCTTCCCCTTGCCCTCGACTCTGCCGGTGCCCTGCAACACGGTCTCCACGCAGGCCCTGAGCTGGACTCCGGCCAGCAACAAGTGGTGCCTCTCCAATACCTGGACGGCGCAGCTCTTCAATTGAGCTGTTGCCCAGGTCCCACGGCCCCTTGAACCCCCTCTTGAACCCAAGGGGCCGTGAAGGGGGGGCTTTTCATGAGGGTTTCCCGAGAAAAAACCTGCTTCGGGGACCCTCCCGTCGGTTGTATACTTTCTCATTCTGCATGTCCTCTTTCTTTCTTTCTCCTTTCCTTTCCCAAAAGGTGTCGGCAGCAATGAAAAAATCCATCCTCCTTGGGTCCCTTCTTCTCTTCCCGGCCTTCCTCAGCGGGCAAAACCTGAGTCCGTCCTTCTGGCTGCAGCGCAAGGCCGGTCCCAAGGTCCTCAAGGCGATGGATCTCTCCCAAGGAACCCTGCAGCGCCTCAATCTCCCCAAGGGGCTTCCCTTCGTGTTTCGGGTCCGGGTCTCCCTGGATGGGAATCTCCGTTGGCTCGCTCTGAGGCGTTACTCGATGCGCAGTTCCCATTACAAACTCCTCGTCTCCGATGCTCGGGGGACCCACGAAGTCCCGGCGGGACCCTCCAGGACCTACCGCGGGAATGTCGAGGGGCAACCCGGGAGCATGGTTGCCGCCAGCCTCGTGGACGGGACCCTGACCGGCGCCGTTCTCTTGGAAAATGGCAAGGTCTTTGGGATCCAACCCGCCAAACCGATGGACAAGAGCCTCTCCGCGGACCAACACCTGGTCTACCGGGACAAGGACCTGCGCATCCCCGCCGTGCGATGCGGAGTCCAGGGCCTGGGGATCGCGCCGGTCCGTGGGGGAAACGCCGTCCCGACCGCCTACAAGGTCGCCGAACTGGCCATCGACGCGGACTATGACTACTACCGTCGTTATGGCTCCTCCGTGTCCAGGACCCAGACCCAGGTCCAGTCGATCATGAACGTGGTCGATGGGATCTACAAACGGGACGTAGGTATCGGGTACAAGATCACCAAGATCCTGATCCACACGACCCGTTTCTACACGGCGACTTCGGACATTCGTACGCGCCTCAACCAGTTCCGGAGCAAGTGGAACAGCAGCTATTCCGGAATCAAAAGGGACATGGCCCACAACTTCACGGGAGTGGGCAGCTTCAGCGGGATTGTCGGAGTCGCGTATGTGGGCGTGGTCTGCTCTCTCGGGTCCGCCTATGGCTCGTCCAAGGCCTTCCACAGCAGCATCACGACCAATGCCGGCCTCGTCTCCCACGAGATGGGGCACAACTGGGGCGCGGGCCACTGCGACTCCCAGGGCAGCGATTGCAAGATCATGTGCTCCCGACTGGGGGGCTGCGGACGCAGTCTCCGGGGCTTCGGCAAGGCGAGCCAAAAGGTCATCGTCAACTTCCGGAACTCCCGAAACTGTCTCGACGACTCGGCCCCTCCGACCCTCAGTTCCCTGAATCCCAAAACGGTCCAGGTCCTGGGCGGGAGCACTGTGACTCTCTTTGGAACGGGCCTCTCCACGATCAACGAACTGGATGTCGGCTCCAAGAGTGTGAGCTTCCAAGTCGTCAGCGACAGTCAGGTTCGTTTCACTCCTCCGACCCCGACCGTCCTTGGCCCCGTCCTGGTCAAGGTGAAGAACAGCAAGGGCTTCAGCAACGCCCTCAGCATGACCTATGTTGCGACCCAACCGCCCAAGCTCAAGGCCTCCAGCATCGGCTACCCCAATTTCGTCCCCATCGACTACACCGTGGGTGCCAACCCCAAGGGGATCTTCGTTCTCCTGATCTCCCCGAGCAAGACGACCATTCCCTTCCTCGGCGGAAACCTCCTCAAAAACTTCCTCATCCTCACCGCCGGCGGCCTCGACAGCCTCGGCCTCGCCAAGCACAGCGTCCCCTACTCCGTTGCCCTCAAGCAGGTCAACCTCTATTCCCAAGCCGTCATCTTCTCCGGCTTCCAATTCGCGGGCCTCACCAACATCACCACAACCCTCGCCTACTAACCCCGCAGGAAACCCCGCAGGAAACCCCGCAGGAAACCCCTCCCGGCGTTTCAAGTAGGGAACGCCTCCAGGCGTTTCACGTAGAAAACGCCTCCAGGCGTTTTGGTAGAAAACCCCTCCAGGGGTTTTGGGTAGGAAACGCCTCCAGGCGTTTCCCCCACCCC
>DROQ01000009.1 GCA_011321845.1 Planctomycetota bacterium | reverse complement strand
TCCGAGGTTTTTCCGCCCCTTTTCTTTGAATTCCGCCGTTTTCGAGACTCTCTCTCCAAGAAAACCTGGCTATACTATTGCCCACAATTTTTTTGCTCGGGAGCAATGCGCTCCAATCTGGAGAACCTGAATGAAGATCGAAAATGGCAAGGTCGCTAGCATCAACTACACGCTGACTGCTCCCGACGGACAAGTATTGGACACATCGGAGGGCAAAGCCCCTCTCGACTATCTCCATGGAGCAGGGAACATCATCCCTGGACTGGAAAAAGCCCTGGAAGGGAAGTCGATAGGAGACAGCTTCGAAGTCGACATCCCCCCCGAAGAAGCCTATGGCCTGCGGGAAGAGGCCCGCGTGGACGTAGTCCCCAAGTCTCAATTCGAAGGAATCGCAGAGATCCAGGAAGGGATGCAGTTCCAAGCCCAAACCAACCAGGGGCCCCAGATCGTCACCGTGACCAAGGTCGAAGGCGATCAGATCACCGTGGACGGAAACCATCCTCTCGCTGGAATGCCCCTCCACTTCAAGGTCGAAGTCACCGGAATCCGCGAACCTTCTCCCGAAGAGAGGGAGCACGGACATCCCCACGGGCCCGAAGGGCACGACCATTAAGACCTCAGGTTCATCCCTCGAGTCCAAGGGGTAAGGAAGCGCCCAGTTCTTGGGCAAGGCTCAATAGCCCTTCCTTCTCCTTCTGGGGGGAGACCAGGGTTTTTCGGCTGAGAACTCGCTGAGCAAGGCTTTTCCGAAAGGCTGGATCGTTTTCAAATCGAAGAAGCAAGCCAGCCAGGCCTTCTTCATCCCCCACCGGAAAGAAGGGGCCAGGCTCCTCACCAAGGATCCCCCTGTTCCCGGGAATATCGGTCCCAAGCACAGGAACTCCGCAGGCGATTGCCTCGGAGAGAACATTCGCAGCCCCCTCGCTTTTGGAGGGAATGACAACCACATCGCTCCCCGCGATCAAGGCCAGAGCTTCCTGATGCGGCCTCCCTCCGAGCCAATGAAACCTGGGGTTTTCCCTCTCTTCCTTCCGGGTCCTCTCTTCCCATCCCGCCTCGAGTTCCTCTCCCACAAGAAACACCTCGAATTGCGAGGAGGAGGGGAGCAATCCCGAGGCCCTGGCTGGAAGGAGGGGGTCCTTCACCTCCCTAAGATTGCAGGGAACCAGAGCGACCTTCACCCCCGCCTTGAGCCCCTCCGGCCTCACACGAAAAGGGGAGGCTTCCGAAGATTGCACCAGAACCCGCAGCTTCGCACGATACTCTTCCGGCACATCCGAATAGACTCCCGGATGCAGCCCAACCAGGAGATCCGCCTTTTCCATCCCTTCCCTGACCTCCAAGCTCCCTTGAGGAAGGTCCTGGTAAAGGTCCGTTCCGGTTAAAACGACGCAACATCCCCCCACAGGAACCCTGCTGCGAAACCGAGAAACCGTTTCCAGAGACCGCCGGGCATGGAGGGCGATCAAGACCTCTCCACGGGGCTCCTCTCCTGGCCCCACGAGATCCACCCGAAACCCTGCCTCCCTTAGGAAACGCTCATACCTCTCAGCGGTCCGTCCATTCCCCCCATTCACCCCTTTTCGATGGGGAAGGGCGATGGAGATCGTCTTTATCGAAGGAGGATCTTTTTGGACCATCTGTTTCCAACCCTTTCCTTCATCCTCTCCCGAAACGGAGGGGTCCCTCAGATCACCATCCGGACCCCAGTGATCTCCTTCAAGGCGACATAGATGCTGTTCCGCTCCGCCTCATCATGAACCCAGAGGGAAAGGTGCACAGAATGCCAGACTCCCTTTTGATGACCATCCCGAAGAGAAAAACGGCGATTCCCCGCTACCGAACGAATCTCTTCGCAAAGGAAGTCACGGTCTTGCCCAATGACACAGTACTCCCAGGAACAGGGATAATCGATTTGAGGATGCTGCTCTTCATGCTGCTCTTCCTGTCCCATCACTTCTTTCTCTCAAAATGCAGCCCCCAGACCTTTTGAAGCAACCCAGGATTCCTTTATGCAGATCCTAAAAACCCTTCACAGGGTAAAGAATCCCTCCTCAAGAAAAAAGAGAAAGGCAGTTTGACCTTTAACCTCTCCCTTGAAACTCCCCCACAACAGGTCCGACCTAAAAAAGACAAATTAAGCATTAAGGGATGGCAATTGGATCCGAAAGGGAACTTTCATTCCCTTTCTTATCAACAGCAACCACACGGAGAAAACCTTTTCCCAACTTCGTTTTAGAAGCATCCGAAAGGACGTAACTGGTTCCCTGAACCCCATCCGCAACCAATATTTTGTCCCCTCCAACGATCTGTTGAAAATAAATCCGGTAGAAAGCCAATCTTGAGGAGGAGACAGCCTTATAAGAAACGACCCAACCAGTGCCTACCTTAGACATACTTGGATTCATGGGTTCAGGGATATAACGGTTTTGGCACCATACTCCGTAAAAAGTCTTTCGTTTGGTTAGAGCGACATTCTTGGGATCAATCCTGTATAGGTAGCTCCTTCGAGAATACCGAGCTAAAGTACTGTCATTAAAAACTCCAGCAAACCAAAGCCATTGGGCTCCATCAATTTCTTGGCCAGAATAAAAAGTATTCCAACCTCCTCCCAAACCGCGAGCATCCCAAACATGCCCGTGCCTGTCCTTGTTGGGGCCCCACCCCACGACATTGAGAGTATCTTGCATGGTAGAAAGATCTGGCCACCCTAGAACTTTCCGGGCCCAAACAGAAGGGCCCCAAATTCTAATGTTGTAACCACCCTTAAACCCAAAATTCGTAGCTCCCATTGTATACCAAATCCATTTGGTATATGCGTCATCGTCCTTATGGGCCGCAATCCCACCTTCAACATTATAATTCCCATAGGTCCAGCGCCCTTTAACTGGAAGGATCATGTTGCCTCTCTGGGCCATGAGACTTAGCAAATAATGGAGAGGTTCATAATTCGGGTCCAAATCAAATGCTGCAGCTGCAAAGAGAACTCGTTCAAACTGGGCATTCAGATAGGGTGGATACCAAACCCCTCCATAAGCGCTATAGTACCTAGAAGTTGCGCTAATTCCCCAAAGAAAAGCATGTTGCACATTATTAAGGTAGAACTCAACTAGCCTTTTTGCATCCTCTAGACTCCCCTTTTTTAAAGACCCATTTTGTAAATAGTCAATTGCCCTGGTATAAACCCAACGACTAATACTCGTTCCTTGAGTTTGCTCTGAAGTATTGGCAGTTTGAGCGTACTCTGTAGGAATTGGATAAGGGATCACCGAGGGTCCGTAAGAATAAGCGCTATAATCAACGGTCAATTCCTTCGAAACTTCTTTTACCCTTTTTCGAAACCTCTTCCATAAAGTGGCATTCCAGCCTGTAAAACCGTACCCCCAGAGGCCACCTCTAAATTCCACCTTATCCTTTACACAATGGACAATCATACCATCGGAATTGTGCTTGTTCTTAAGGCCGTTGATGGGTGGGCTATAGGAAACATGCAACGTATCGCCCGCTTTAAGAGTAATAATTTTTTTCTCACCCCAAAGGGTCGGGGTCACATTTTTTGGCTCATTAAAATCATGACCAACCCAGCCTTCCCATTTTTGGTCAAAGCTGTAGATTCCAGCAAAAATCTGTCGCCCGGCGATTTTCTTACCAAGTAAAGTCCCATCCGTTCCGTTATGGATTCTGGGGACATTTAGCTCAACCAAATATTTTCCAGGAGTCACCCACCCCCCTGGATAATTTTGAGTACCATCACCAGGAATCCATACGGATGCATTTGAATCCAGCGCAGTTACCTTTACCCCAAGCAGGTCCAATGATCCATTCTTCTTTTT
>DROQ01000008.1 GCA_011321845.1 Planctomycetota bacterium | reverse complement strand
TCGGCGGTGACGCGGAGGCTGGGTTTATGGGAGTGGCCCTCCGAGACTTGGACGCGCTGCTCCCGGATGATGACGGTGACCTCGCGGCGTTCGGCGCCCCTGAAGGTGAAGTGGTAGACGGCGTCGAGGTCCCCCGCCCGGCCGGGTTGGAAGACGAGGGGGAGGCCCCGGATGAACTGGCCGATAGTACGCGGGCGGAGGGTCCCTTGGACTTTTTTGACCTTCTTCCTGGGAAAACGCTTGGGGACCTGGGCTTCGGCGTCCGAGCCGGGGACCACATAGACCAGCTCCTCCCGGTCCCGGAGGGGGCGGAGGTAGTCGGCCATGAACTGCTGCTTGTCGGCCAGGTAGGGAGGAAGGACCTCTTCGCCGGCGGGGCAGACGGAGAGACAGTAGGCGGCCTTGTAGTTCGGGCCGAAGGAGAGGCTCTGCCACATCGAGGCGGACTCGGTGTCGAGGACCCTTTTTCGGTAGGCTTTGCGGTCCTTGCTCTCGACGACCTGTTCGGTCCAGTCGGAGAAGCCTCCCATGAACTCTCGGTAGTTGTGGGTGTAGCAGGCGTTGAAGTTGAAGTAGCCGTCTGGGCCGATGGCGCCGACGGGGCAGGCGGCGACGCAGAGCTTGCACTCCAGGCAGGGGTTGTAGGCGAGGGGCCGTCCATACTCGCTGATCTCGGCATCGAGAATCAGGCTGCCCAGGAGGATGAAGTTGCCGAACTTGGGGTGGATCACGTTGCGATGGATCCCCATGACACCGAGGCCGGCGGCCACCGCGACGGGTTTGTGGGAGATGATCCAGATCTTGTCCGGAAACCGGTCCATCTCCATCGGGAAGCCCATCGGGGGGTTCAAGGCGGTGACTCCGCGGTCCTCGAGGATGCGGACCATCTTGCGCCCGATTTCGTTGATGGCGTCTCCCGTGTGGTGGAACTCCAGGTTGGCGAGGGAGCGGGCGGGGCTTCGGATGGCGCTGCGGTTCATCCGCACGACAAAGGAGACGAGGCTCTTGGCACCCGGGAGGACCTTGGACAAATCCTCCCGCTGGTCCTCCAGCTCGGGTCGGTCGAGCTCGACGAAGCCGACATCGTCCGCCCCGGCCTCGAGGAGAAGGCGGCGCAGCTCTCCTGCTTCCAAGGTCTTGGGCCTTGGATGAGCTTCCTTCTTCATTTGCTCGCGCACACGCCTTACGAGGGGATGATCCTCCAATCTCATATCTCACTCCTTCGCTGGTTCGGCCCGGAGGCCACCCCCAATCCTGGACACCCATGCTAGCCCACTTATTTGCATATACAAGTTTCTGTCGAAAAAAAACTCCTAATCGCCCTCAGTCGAAAGAAGACGGTTGGTCATCCGATAGATGGATCGAGTCCCCTCCGAACCCAAAAGTTTTTTCACGCGGCGCTGGGCACGGTCCCAGGCGGGTTTGGTTTTGGCAAGAAGTTTTCGCCCCTCTCTCGTCACCCGAAAGGGCTGCGCTCTTCCATCCTGGTCGGGGATCGCCGCAAGCCACCCCCGCGCCTTCATGCGCTCCAGGTTGCGGCTCAGTGTCGAGGGGCTGAGTTGGAGATATTGACAGACTTCCGAGGGACGAGCGACCTCCATCTTGGCGGCCACGACCAGGATATTCATCTGGCTCGCCGTGAGCCCAAAGGATCGAAGCTCTTCTTCATAGAGGTTCGTCACCACCCTGTTAAGCATCCGAAGACGCACGGCAAGGCATTGCTCGGCGATCACATCTTCGGGAGTATTTTTCTTCTTCGGGGGCATCAGGATTTCCTCAGTTGCATAAGCACATTGTTTCACTTAGGACGAAAAAACAAGCCCCCCTCAGGGAGCAATCCAATAGACCTCGAACAGATCCCGCCCATCCCCGTGCTTGACCGTCCAGTGCTCTTTCTTCCCCGGAAGGCTCTGGATCCAACGCAGAGCGTTCGCCCTCGCGGGCTTTTGCTCCACGAACTCCTTGGCGTGCATCACTACGAGCACACGCTTTCCTCGCACCTCGCCGGCCAGCCAAGCTGCGTCCCTGGGATGCTGATCCAAGACCTTGAACTTGGGCCAGAGGTCCCAGTAACGCATGCGGCGACCTGACTTCGCAAGCGAAAACAGGGGGGCGTGAAGGCCCCAGTCCGTGCAGATCACCAGGTCGAAAGGCTTCCGCTCCAAGCTGCGGCTGAGCTCGAAGATCGCCGAACTCCACTTGGGGTTCTCCAGCTCCGGATGTCCCATCATGCGGAGATAGGCCAGGTCCAAACGGGCCGAGACCAAAAGCCAGGCCAACATCCCCGCGCCAAGAAGGATCCTTCCTAGCCAACGAAGAAGCCTTGCCCGAGCACCCCCCAACTCTCCCCAGAGCGCGAAGCCGAGGAGTTGCGGAAGGGGATGCAACATCATCAGGTGATGCAATCCCCCCACCTGCCGGGTCAAGAAAATCTGAGCGCTTACCAGAAGGAAAAGAAGAACCAGAAACAAAGGCGCTCGCCGGAACCGCCCCTCCTCCTCCAGACAGAGTTCGCCCGGTGTGCAGGGCTCCCCACCCTTTTCTCGGGGAACGGCGAACACGAACAAAAACATCCCGAGGAGGAAGGCCAAAAACCAGAGCACCTCCCCCTCCGGCAAATCCTTTCCTGGAAAATGAAAGAGCCCGATACTCCGACCGTCCAGGGTCTCCGCGAGCAATCCTCCCAGCCAGCCGAGCCGCTCCAGGCCGGGAGGATGCCCGAACCAGGGCTGCTTCAGTTGCAGCAGGGGAATGATCCGCGCGAAGAGAAAATAGCCCCCCAACACCAGGCCAAAAGCACAGGTCATCCCATTCGCCACCCCTCCCTCACGGAAACGCGAGAAGACGGCCTTGGGGTAAACCAGGAGACTGGCCCCCACCAGACCACCCAGGAACCAGACAAAGTTCAGCTTGTCCCAGAGCCCAAGGAGCAAGGCCAGCACAAGAAGCAAAAAGCGCCAGCGCCCTCCCCGTCCCAACCAGGCCAGAAACACAAACAGTGCCAGCGCCCGAAAAAAACTCGCCAGGGTCGTCGGTCCGAAATCGGTCCTGCTCGTCCAGAGCAGGGCAGGGTCCAAAACAAACAGGAGCAACCCCACGAAAAAAGCCCTTCGACCCGCCAACCGCCGGGCAACCCCTGCGAGCAAAAGCACGGTGCCGAACGAAATCACAAGCGAAGGCAGCCGAAGCGTCCAGATGTTGACTCCGAAAAGCGCGAAAAAAGGCGCATGGATCAGCGACTTGAGGGCGCCGATGTAGGGCATGATGAACATCGGCCACCCAAAGACCCGCGTTTGGGCAAAAGATTCCAGAGGTCCTCCCAGCCCCGCGTTGACAAAAATCACTTCGTCATAATAAAGCCCGGGAATCGTCAGCCTGGGAACCGTGAGCCCGAACCAGACAACAGCCGCAAAAAGGATCGCCACCCATCGCGAACGCCGAGACAAAGGAGGAAGCTGCATTGCAGGGAGTTATACCTACTTCCTCTTTGACTAAAAATTGAAATCGATCTAGCCACGATCCAAAATCCCGAAAAAAGTAAGGGTTCCCTGTAGCTGGCCTCCAAGTGGCCTGGTTTTTTGAAGTTTTATCAGAAGTTTTCAAGCCTCTTCGAAACCAGGTTTTGTTCTCCACCATGCAGAAATCCAGGCCCCCAAGGAGAGCCCAAAGCTTGGGCTGAGTGAGCAGGAAAGTTTCTCCCTCAGCCTTGCTTGGCCAGGCGAAGGCGCCCTTGGAAAGGCGTTTCTGCAGGAGCTAAAATCCTCCTCCTTCATAGAAGAGGATCTTGATGGTGGTCTTGGCCCCGTTGCAGAAGACGAAGAGATGCCCAGAGCTTGGATCTTTGTCCAGGAGAGAGCTTGTCAGGGCGGAGAGGCCATAAATCCCTTGCGAAGGCGGTGGGTCCGGCAGCAAGGAAGATGCGGATAGCGCCGGTAAAGCTCAGCATATCGATTGGAGGGTTTGGAGAAGGGGGAGGAGGGAGGATGGTGGCAGAGTTTCAGGAATACGGACCTTGATGCCGGAGGGGAATTCGATTTCCAGGGTGGGGGTGGAGAAGCCGGGGAGGACCTCGACCGGGACAAAGCCTTTGTCGTCCTCGGTGGAAGGGAGCAACTCCTTGCGGTACCGGAGAAGGGTGGAGTAACAGAGGCTTTGCTCCAGGCAGAAAGCGCGGAGGGATTTGCCGCTTTGTTTCCAGGAGGAGAGGAGGGAGAGTTTTTCGCTGCGGGATCTTTTTGTCATGTAGGGATTTTGAGGGCCTGCGAGGGGGGGCGGTAGATGGTCTTCAGGGAGCGCTTACGAAGCGCCACTTGGATACACTGGAGGAGATCGCGGCGGTGGTAGTGGATGGCTGTAGTTCACCGGGAAGCGCCACTTGGATACACTTTGCCTGGATCGAGGCTGCACGGATTTTGGGCTGTAGTTCACCGGGAAGCGCCACTTGGATACACTGGGACAAGACTGGAGAAATCAGATCGAAGGGCTGTAGTTCACCGGGAAGCGCCACTTGGATACACTCCCAGCCATTCCTTAGCCCACACTCTACCAGCTGTAGTTCACCGGGAAGCGCCACTTGGATACACTCGCATCGATCGCCATCGCGGAAACCTTCTTGCTGTAGTTCACCGGGAAGCGCCACTTGGATACACTTCCGACAACAGCAAGGGCCACCCCAAAGAGCTGTAGTTCACCGGGAAGCGCCACTTGGATACACTT
>DROQ01000007.1 GCA_011321845.1 Planctomycetota bacterium | reverse complement strand
CATGCTGGCGAATTGGAAGTTGCATCAGGTTTGGAAGGAGAGCTGGGCATGGAAGAGCGTGGAATACGCGCCGTTCTATCTGCTTCTTCTCTATGACCTCCTGCGCCCGAAACGGAAGTAGAACGCAGTAGAAAACGCAGTAGAAAACGCCTCCAGGCGTTTTATGTAGGAAAAGCCTCCAGGCTTTTCATGGAGGAAACACCTGGAGGCGTTTCATGTAGAAAAGGTCTTTGGACGTTTTGCGCATCAAACGCCATCGGGTTTCCCTCGAAACGCCTGGAGGCGTTTCCTACTTGAAACGCCTGGAGGCGTTCCCTACGGGCGTTCCCTACGGGCGTTCCCTACGGGCGTTCCCTACGGGCGTTTTTTGCATTGGAGCCATTGGAAGATGCCGCCGCTGGGGAAATTGGTTTGGGGACTGATCCCATAGGGATCTCCGGCGAGGACCTCCTTCATCCGGGGCAGGCAGTGCTCCTCGAACTGCGGACCCGCCTCGATTCCGATCCAGCGCCTCCCGAGCTTGTGCGCAGCGGCCGCGGTGGTCCCCGATCCCAGGAAGGGATCCAGGACCCAGTCCCCTGGATTGCTGGAGGCCAGGATCATCCGCGCCAGCAGGTTCTCGTTCTTCTGGGTGAGCCCCCGGTCCCCGCGCTTCTCCTTGGAAAAACTCATGATCTGGATGGAGTGCAGAGGATCCCCCTCGTGACAATTCCACGTGTCCTCCATGGGGAAACCCTTCCCCTTCGGCTTCTTCCCATCCCGCCGCCGATACCCCTCGGGATAGGGGATCCACTGCTTGTTGAAGAGCGGGCGGTCACTCTTGGCGAACTGGTAGATCGTCTCATGGTTGCGGATGAACTTGTTCGCCTGCGTCTTGTATCCGCTGACCCAGCCGATCCGCCAGATGATCTCGGTCAGGTATTGGAGATGCCGTTCGAGCAGCAGGCGGAGCCGTTCCTTGGACGCGTAGTCGATGTGGGCGTAGAGGGTCCCGTCTTCGCGGAGAAGAGCCTTCATGAGTTCCAATCGCTCGTCCATAAAACTCAACCAGGCTGAGACGGGGAGGCTGTCCCGATAGGCGAAACCAGCGCTGGAGGTGTTGAAGGGAGGGTCCATGTAGATGCATTGGATCCGGCCCTCCCACTTGGGCATCAGGTAGCGCATGACCCCCGCGTTTTCGCCGTGAATGAGGATGCCGTCCAATCGCTCCCGGAATACGGGGATCCGGGCCAGGGGATCCTCTCCCCAGGAGTCGAGGTAGTTGCGGCTGTCCAGGACAAGGGTGTCCGCCCTCTGGAGCTCTGGAGCCATCAGGCCTTCCTTCCGCCAGGCGGCTCTCTGCCGAGGGTTGCGCAGCGCTTCCTCTCTCAGCTCCTCGGGGAGCCGATCCAGACTGAGAAAGATGCCCTGCCCCTCTGGCTCAGGAGGGCGGAGCCAATCCCGGACCCGCCCCTCCTCTCTCTCGATGACCTCCATCAGGGCCTGGGGAAGGGTTTTCTCGGGCCAGGCCCGCCGCAGGCGCGCTTCGAGGTCGGGGCAGAGGAAGCGGTCCTCTCCGCCGGCGAAGTGCGCTCCCAGGAAATAGAGGCCTTCGTGCGGCCAGCGCAGTTCCCCTTCAGGCCCCGGGAGCCTGGGTTCGAGGTCTTCCGGCTGGGGTTGGTAGTAGCCCCCCGGGAAGTGCCGCTGCAGGACTTCCCGGGCACGCGCATCCGAAGTTTCTTGGTTCTTGGAGAGGGGCATCTGGTCATCTGGCGGAAAGAAGATCCCTCCTTTCTACCAGATGCCCCAGCCGCTGGCCCGGGTTCTTCCGAGTCCAGGACCTTAGGGAGGGCTACTTGGTGAAAATCTGTTCCACCGGATTGGTGACCCCCGTAAACCCGCCGCTCGCGCTCGGCGGGAGGAAGAGGGCCGCGAAGTTGGTCTTGAGACCGGTCGTCTGGAGGATCTTGGGCGGCAGGCTGAGGTAGGGGAAGCCGTGGCCGTTGCTGTTCACCTTGCCGATGAACTGGTTGAAGGGGATGTGGTTCATGTTGAGCAGGACGAAGTTGGTCAGGACCGGGTCGAAGTTGAGCGGAAGGACCATACCAGGCTTGAGCTGGATCCCGGGGCTCGTCCCCTTGCCGGTCCAGAGGACTACGTACCAGTTCCCCTTGTTGCAGGGAGCGGTGATCGCCATGTTCGCGAACCCTCCGGAGGTCCCCGAGATGAGGTCCTGGCGGTAGGAGGACTGGAGGGGGTCGGCGTATTCGAGGGTCCGGACGCATCCAAAAGGCGCCAGGGTCGTGATTTTCCGCCAGACCAGGTTGTTTTGCTCGTTCTGCTCGACGACGCGGTTCAAACGATCGACCTGCACGCCGAGGTACCAGCTGCCCGCGTCCACGAAGTAGGGGAGAGCCGCGTTGAACTTGAGATCGACCACTCCCGACTTGGGCAGGTTCGCGAAGGATTTGGAGCCGAGATAGATATCGCTGGTGGTGAAGAAGGGGTCCTTGGAGAGGAAGAACTCCACCTGGAAGGCTCCCGCGTCCACCTTGGAGGAGAGGTTGCGGATCTTGGTGTCGATCCGGACCGGAGTGCCGGCCCGAGGGAGGGTGGGAACAGGGGTCACCCCAAGAGGGCTGAGGTCCGGCTTGGGGGGATCTCCGACGATGACCGTCCAGGTCCTTTGGGAGAGGAGGGCCTTCTTTGGGTCGTTCTTGACCGCCGAGGTCAGGTCCTGGACGAAGACCAGGAGTTTATGCGTCCCGTTTGTCAGCTTGTTCGAATCGAGGACGATGGCCCCTCCGCTGTTGGGCTGCCGCTTGCCGTCCAGGAACCAGGTGATCTTGGAGGTTCCGGGGACCAGGTTGGTAAAGGTGAAGGTCTTCTTGGAGGGACGATAGAGGTTGAATGTGGTCGCGTTGGGGACGGGTTTCTCGATGGCGTCCACGACCACGTAGACTTGCTTGATGAGCTGCTCGATGCAGACGGCGTTGTAGGGTTTGCCCGGTGTGCGCATCATGCTGTCGAGAGCGGGCCGGTAGAGTCCCGCCTTGAACCCGCCTGCGCCCGCGAAGACGGAGATCCCGTTGCTCCCGATCCAGTGCAACCACTTGGTTCCGAAGGGGCTGGTCGTGATGTTGGGGTTGCTGGGATCGTTCCCGTTGTAGAACCCAGTGGTTCCTTCTTTCTCATCTCCGAGCAAGCCATAGGTGAAACCCCAGAGCTTCATCGCCCAGGCGAGGTTGCTGCGGTTGATGACGGCGAAGGTGGGGTCATGGCATTGTCCCTTCCGGCTGTCGTTGACCAGAATGAAGGCCTTGCCGTCGAAATCGGGAGCCAGCGCGGCGTCCCTCGCCGCAAGCCTGTCGTCGCTGATGAAGAGACAGTCTTTCTTGCCCTTGTAGTTATAGGTCGCGCCGTAGGCGGTTTTGCGGACGATGGGAGGATTCTTGTCGGGTTGGCTGGCCCCGCTTTCCTTGGACGCCCGGAAGACCGAATGCAGGTTGAAATAGGACTTGTACTGCTTGAAGGGCTCGAAGGAGAAGAAGTAATTGGACAGGGCCTGGACGTCGGCGTTGAACTTGGCTTCTTCAGAGGCCCGGTATCCGTCTCCAAGGACGACAATGTCGAAGCGGTTCGCGGTATCTCCGGATTTGAGGAGGGTTTTCACCTTCTGGGCCGTTCCGGACCTTGGGCATAGGCCCAGCGCGGCGAGGGCGAGAGGGATGAAGAGGGTTTTCCGAAAGACGGTTGCACAAAGTGACATATGGCGAATCCTTTTCGGCGACGCAGATCTCTCGCAGTGCAAGGAGCCTGCAAAGAGAGGCGAAGCCTGAATGAGAAAGGAGTGATTGGGAATGGGCGGAATGCCCCCTGCTCAGATTTCCCCCGCGAAACAGGGCGGAAGGATCAAGAGAAGGTATGGAGGAAGGGAGAGAGGAGGAGGAAACACAGCATAGTTGCCTCCATGGAACATGCCAAGACCCTGGAAGCCTTATTTTTCAAGGGTTCCAGCCCGCCTCCATCTTTCCTTGGCATGAGGGGATGGAGCCTGGTGGCCGGAGGCCGCAGGCTCTGGCTCAGCGGACCGCGGGGAGAACACCGGACACATTCGGGTTCTCGAGGCCCCCCTGGTGGAGCATGTCGAGGAAGGCGTCGGTGAGCCTTGGGTCCAGGATCCTCCCTCTCTCGGAGCGGAGAACTTGGGAGGCTTCCTCCAGACTCAAAGGTGAGCGGTAGGGCCGGTGGCTTGTGATCGCATCGTAATAATCCGTGATCTTGACGATGCGGGCTCCGAAGGGGATCTCCTCTTCTCTCAGTCGTTCGGGATAGCCGGTCCCGTCCCAATTCTCATGATGATAGAGGACCATCGGGATGATGTCCTTCATGACGAGGATGGGCTTGAGGATCCGGGCTCCCGCCTGCGGATGATCATTCATGATCTGGCGCTCTTCTTTGGAGAGTTTGCCGGTGGAGTTGAGGATCGAGTCGGGGATCCCTACCTTCCCGATGTCGTGGAGCTTGGCACCAAAGGAGATGTCTTCGTAGTCCTTGCGAGGAAGGCCCAGAAAGCGGGTGAAGACCTTGGTCGTCCGTGCGACGCGGTCCGAGTGTTCCCGGGTGTAAGGGCTCTTGGCGTCGATGAGGTTGGCTAGGCCGATCATGAAATCGATCAAGTTTTGCCGCTCCACTTTTTTCGTCTCCTGAAGAATCTGGAGAGTGGTGGCCTGGCTCCTGAGTTCCTGGTGCTCCCGCACTCTGCGGATCAGGATCTCGATCTCCTCGAAAAGGAAGGGTTTCTTGACATAGTCGAAGGCCCCCCGCTCGATGAAGGGAAGGGCGGTGGAAGGATCCACATAGTCGGTGGTCAGGATGACGGAGACCTCCGGGTTGGCGTCCTGGATTGCCTCCATCAGGTCCAGCCCGGGCGTGCTGATCGACGCCAGATTGAGAAAAGCCAAAAAGACCTCGGGTTCCCCTCGGATCAAACTGAGAGCATCCTCCGCCGAATCGGCGAGGAGGGGGTGCTCGCCCCATCGCGTCAAATGACGGGAAAAGGCTTGCCGAAGGGCCGGATCCTTTTCCAGGATCAGGATGCTTCCGGCGGTCCCCCCTTTCCTCTCTGAGGAAGGTGAACCAGGCATGGTGCCGGTCTTTATCATCCTCCCTTTTTCGGAATTGGCTGAAGCCGAATTGAGGGCAAAGACCAGGGGCTTTTTCCTACTCTTCCAGCGCTTTTTTCTCTTCGGTGTCAAGGCCCTCTCGAGGCCCTTTCCCCTTTTTCTGCTCGAAGGGTAGGGGAGAAAAGCTGTCTCCCAAATAGACCTTTCGGACCTCGTCGCTGGCGATGAGGGCGGCTGGAGGACCTTCCTCGAGGACCTTTCCCTTGTTGATGATATAGGAGCGTTCGGTGATCTTCAGGGTCTCATGGACGTTGTGGTCGGTGATCAGGATGCCGATTCCCCGGGCGGAGAGGTCCTCGAGGATCCCCTGGATCTCCTGCACCGCGATTGGGTCGACGCCGGAAAAGGGCTCATCGAGGAGGATCAGTTTCGGGTTGGTGGCGAGCGACCTCGTGATCTCCAGCCGCCGGCGCTCCCCACCCGAGAGGGTCTCGGCGATGTTTTTCCGGAGGGAGGTCAATTCCAGTTCTCCCAGGAGGCTTTCCAATCGGCTTTTTCTTGTTTTCCGGGGTTCCCCGATGGCTTCCAAGACGGCGAGGATGTTGTTTTCGACGGTCATCTTGCGGAAGATCGAAGGTTCCTGTGAAAGGTAGCCCAGGCCCAACCGGGCTCGTTTGAACATCGGAAGCTTGGTGATCTCCTTGCCGTTGAAGAAGACCTGCCCCTCTTCGGCACCGATCATCCCCACGATCATGCGAAAGCTGGTGGTCTTGCCGGCTCCGTTGGAACCGAGGAGTCCGACGATCTCGCCCGCCCGAACCCCCAGGGAGACCCGGTCGACCACCCTTCGTTTTTTATAGGTTTTGACGAGATTGCGAGCTTCCAGGAGGTAGCCCTCCTTGTTTGCCTTACGCCTGTCCAATCCTGTTGAAACCATGTGGAAAACCTTAGGGGATGCAGTCCGGATCTCTTGTGATTTCAAGGCTTGCGCCTTTGGTCCTGCATTCCCATGCATGCATTTGCTTTTCTTTGAAGGTGGATCGTAAATGCTTGGATATGTTGAGTTTAGGTTGATTAAGCCTTCTCGGGGACATTCTGGAGCATCGAAAAGTCCGGCTGGAGGAAGAACGCCTCCGGCTCCCGTCTCCGTTCCATCTCTGAGAAATGTGGAAAAGTGGTGAAAAAGAACTCCGTAGAAAATCCCGCGTCATCGGATGAGACCAAGGCGGAAGACGCCAAAGGGGTTTGCGGGCCAGAACCTGGCGAAGGCCCGGCCGACGACGAATTCCTGGGGGACGAAGGGGGCCCACTTGGGGGGAGCGGCCTCGAGGGTCTTGGAGAAATCCTCAGGGCTCCCCTTCAGCACATGGAGTTCCCCGAAGAGATCAGCGAAAACGATGCGATTTTTCATGGTGACGAGGATGGGATTCTCGTCAGGGTCGATGGGGTTGCCTATGTAAAAGGTTCCCCCTCTCATGTTCCCCGTCCAGGTTTTGACCGCTCGGTCGGAGGGTGGGCAGATCTTTCCGTCCTTGTCGATCCCCAGGGTCAGGCTTCGCCAAAGGCGGGAATCTTCGGAGGCCTGGGTATTGTCGCCCATCATAAAGTAATGGCCTTCGGGGACATCGATGGTCTTCCCCTCGACTCCGTCCTTGGTGTAGTAGAGATCCCTTTTGAGTTCCAGTTCCGAGATGCTGACTTCTCCCCCCTTGCAGCCCATTTCCAAGAAGAGGGATTCGAGGGGGTTCGGCCGGGGGAGGACCGTGGAGAGGCTCCCCACCTTTTGGGAGCCTACCCAGGCTTCGAGAAGGCCGTCTCGGTGTTCGAACCGGATCTCGAGTTCGGATGGGTCGGGGAGATCGATCCCTACGGTTTTTTCGGTGCCAAGGATCACTCGGTTTCCGCGGACCTCCGCTCGACTGATCTGGGCGTAGAGGCCCTTTGCCTTCCGCTTGATCTCGAAGCGGAAACGCCGTGTCCGCTGGCCTCTGGGTTTTTGTTTTTGCTGGAGCCAGAAGGTTTGGGTGTCCTTCGAGAGGTCCAGGCGCAGGGACCAGGCCAGGTCGCCCACGTAATGGGGGGGATGGTTGCCCAGGCCAGCGTTTCCGATCTGTGCGACGATCTTTTCCCGGATGGGAGAGGGGTATCCGTGCCAGTATGCGTTGGTCAGTCCCGCGGGGGGAAGGAAGCTCACTCTCGCACCCGACCCTTGGTCCCGCCCTCTCAATTGGGCGTCCTGAAACTCCCATTCCCCGGCCCGGGATTCAAAGGCGTCCTTGGCGTTTTCATCCCGGGCTTGGAAGAGACTGCGCCAGAGGCCCGCCTGAACTCCGGAGGGTTTGCGGAGAATTTTCCAGGTGGAGGGTTTGTTCCCGTTCTTTTGGATGTTGTAGAGGTCGCCCGCTTCCACCCGCAGGTGGTCGCCGGGCATCCCGACGAGGCGTTTGACGTAGTCCTGATTGCGCTTGAGCGGATAACGAAACACCACCACGTCCCAGCGCTTGGGCTCGCGCACAAGGTAGCAGGCCTTGTCGACGAGGATCCGGTCGAAGACCTGGGCTTCCTTGCAACCCATCAGGGTGGGCTGCATGGAGGGGGTGGGGATCTGGAAGGCCTCGACGAGGAAGACTTTGAGCCCGATCGCCACCAGGATGGCCATGGAAGCCGATTCTACGAATTCCCTGATCTTGCGAGGGGGGCCTGTGTGTGTTTCCTTCTTCCTTCCCATGGGGAGCTATTGTGCGCTCCCGCCGGGGAGATTCCACGGGCTTTCAGTCTTCCCAGCAGAAGTGTTGTTCCACTCGGCAGATCTCGAAGGGGCGTCGGGCTGCATCCGTGAACCTGTAAAAGACCAATTCCGTCCCGGATGCCCGCGCCTCTCGCGCGAGAACGGCCAGGGTTCCGATGGCGACGCTCCCCAGTCGGAGGACGCGGGAACCGTCCAATTCGATTCGTTCGGGTTTTTGGGCAAGCGCTTCCCGGATCTCGTCGTTGACCTGGAGGATCGCCTTGTTACTTGCGCAATCGGGTGGGAGCTGGATGGTATGCGTCGTTTGGGAGGCTTTTTTGCTCATACAAGGGTTTCCTTCTGCGAACCTCCCTCTCATCGGAGCTTTGCTGCATATTCCTTAAATCTAATTCCAGCCCCATCCCCGGCCCGGCTCTCTGGAGGTCCTGCGGCCTCCAGGCTAACGGTCGTCGTCGGACTGGAGAACGGAGAGAAAGGCTTTTTGGGGGATCTCCACGTTCCCGACCATTTTCATGCGCTTTTTGCCTTCCTTCTGCTTCTCCCAGAGTTTGCGTTTTCGGGAGATGTCTCCGCCGTAGCATTTGGCGGTGACGTTTTTGGAGAGAGCGCGGATGTTTTCCCTGGCGACGATTTTGCCGCCCACCGCGGCCTGCAAGGGGATCTGGAAGAGTTGGCGGGGGATCTCCCGGCGGAGTTTCTCGATGATCTTGCGCCCTCGCCTCTGGGCCTCGTCCTTGTGGACGATGGTGTAGAGGGCGTCGACTTCGTTTCCATTGACCAGGATGCGGAGGGGGACCAGCTGGGCGGGGCGGTATTCGAGAAACTCGTAGTCCATGGTCCCATACCCGCGGGTGACGGATTTGAGCCGGTCATGGAAGTCGTAGATGATCTCCGCGAGAGGAACCTCGAAGTGCAGCATCTGGCGGTCCTGGCCGACGATCTCGGTGTTTACATAACGGCCCCGGCGGTCCGTCATGAGCTTCATGATGGAGCCGATGGCGTCTGTGGGGACCATGATGGAGAGGTGCACGATCGGCTCCAGGAAGGTCTCGATCTGGGACTGGTCCGGGAGTTCCGAGGGGCTGTGGATTTCGACGGTCTTGCCGGAGACGAGTTGGATGCGGTAGACGACCGTGGGAGCGGTCTGGACGAGATCCATGTCCTCCTCGCGCTCGAGCCGCTCTTGGACGATATTCATATGGAGGAGGCCCAGAAAGCCGCAGCGAAAACCAAAACCCAGGGCGTCCGAGGTCTCCGGTTCATAGGTAAACGAAGAATCGTTGAGGGCGAGTTTGTCGAGAGCCTTGCGGAGATCCTCGAAATCTCCGGGACTGGTGGGGTAGAGCCCGCAAAAGACCATGGGTTTGGGGATGCGGAAGCCAGGGAGGGCCTCGGCGCGGGGTTCCTTTTCGCCGAGGATGGAGTCTCCGACGACGACGTCCTTTAGAGTTTTGATGTTGCAGATCAGGTAGCCCACTTCGCCGGCCACCAGCTCTTCGGTGGGGATCATCCTCGGTTTCATCTTGCCGAGTTCGAGGACCTCATAGGTCGCTTTGGTTCCGGGGAGAAAGATCTTTTGTTTTTTGCTTAGCCGGCCGTTCATGATCCGGGCGTAGATGACCACCCCACGGTAATCGTCGAAGTAGCTGTCGAAGATCAATCCTTGGAGGAGGCCCTCGGGATCTCCCTCCGGGGCGGGGATCTCGGTCACGATGGCTTCGAGGATTTCCGGAATCCCGAGTCCTGATTTGGCGCTGCAGCGGAGGGCGTCTTCGGCGAAGAGGCAGAGGGTGTTCTCGATCTCCATGGCCACCTCGTCCGGGTGGGCGTGCTGGAGGTCCACCTTGTTGAGGACCGGAATGAGTTTGAGTCCGGCGGCGTCCGCGAGGTGGGCGTTGGCGACGGTCTGCGCCTCCACACCCTGGGAGGAATCCACAAGGAGGAGGGCTCCCTCACAGGCCTTGAGAGACTTTTCGACCTCGTAGCTGAAATCCACGTGCCCCGGAGTGTCGATCAGATTGAGCTGATAGGTTTCACCGTCTTTGGCCTGGTACTCCATGGTCACAGCTTTGGCTTTGATGGTGATCCCGCGTTCCCGCTCGAGTTCCATATCGTCCAGGAGTTGCTCCTGCATCTCCCGCTTTGTAACAGTTCCGGTCTGCTCCATCAGGCGATCTGCGAGCGTGGATTTGCCATGGTCGATGTGAGCGACAATGCAAAAGTTTCGAATCCTCGATAGAGGGGTCATGAGCAAAGCTTCCTGTATTCTTCCGCGAATCGCCTCAAGGCTTTACCTCTGTGGCTGAGTTGGTCCTTGGTCTCTACAGAGCAGTCCGCGAAACTCTGGGGGCAGATCTCTCCCCCTACGAGGGGGAAAAAGACCGGATCGTAACCGAAACCCTTGGATCCAGAAGGATGTTCTGCGATTCGGCCCTGGCAGCGCTCCTCGGTTTCGAATACGGGGACGCCCTGCCGAACGGCGACCAGGGCGCAGACGAAGTCTGCCCCGCGCTCCTGGGGGGGGACCCCTTGAAGCTCGGAGAGGAGCTTCTGGATCCGCTCCTGATCGCTGGCCTGGTCACCCGCGTATCTTGCCGAATGGATTCCCGGTCTCCCCCCCAATGCTTCTACGCAAAGGCCCGAATCATCCGCCAACACCAGGTCTCCCGAATCCAAGAGGCCTTGGGTTTCCAGGAAACGCGCTGCCGAGAGGGCTTTTTTTCGAGCGTTTCCCAAAAAATCGGGTGCGTCCTCCACGACCGACCAGTGCGCGCCGCCCGGCGCGTCGAGGATGGTGGAGACCTGGACGCCGCCCGGGAGGATCCGTAGGAGTTCCTCCGCCTTCTTGGGGTTCCCGGTGGCTACCCAAATGCGTGCGGATGTCATCGCAAAGGTGTCTCCAGAACCTGCTCCTGGATTTGGAGGAGATGCTTGCAGCCTTCCTCAGCCAGATCGAGGAGGGAGTCCAGGCCTTGGCGCCCAAGGGTCGTTTTCTCCCCGCTCATCTGGACTTCGGCGAATTCTCCCTTGGAAGTGTAGACGACATTCATGTCCACGTCGGCGTTGGAGTCCTCTTCGTAGCAGAGATCCAGGAGGGGGCTCCCTTGGACCATCCCTACGCTGGTGGCGCAGATCCATTGGTGGATGGGCAGTTGGCGCATTCCTTTTGTTTTTTGAAGCTCCCCTAGGGCGTCGTAGAGGGCGACCCAGGCCCCGGTAATGGCCCAGGTCCTTGTGCCCCCGTCGGCGGAGAGGACATCGCAGTCCACCCAAAGGCTGATTTCGGGGAGGGCAGCGAGGTCGATCCCCGCTCGAAGGCTACGACCGATCAACCGTTGGATCTCGACCGAGCGTCCGTCGGGGCGTCCGGATCTTCCGTCTCTTTGCTTTCGTTGCGGAGTGGAGCCCGGGAGCATGGAATATTCGGCCGTGACCCAGCCTTTCCCGCTTCCAACCATCCAACCCGGTACCTGTTCGGTCCAGGAAGCCGTGCAGAGGACCACCGTTTTCCCGGCCTCGATCAGCACGGAGCCGGGGGCGTTGGAGGGGAATCCTCGGGTTATTTTGGGGCTGCGGACCGCGTTCCAGGCCCTTCCGTCTGTGCGCATTCTCGAAATTCTCTCCCGTTCTCCCCCGGGGGGCTGCCCTGCGGCGTAGGTCTTTGGAAGCAAAAGGAGGGAGCATTCTCCCGAAAGTTCCTTTTCTGTCCAGTCTTTGGCAAAAGCCCAAACTTTCCCGGACGAAATCTGTCACTTTGGGTAATCTTGGGTTCTATCCCTCAATCCCCCTCCTCTCGATGAACCTCGGAAACGAGGACAGCCCCTTTTTCCTTCGCCTGGACCAAAGACGCAGATGGCATCGATGATTGCAAGGTTTCTTTCTCCCCTTCGCCTGGGAGTTACCCTCCCCCTTGCCCTCCTGTTGGCAGCGAACGCCCCTGCGGGCCCCCAAAAGGATCCCCTGGGAAAAGCCTTTCAAAAATGGATCAGGGTTTTCCAGACGGGGAGGTTGAACCCCGATGAGTGGGGTTTCTACCCCAAGAGGTCCTTGCTCCCCTCAGCCCTGATGCGGGGATTCCGAAGCGCCCGGATGACCCGGATGGAGGAGGCCAGGGAATTGTTCAGGCTCTTGGCCCGGCGGGGGAAGATCGAGGACGGCAATCGCTTGATCCGGGTGATTCAGGTCTCTTTGAAGTTGGGGGGCAAGGCTCGGGCACGGGGCCGGCGTTTCGGGCGGGCCGCCTCCGATTCTCTCAAAGGCCTGGGGTCCAACCCGGGAGTCCAAGCCGCTGTCGCGGATCGTGTGTCGGCTGGTTTGTCCTTTCGGGCGGACAAAAAAGCGCCGGGAGGAAAGGTCTGGACCCACAAAGAGCCTCGGCTCGCCGCCGCTCTCCTTCCGGTCCTCGGGTCTTATCGCAACCCTGTCCACCGCAAGCTCCTGGAGCGCTGTCTCAGGGTCAACAACTTGGACCTTCGCGTGGGAGCGGCCGAAGGCCTGGCGGCCATGGGCTCGGGCAAGTCGATTGCCTTGGTCGCCTCGATTCTGGGCGATCTCAAGGATCCCGCCGACCTCAGGCGCGTGGGGCGGGCGATCCTGGAAATGATCCAAGGCAAACGCCCCCCGGCGGAGGAAAAGGACCTTCGAAGAGCCTTGACCCTGGTCATCGACCGCTTGGATTCTCTGAAAGACTGGCGGAGTCGTATCTCCTTGGTCCCCATCCTGGGAGCGATCCGTTCGCAGGCTTCGGTTCCCTTCTTGATCGGGCTCCTGAAGCAATCCAAGAAGGCGTCCCCCAAGGAGTTCTCAGGGACACTCAAGAACAGGATTCACGCCATCCTGATGGATCTCACCGGTTTTTTCGCTCCTGTCGACCAGGTGGATCGCTGGGTCGCCTGGTGGGAAGCGAACAAAGAAAAGTTCCACCTCGCCCCTGTCAGGGACCTGGACAAGGCCAAGGGTTGGACTTCGGGGAAGGGTTTTTTCGGAATCCCGATCACAGGGACGCGGGTGGTTTTCGTCTTGGACATCTCCGGTAGTATGGCCTTTCCTCTGCCGGGTGGGACGGTGGCCCGTGGGAGGGATGGACGCGGCTCAGGTGGAGGGGAGAGCCGGATGGACCGGGCCAAGTCGGAGCTAAGAGGGGCGGTGAAGAGCCTCCCCGTGGACTCCAAGTTCAATGTCATCTTCTTTTCGGGGGGAACCAAGAAGTGGCGAAAAAGGCTCGTCCAGGCAACACAAAAGAACAAGAAGGCCCTCTTCGCCTACCTGGAGAAAATCCATCCCAACGGAGGGACGGCTCTCTATGACGGAATGAAAGAAGCCCTCCACGTCAAAGAACTGCGGAGGCGGGGGGACCGTTATTCTTCTTCTGTGGATGAGATCTTCCTCCTCAGCGATGGGATGCCCTCGGTGGGGGAGATCCTGGATCCTCAGGCGATCCTGGACAGGATTCGAGACTGGAATCTCGGCGCGAATGTCCGGATCAACACCATTTTTGTCGGGGACACACGCATGGCCCGGAGGTTCATGCCCCAGGGTGGGGGAGGGATGGGGCCCGACCGCTTCATGGGCAGGATGGCCAAGGAGAATGACGGGGTCTTCAAAAAAGTGGGGAGGTGAAAGGAGCGTATTCCTCCCTTTCTCCCCTCATCCCTCTCCATCCAGGAGTTGCCCCAGATTCTCCGCGCGAGGTCGATAGCCTTTGAGAAACTTGCGTGAAGTCGCCACCCTCCCGCAGGCTTCCTTGGTGATGCGTTGCTCCTCTCCGCAGGTGGTCAAGAGTTGCCGATGAAGGGCCAGCACCTCCCGAATGCGATCCCCCAGCTTGGGACAGGCCTTCACCCCTTCGTCCCGCATCTTACGGTCCCGGAGTTGCATCCCCGCGAGGATGGGATTCGCCTGGTCCAGAAGAACCATGACTTCGTCCACTTCGTCCTGGGCCAGCGCCTTCAATGCTTCCTGGTAGAGTTCTGCCAGAAGATCCAAATCCCTTAGTTGAGGGGGAACAAGTTCATGCTGGAACGATTTCATCCCAAGCCTCCTTGAGGGTTTTCATGACCTTGATGGTGGGCTGGAGGGCTTCGGGAATCCTCTGAACGTTCGCGTGGTGGATCTGGTCGATGCAGAACTCGTAGAGACCATCCAGTTGCTTGGCGATGTCCTTCCCTTTTTCAAAATCCAGACTCGCCCGTAGTTCTCCGATGATGGCCATGGCCTTTCCGAGGTTTTCCCCCACCTCGGGCGAGTGGGTTTGCCCCGGAGTTCCGAGTTGGATCTTGGCACGTTCCAGCTTCTGGATCGCGCCCTCATAAAGAAGGATTACGAGCTTCTCGGGGCTCGCGTTCAGGATGGCATTGCGCCGATAGTTCGTTGCAACGTTGGTATAGGACATTGGGGGATCCTTTGGTGTTCTACCTGTTCAAGGCGTTCAGGGCGCCTCCCTGGCTGTTGAGCTGACCGATGATGAGCTCCAAGTTGGAGAATCGACGACGAAGCTCTTCTTCGTACTTGTTGACATGTTCTTCGGCGCGTCGGATTTGTTCATCGATGGCTTTGTTCTTTCGATCGATGCCATCAATCCGGATCTTGATCAGGCCGTCGACGGTGTCGTTATAGTCTTCGGTCTGGTTGAAGATGACGCTCGCGATGCCGGACGTGCTGTCGGTGAAGAGGTTTTTGACGGCCGTGGGATCGTCAGCCAGGGCGTCGTCGAATTCACCCTGATTGAAGGTCAACTTGCCATCCTTGTCGGATTCGATTCCGATTTGGGAGAGCAAACTATAGGATTCGTTTCCCGTGGAGACCGATCCGCCCACCAGATTGCGGAGGGTGGAGCGTATGCCGCGCAGGGAGCTGTCCCCAAAGAGGGGGTTTGTTTTAGTCTTGGCTTCCCCTTCCTTGGCGTTGTCGACCTGGGTCACCTTCTGCTGATCCTGGATGAACTCGAGGACCGCGTTGTAGGCGTCCACAAAAGCCTTGACCTTTTCCGATGTGGCCGAGGAGTCCGCCGAGATCGTGATCTTGGTGTCCTTGGGGGCCGTTGTGTCCGAGTGAATTCCGGTGAGGGTGATACTGAGCCCGTCAATGACATCCGAAAAGGAGTTGCTGGACCGCGTCATCGCGATTCCATCGAAAGTGAATTTGGCGTCGGTGGCAGCCGTTACATTGGAATTGATTTCGGTGGCGAGGGTGTTGAGAGTCCCGACGCCTGAATCGGTTTCCACCGTGAAGGAGTTACTCGTTCCCTCATTCTTGGATTTGAGGACAAGGGTGTAGGGATTGCTGGGATCACCTGTATTCAGCACTTGGGCGCTGACGTCGATTCCTTTGTTGTTGATGGCTGTGGCAATCCCCTCGAGAGTGTTGTTGCTGGAATCAATGGTGACATAGTTGGGGGTTCCATTGATCGTGATTTTCAGGAGCCCCGTCCCGTAGGTGGTTGTGTCCTTGTCCGCTTTCCCGTTGCTTTTGCGGATTTCGGCTGTTGCCAATTGACTCACATCGATGGTGTGGGATCCAGGAGTCGCATTGCTCGAAGCGCTGACTGTTACATACCCTTCGTTATCGGTCTCCGCCTTGTAGGAGATCATGGTGCTGGCCTTTCTCAAGGTGTCAGCAGCCGATTGGAGGTTCTTCAACTTCTCCTGGAGAGAATTGAAAAGGGATTTTTGTTTGGAAAAGGTTTTTTTCTTACGTTCCAGGAAAAAAATAGGGCGTCTCTCGAGGGCGACCAGTTTTTGAATGATCGAACCCGAGTCGAGACCGGAGGCCAGGCCGGAAAAGTTGATACCGCTGAGACTGCTCATCCCATCCTCCTTAGAAGGAATGTTAGGTTTCCAGCCCTCTTATCGGAAAAATCCCACAAATTCTTTATTGGGAGGTTTCACAGGATCCCAAGCGCGGATTCGGTTAAAGGAGGTTCAATGCCGCGCTCTTCATCTCGTTGGATCTTTTGAAAACGGCGATTCCCGCCTTCTTCTGGATCGCGAGCCTGGTTCTCTCAGCGACTTCCGTTGCAAAGTCCGCGTCTTGGATCCGACTGTTCGCGGCTTTGAGACTCTCCACTGAAGAGCCGAGTGTGGAAACATTCCTTCCCAACTGCTTGATGGAGGACCCGATACTCCCACGGATGTTTGAGACTTTGTCGATCGCCTTGTCGAGGGCGTCTATGGCCGCCTTGGGGTCGCCGCCCGGGCCAAGGGATGTCCCCGAAATTCCAAGGGATCCTGCATCGACCTTGTTGAGCTTGATCTCGATCTGGTCGATTCCGGCCTTGGTCCCTGATCCCGCCTGGATGGAAAGGGAGGAATGGGATCCGTCCAGGAGGTTCTTTCCGTTGAACTGGGTGGAATTGGCGATCCGATCCAACTCCTGGCTCAGCTGGGAGTATTCCTGGTTGATGGTCGCGCGATCCTGGTCGTTCAGGGTTCCGTTGGAAGATTGAATCGAGAGTTCGCGCATTCTGGCGAGGATGTCCGAAGACTGCTGCAAGGCTCCCTCGGCTGTCTGCAAGGCGGAGACACCGTCCAGGCTATTTCGGGAAGCCTGGTCCTGGGAGCGGATTTCAGCTCCGAGACGTTGGGACATAGCCAACGCGGCGGAATCGTCCGAGGCGGTTGTCAAACGAATCCCCGAGGCCAACCTTTTGAAGTTCTTTTGAGTCGCTTCGGCGTTTGCCCTCAGAATTCTCTGACCTGCAAGTGCTGCTTGGTTTGCGTTGATGCGCATAGGCTTCCTTTCAATGGATGCGAGCAATGGGAGGAGCCCTGCGGACGCCCCACTCCCCAACTTCTGTTTTGTCGGCTTGGAGTTGGGGCGAATTGAGCCCGGTCTCCCTTTTTTTCCCGCTCCGTGGGATGGTCCCATCCCACGGAGTCATCCCAGCAGCGGTGTGCCTGGCCCGTTCGATTCGAGTTCGCGGATCATGAGGGCTAGGACAAAAGGCGAAGGGCGGATTGAGAGCCGACGTTCGCCTGGGACAGGACGGAGATCGAGGCCTGCTGAAGGATGGAGTTCCTGGTCAGGTTGGTCGATTCCTTGGCGATGTCCACGTCTCTGATTCGGCTCTCGGCGGCGGAGAGGTTCTCCACGGCGACGCCGATGTTGGAGATCGTCGAACTGAGACGATTCTGGGCCGCGCCAAGAGAGCCGCGGAGACTGGAGACGGTGTTGATGGCCGTGTCGATGGCCGCGATGGAAGCGGATGGATTGCCCGAGGAGTTGATGCTCAAATCGCTTAGCCCGAGACTTGTGGTCAAGGCGGGAGAGAGGCTCACCGCGATGGTGTCCGTTCCACCGATGGTTCCGAAGCCGACCTGGAAGGTCAGGTTGCTCGAAGAACCATCCAGGAGCTTGATGTTGTTGAACTCGGAGCTAAGAGCGATTCGATTGACTTCGCTTACGAGGGAGGTGAACTCCTCGTTCAGGGTCTTTTTGTCGGTGTCGCTCACCGTGCCGTTGTTGGCTTGGATTGCCAACTCCCTCATGCGGGACATGAGGTTGTTGACCTCCTCCAAGGCGCCTTCCGCAGTCTGCACCAGCGAGATTCCGTCGTTGGCGTTTCTCTTGGCCTGATCGAGAGAGCGAATCTGGGACCGGAGGCGCTCGGAGGCAGCCAGGCCGGCCGCGTCATCGGCCGCGGTCGTGATCCGGAGCCCGGTGGATAGCTTGCGATAACTCTTGTTCAGACTTTCGGTGACCCTGGCAAGATTACGTTGTGCGTTCATGGACGCGATGTTGGTATTGACTCGAAGACCCATGGTCCAAGCCCCCCCTTTTCATAGCTAAAGTAGATTGACCCAAATGAAGTGCCGGGATGAGCGGCATTCGACCCAATGGTCGTTCTTGAAGTGTCGAAGAATCCGGCATTGGGTCTCAAGGCCGGCCTGGAAAGGGCCTTGATGTGGTTAAAAACGACACATTTGTTTTTCGGGGGGAAATCCGTACGCAAAAAAACCTCCCAGGGTCACCCTGGGAGGCCTTGCTTTCGCTCGGGAGATTTCCGATGGGTCTCTCCCTATAGGAGGCTCAGATTAGCCGAGGAGCTGGAGGGCTCCCTGCGGGGAGGAGTTGGCTTGAGAGAGGACCGAGATCGCTGCTTGTTGCAGGATGGAGTTCCTGGTGAGCTGAGCGGTCTCGTTGGCGACATCCACATCCCGGATCCGGCTGTTGGCGGCGGAGAGGTTCTCGACCGCGACACCCAGGTTGGAGATGGTGGAGGAGAGGCGATTCTGCGCGGCGCCCAGGGTGCCACGAAGGCTGGAAACCGTGTTGATCGCGGTGTCGATCGCTGCGATGGAGGCTGAGGGGCTTCCGGATGAGTTGATGCTCAGGGTATCGAGCCCCAGGGAAGTGGTGAGGGCCGGAGAAAGGCTGATGCCGATCGTG
>DROQ01000006.1 GCA_011321845.1 Planctomycetota bacterium | reverse complement strand
TTCTCCCCCTTCCCCGCTGGATGAAGGAGGGCATGGCCCTCCTCCCAAGGGTGCCGGCGGGGAAAGAGCGCAGCCCCATCCCTCCAGGGATCTACGAACCCCAGGGGACCCAGCGGGCCGAAGTCGCCCTCTTCACCGGCTGCATGATGGAGACTCTTTTCGGGCGGGTGAACCGGGCGGCCCTCCGGGTCCTCCAGGCGGCAGGCTGCCGGGTGCATGTTCCCGCCGACCAGGGCTGCTGCGGCGCCCTCCACCTTCATGCGGGCCTGAGAGAGCGGGCGCGCCCTCTCGTGGAACGCAACCTACGGGCCTTCGGTGAGAATCTGGACGCCATCATCCTGACCTCCGCCGGTTGCGGATCGGCCATGAAGGAATACCCAAGCTGGATGGACGAAGCATCGACCTTCTCCTCCAAGGTCCAGGACTTTACGGAGTTCCTGGTCGGGCTCGGACTCGGCTTCGATCCGAAAGCCGTTCCCATGCAAGCGACCTGGGACGACCCCTGCCATCTCTGCCACGGACAGGGGATCCGCAAGGAACCCCGGCAACTCCTGGCCCAGATCCCGGGGCTGGAACTCGTCCCCTTGGAGCGCCCCGAAGACTGCTGCGGGAGCGCGGGGATCTACAGCCTGCAGCAACCCGCGCTGGCCCGCAGCATTCTCGCCCGCAAGGTCGAGGACATCCAAAACACAGGAGTGAGGACCCTCATCACGGCCAACCCCGGCTGCCATCTCTGGACCCTGAGCGGGCTACGAGCGCTCGGCGAGGAATACCAGGTCCTTCATATCGCCGAGGTCCTGGCACGGGCTCTTTAGAACCCCGTGCAGGATCGAACTATCCAATTCGCAGCTCGATCCCGTTGGAGAAGCTGTAGGGAAAGCTCCGCCCCGTCACCTTGTCGTTCACCATCCACTGCCCGAAGAGGCTGAGGCCCCGCAAGGAAACGATGGGAGGGATCTGGACCTTCAAGCTCGCCGTCCCTGTTCCTGGAGCCCCCCCGATGGTCGTCGTGGGGATGAAAAAAATCGGACCCGTCAGGAGGGAACAACCCTTTGCACCCAGGACCGTGAGATCGATGGGGAGGGTAAAGGTCCCCCACTTGGTCTTGCTCGCGCCCAGGAGGAAAACGGCCGCCGCCTGTGGACGAGCGGAAGTGAGGTCGATCAAGATCGTATTGCCCAGGACAGGAACTCCGCGCACCGAAGCCTGGGGCACCACATTGCCGTCCCCAACGCAGCCTTTGCCATAGGGAACGACGGCCCCTCCAATGAAATCGAAGCGCGTCACGAGCCCCGAACCCGATTGCCGGAATTGCGCAAAAGTGGAGGTTGCGCCCGTGGCGTAGAGCCGCTCGGTGGGTCCGCCCACCACCGAGTCGAAGAAGTAAAGGAAGGGCTTGTTGTTGTTCCCGTTCTTGTAGATCCGGACTTCCATCATGAGGTCGCTCTGACCGTCCCAGGTGTAATTCCTCTTGAAGGGGATGGGAAGGACCCAGCTGAGCGTCCCGGAGGAGGGCAGATTCAAGGTGGTCCTGGGGACGACCAGGACCTTCTGGATCAGGTTGGATTCGAACACCGAAGTCACGAGCGAAGGGGCCTTGGCCAGATAGATCTCCAAGGTAACCGACTTGCCCGTGTATCCCCTGGTCTTGGAACGGAAGTTCAAACCGACCAGACGGACCGCTCCTCCCTTGATGGTTTTTTTCAGATCCGAGGCCAAGTACTTTTGCTGGTAGCGCATCGGCGCACCCGCGAAGGGAAGCGTGTTCTGGCTGTTCCCCTTGGCTTTGGCCCAGGAGGGGAAAATGGCTTGGGACTGGGCAGAGAGGGTGGAGGAGAGAAGTAGCAGGCTGAGCCCCAGCAAAAACAGATTTGAAACACAGCGTCCGGCGATTTTCATCATTGCTCCAGTATCGACAAGGTCGAAACAAAGGGGGGTGCACGGCAAAGGATACACTCTCCAATCTACCCGAAATCTCAGGAGAGGGCCCAGTTCTCGGAAACTCAGTCCCCAAAAACCCAGCCCTCGAAAACTCAACCCTCGAAAACTCAGCCCTCGAAAAAGACCCTGATTTCGGTTCGGTACAGCCCGGGGGGTTAAGCCCCAGGCACAACCTGACTAGTCGGGCCATTCGGCCGGGGTAACGGGTTCAACGGGGTAAAAAAATCTCGATACTACGGGTGGATTGCCCGGAGATCCCGCTCCCACCGCCCATGACCACCCAACCGCAGGCCATCGCCTCGAAACCGAGGGATCCGGCCCGGTCGATCGTAAGGTTGGGGAGGGCGGTCCATTTACCCGTCTTGGGGTCGAACCATTCAGAGAGTTTGATGGGCTTGGGGCTCAGCAGGCTCCCCTGGGCGCCCCCGAGATTCACGAACCGCCCCCTGCGGTCCACGAAGGAGGTCGCGAGCCCCCTCGCCGAACGCATCGAGGCGATGGCAGTCCACTTGCCGCTGACCAGGTCATAGGCCTCGGCCTTGTTCGTGGGGGCGCCCCCGCTCGTGATCGAGCCCGAGGAACCTCCCGCGACATAGATCTTGGAGCCGATCAAGGCCGACTGGAACACGGCCCGCTCGGTCAACATGGATGGGGCGGAGGAAAAGGTGTTGGTCTTGGGATCGTAAACCTCGCAGGTCTTGGTGATGGAGGGAATCCGAATAAAGAACAGGGACTTCCAGGTGATCCCACCGGCGATCAGCACCTTGCCGTTGGGAAGGAGCATGGACATGTGCCCTGCCCGGGGAATCTTCATGTTGGGGCCTCGGGTCCACTTGCCGGTCTTGGGGTCGTAGATTTCGCTCTCCTTGAGGGCGGAGCCGAGGGCCTTGAGCTGGTTGTTGAGGTCGGAGAGCCCGCCCGTAACCAAGACCCTCCCGTCCTTGAGCCGGGTGGCCGCCTGGCCCATGCGTTTGAAGGCCATGGCCCCGGTGCGCACAAAGGCATTCTTCTTGGGGTCGTAAACCTCACAGGCCTTTTGGGGATCGTTCTGGACGTCCACCCCCCCGGCCATGAGGACGCGCCCGTCGAGGAGGGGGGTGGTCGTGCCGAGGGCGCGGACATCGTTCATCGAGGGACCCGGCTTGAACTTGCGCGTCAGCTCATCGAAAACCTCGGTCGTGCGGGTGGCGACGAGGGAGAGGAACCCGCCGTTTCCTCCACCCGCCACAAGAGTCTGTCCCCCTCCCAGTGGGATCCGTTCCGCATAGGAGCGCTGATGGCCCATGATCTGGCTCGGCTGACGAAAAGCGCCGACATTCT
The DNA here is from genome assembly GCA_011321845.1 of Planctomycetota bacterium. Classification (GTDB taxonomy): domain Bacteria; phylum Planctomycetota; class UBA1135; order UBA1135; genus HyVt-539. Next base: position 5,700 of record DROQ01000006.1, on the reverse strand, counting down.
CGAACATGACGGCGGAAAGGTTCGAGATGGCATCGAAGAAGCTGACCTTACCCGGGAAGGTAAAAGCCTGCTGGAGAACGCCCCTGCCCAAAAGGTTGGGATCGTTGGGGACGGGGAGAATCAGCGTGGTGGATCCGGTGGGGCCAAGCAAGCCCTTGAACCAGAGGAAGGGCAGCTCCAAGCCGAGCCCGAGAGAACGGGTCTCGTTGGGGTCGATCAGCCTCAGGGGGAGGTTCATCCGAACCATGGAGGTGAGGAGGAAGTAGGGGCGGAGTCTGGGGCCCTTCTTGAGTTCGACGGTCAGGCTTTTTCCGATCCCCCCCCCACAGTGGGTCAAAGAGAACGAATTTTGCCCGAACAGTGGAGCCGAGAGGACCAGGACAAGGGAGAGAGAGCTAAGTTGGCGATTCATGAAAACACCCACCGGAGATAGGATGGCCCAGCTGCCCATGGCAGACGGGGCGGAAACGAGAGCCCCTATTTCAACAAAGCGGGCCTTGCCCGGGAAGAAGCCAGCATGAAGATCTACACAAAAACCGGCGACCAGGGAGAAACAGGGCTCTTCGATGGGACGAGAGTCCCCAAGGAGGACCCTCGGGTCGACGCCTATGGAACGGTGGACGAGCTGAACAGCATCCTCGGCCTCATCCTCTGCGAGGACCTGGAAAAAGAAACGGAGGAAGGGCTGCGTCAACTCCAACGGGACCTGTTCGAACTCGGAAGCGACCTTGCGACTCCCGGGGGCAATAAGACCCAAGGCATCCTCGAGAAAAGAACCGCGGCGCTCGAAACCTGGATGGACGGGGCCATGGAGGTCCTCCCCAAGATGAAGAGCTTCATCCTCCCGGGGGGAACCCGCGAGGCCGCCCTCTTCCACCTGGCCCGGACTGTTGCCCGGCGCGCAGAGCGCCTCGCCTGGAAGGCCAAACGAACCCAGGAGATCCCGGATCGAATCCTGGTCTACCTGAACCGTCTCTCGGACCTGCTCTTCGTGCTCGCCCGCCTGGCCAACTTCCGCAAGGGAAGAGAAGACATCCCCTGGGAACGCTCGTAGGTGGTGAACCCCCATGAAGGGTGGCGGGCTTGGAGAAGCCTTAGCCGTTCGTCTTCGGGACGGTACGGGCCGACCTTATCCCGAACCTGCTCTTCCTGCTGGGGCTCTCCCTTTCTCCGCCCGGCCCGGAATCCTCCAAAGGCTTTGGCCTCAGGCGCCTTCGGCGAAGTCGGCCAAAGCCCTGGGAGGATTCCGGGATCAGCCCGAACTTATCTTGGGTAGACCTCAGCAAAAACCTTTCGATTCCCGATGGCCACCGCACCTGCATCTCTTTTTGGGAACATCCGCGGGGCGGAGTGCCTGGCGGCCGAAAAGGTTCTCAAAGCGTCAGGGTGGCCATCTCCCCCTCCCCTCGGAAAGACTTTTCCAAAAGAACGCGATTCTTGCCTCTTCTTACGATTTGAAAGTGAACAGACTCTCCTTTTGGGACCACGATGGAGGCCCGTAAACGGACCAGCGTCACCCCTCCGATACGCTGAATTTTTCGCTTCAGAGAATGCCGGAGGGTGCCCAGGGAGTCCCGCACGATCACTTCCAAGGGTCCCTCCACCATGGCAAGAGGAGTTTTTTGAGGGTCCACGCTCAATTCCACCAAGGTCCCTTCCCTGAGAGAGACCTTCAAATGGGAAGGGAAAGGTGGGCGGAACAGCTTTGTGGAGAAACGGCAGTTTCCGGCTGCGAGGACCATCAAGCGGAAAGGACGCCTGGGCAGAGCAACCCGTGCCTTGGGTTCATGCCAACGAAAGGGTCCCAAAAAGGCAAAACCTGGTTCTTCCTCCACACCGAAAGGGTTCAACTCGAAGCGGGGATACACATAGAAAGGTGCCTGGTGCCCTAGTAGCCCCTCCAATTCCACCTGCGTCTGGTCGGGGTTGGAGATCAACTCGGTCTTGAGGACGAGATCCTGGTCCTCAGGGACTACGATCCGCTGGAAGTTTTTCGGAAAAGAGAGAACCCCGAAGGGGAGAATGTAGGTCTCATAACTCCCGGGCGGGACTTCCATTTCGAAGCGGTTGGAGCCCTTTCGAAGAACACCTTTCGAGAAGAGCCGGACACCCAGGGGGGAATCGAGAGGACGCAGAAAGATCTTGGGCGGCCGTCGCAGGGAAGGAAAAGCTTGGGAGACCTTGAGATCGAACCGGACCTTTCTCCGCTTCCCCTTGGGAGCAAGAGCCACCAAAGTATCGCTCGGCCCGATTCCCTCGGGGAAAAGGATTCTGGCCGTATAAGGTACCTTGTCATCGATCGTAGCCCCCGGCCCCACCAGCAAATAACCCTTTTCCCTCAAGCCCGAAAAGGCAAGGTAGCCGAAGGCATTGCTGACCCCGTTCGCTTTTCGGACGAGAGCGCCAGGCCCCGTTGCGGGTCCTTCGAACAATTGAACCTTCTGTTCCCCCAATTGACCTTTTTTCTCCAGGTCCATCAGGAAAACATGGATCGTCCGAAAGCCCGGATCGAAGTGAACCGTCAGGTTCTTGGTCCCTCGAAAAGGAGAGACCATCCGAAAGATGCGGAAAGCGATTCCCTCCCTATCCTTACCCTCCAGCTTCAGCCACACCCACATGGGGCCGGGAAGGGAGATCGCAAAGGGAGCCTTCCCTACAGTACCACGCCTCATGAGAGGAAAGTCCTTTTCCCTCTTCAAATAAGGAGCGTCCATCAACAGCTCTGGCCCCTGGGGAGGAATCGAGCCCTGGATCCAAGTCATCCGGGCAGACAAAAGCCCTCCTTTGGGATCGACGATGGAGACACGAAGCAGGGTCTGCCCCAGCTCCTCTCGGCCCGCAGGTTTTGTCTTCCTCCCTTCCTCTTTTTCCTTCTTTTCCAGCACGTTGGAAGGAGACAGAGGCTTTCCTTTCTCCCTTCCCTCGCTGGGGAGGGGAGTGGGAATAAGCAAATAGGCCGCAAAAACCAAGGCCAAGCCCAGAACCGCCAACCAGACTCGCTTCATCGGACGATTTCCATTCGGACCGGGTTGGTGACCATCCCCACCTTCCCCTGGCGATTGACCGTTAAACCCGCCCAATAGATTTGCTTCCCGAACAATGCCGGGACATTGGGAATGGGAATAGTCCACTTGACGTTGTCCTGCCGATCCACAATGGACTGCAATCCCGCCCTAAGGCTCACATCAAAGAAGGAGGAGGGCTTCAAGGGGAAAATCAAGCTCTTCCCACCAGCCGCGATCGGGCTGAGTTCGATCCCTGGCCAAAGCCCATCCGAAAACAGGAGGACGAAGAGGTTTCCAGCCTGGCCCTTCAAGCGCCCATCCAAGGTAATCCGCCCTCCCGTACGGACCAATGGAGGATCCAGTTCCAGGTTGGGGAAGGGGAGTTCCAAGAGAGCAGAATGGACGGAGGTTAAAGGATCATAACGGGTATTAAGGGCTCCCAGGAGGCGCCTTCGCTTTGAGTCGAAGCAAATCTTCCAAAAATCGAGTTCCATCATCTCGTTATCTACAAGGAAATTGAGCTGCTTCCAGGACTTGCCGTTCCAGACCCAGGCATCTCGAAGAGCGATCGTATGGTTACGGGCCTCCCCTCCCACCATGAGAATCCCCCCCAATTCCTTGACATAGGTCAAGGTTGAATACCGGGGGGAAGGCGCGGGTGAAGGTTTTAAGGTAAACCACTGCTTTCCATCCCATTCATAGAGTTCTCCATTCCCAAGTCCATTGAGTACCAGCCTTTTCCGCGAGGGGTCATAAGCCATCTTCATCACATAGGGATTGGGAGCAATAGGTGTCTTACTCTTTGGAATACGGTTCCACCCCTTCTTGGGTCTCCAGTCCCAGAGGTAACCCTGGGCATCCAGAATCAAAGGAGTCCCTCGATCTCGGTCATAAGCCAAGGCCAAGGGTAGGGTCATCAAGGGGTTCCCGGCAAATTGGGCGATCCAGCCCTTCCCGTTCCAAAGCCAGGTCTGTCGCTTCGGTTCCCCCCAATACGTCTTCCGACGCGCCTCTACCATAAAGGGTTCCCCCAAACCCTCATGGAAGACCGTAAGTGGATCCCCATAGATCCAAGGACCTTTGGGATCGCCCCGTTGGAGAGGAACAAATGCGTTACCCCTCAATGCCCAGGTGGTTGCTGTCGCGGTATAGGGCTTCCCAGGGAGAGAAAAATCAAAAGAATCAATAAAAAGCGCTTGGTCGCGTTTTTTGTCATAGACGACCGAACGTGGACCTTTGGGATAAAGGTGCCCTTTTAATTGAAAAAGTGCCTTACCATCAAAGCGAAGCCCATAGATGTCCCCTCTTAGATATCCGCTTTTTAAAAACCCACCAAAGCAGACAACTCCCCAGGAAGTGGAAAGAAAATGTTCCGCCCCAAAATCAGAAGGGAACCTAGGATGTAAAACCTCTTTCCAATCTTGATTTTCCCAACGAAACAAATGGGTCCTTCCACCATGGTACCTATTTCCTTTTTCGTAGGCTAAGATATATACTTTCCTATCCAATTGGTTGGTGGCCAGATACCGCCTAGGCTTATAAAAGGGTGTTTGTCGATTGACAAAAAGTTTTTGCTTGGGTTCCGTCCCCTTTTCCCAATTCTTCCCATCCCAAAACCAGGGAATAGGGTCTGAATAAGCGCCAAAAGAGTTTCGATATCCTGAGTACAGAAAGACTTGGTTCTTCCCGGGGAGGAAAACCATATCGAACCCGAACCTAGGTGTAGGAGAGATTTTCGGGAATTTTTGGATCCAATCTCTACCATCCCATTCCCATGTGTCTCGAAGAGTTGGGGGCGGAGCCCCAAAGGTCATAAAATGCTCCGCTCCCCCCCACATCACCACTCGCTTTCGAATGAGATCCGTTGCCAAAGTCATAGCATAACGTTTGGGAGGAACATGTTTGGGTTTCAATTGCTTCCAATCCAATCCATCATAAAACCAGGTTTGGTTGGACAATTTCAAGGTTTCATTAATTGACCCCCCAAATAAAAGGACGCCCTTCAAATTGGGGTCCCAAGCCATCCCAGGATTAACTAAGGGGGGAGGATGGTTTTTTGTTTCCCGGAGCAAAAACCGATTTGATTTAAAATCGTATTCCCGCGTTTTCTTGGAAATGGGTGGCAAATATTTCTGACTATACTGCCTCCAGCCACCGCCAAAGAAAACAGCCCGATTGCGGATGGGATCAAAAGCATAACCCCCTCGCAGAACAATCCTTTGATCCGGAAACTCCTTCCATTTTGGCAGGTAGGTTTGCCCGAAAAGGGACCCAATGAAACTTAGAGTTGCAAAGGAACAAAGGATTGCTTTCATTATTTCTTCTCCTAGCTTCGGGGGAGTAACCCCCCGAAGGATGAATAATTGTTGCCTTATTGGCCGCTTACCAATGTCAAAATGGATTGCCAATTGGAACCGAGAAGGCTATTGGACCAGGGTGTCATTTTTGCGGGTGGACCAGAAAGAAATCGATGTTCCAAGAAATAACGCCGAGCTTTCCCATTCGTTGAAAAAACTTTTTGGTAAAAAACATCCTCCTTCTGGGATCGACACCAGTCATCGAAATATATGATGACTTTATGTGGATTCTCACTGCCGTTCTGTTGACGGAAATGGAAGATTTCATAGTCCGAGGAGTTTCCTGACCAATAGAGCCAACGAAACTCCCCAGGATAAATTGGGTAGGCTCCAGAAGG
>DROQ01000005.1 GCA_011321845.1 Planctomycetota bacterium | reverse complement strand
TGAAACGCCTGGAGGCGTTTCCTACGGGCGTTTCCTACGGGCGTTTCCTACCAAAACGTCTGGAGACGTTTTCTACTTAAAATCCTCGGAGGGGTTTTCTGCTTTGAGGGGGAGGTGGCCGTCGGCGAGGGTGGCGTCGAGGAGGTCGCCTTTTTTGACTTGTTGGACGGAGTGGATGGTTTTTCCGTCTTTGTTGCGGAGCCAGGCGTAGCCTCGTTTGAGGACGCTTTTGGGGTCGTAGGCCTTGAGCTTGGTTTCCTGCAGGAGGAGTTTGTTTTCGGTTTGGTTCAAGAGGCGGGAGGTCTGGTGGAGGAGGTCCCTGGTTTTTTGGACCCGTTTCAGCTCTTCGCGCTGGAAGCGCTCGGTGACGGCGCGGCCGAGCCGGCGCTGGGCGCCGGCAAGGTGGGCGCGCTGACCGGCGATGCCGCCGCGGACCAGGTTGGCCAGGCCGCGGGCCTTGTCGCGTAGGCCGCGCTTGGCCTCGCGAAGGATGGTCTCGGCCTGGTCGCAGATCTCCAGGAAGCTGTCCTCGATTTTTTCCTGGTAGGCGCGCACCCTCTCGACGACAAGTTCGCCGGCGGCGGTGGGGGTCTTGACGCTGAGGGCGAGGGCGTCGAGGACGCTCTGGTCGCGCTCGTGGCCGATGGCGATGACGGCCTTGAGGGGGTGGGTGGCTACGGCGCGGGCGATGTCGAGGTCATCCCAGGACCCCAGCTCGGTGCGGGAGCCGCCACCGCGGGTGATGACGAGGAGGTCGTAGTTTTCCGCGTCCTCGGCGAAGAATTGGAGTCCGTTCGTCACTGTGGATTTGAGCCGATCCCCCTGCACGAAGCAGTCGTAGACCGTGACCTCGAAGGCGAAGTCCTGGGCGGCCAGGGTCTGGATGAAGTCGTTGTAGGCGTCGGACTCGAAGCTGGTCAGGAGGGCGATGCGCAGGGGCACGAGGGGGAGGGGAAGCGCCTTGTTCTTCTCGAGGAGCTTCTCTTTTTTCAGGGCCTGGAGGATCTTCTCCTGGCGCAGGACCTGTTCGCCCACGGTGTAGCTCGGGTCGAGGTCGTCGATGAGGAACTGGTAGCGCCCCCGGGCTTCGAAGAGATCGACCTTGCCGCGGACACGGACCTTGACTCCGTCCGCGAGCTGGATGGCGTCGCCATAGCGCGCGAGGCGGCGGCGGATGATGGTCATGGCCTTTTCGAAGATGACGGCGCTCACGACGGCGCGGGGCCGTGCTTCCTCCTCCTCGGGATCCCGCTCGACAAGCTCGAAGTAGCGGTGGCGGCTCCGGCTCTTCTTGTCGAAGTTGGCGAGTTCGCCGACGACCCAGATGGGCTCGGTGAACTTGCCTCGCAGATGTTCGGCCACACGGAAGTTGAGAGCGCTGACGGAGAGGGAATCGGATTTTTGTTCGATCTCGGAGACCTGGATCGTGCCGAGATTCTTGTCCTTGCCTCCGGTGGCGAGGGCCGTGGCGACCTCGGGAGCCAGGGAGAAACCGTAGGGCATGAAGAGTTTGACGGCGGCCTCCACCTCCTCGATGGGCACGCGCCAGACACGGGCGGAGCGATCCCAGCGGCGGCCCTTGAGGTCCCGCACGAGGTTGACCAGGTCCTCCCTGTAGGGAAAACGAATGGTGATGCTGGCGCCGTCCGCCGAGATGTCGATTTGTCCGACCATGCCTTGTCCTTATCAGGTCCTTTGAAGATTCCTTTCAGATCCCTTTCAGCGGGGATGTTCGAGGAGGAGGTTTGAGGAGGAGGTTCGAGGATTTCCCCTCAGCCCCCTCAGCCCGCATGCTTCATGCGCGGCGCATCTTATACTCTTCGAGGGCCTCCCGGAAACACTGGCTGAGGACTCCCGCCACCTGGGGGAGGGTGGGGGCCTTGTCACCCAGCTCCCAGGCCATGGTCGTCATCAACTCGGCCGAGATCCCGCAGGGGCGGATGGCCCGGAAGGCCGACAGCTCCGTCCGGACGTTGAGGGCGAGGCCGTGGTAGGTCACCCAGCGGCGGACGGCGATGCCGATGGAGGCGATCTTGCGTCCTTCGACGTAGACCCCGGTCCCCAGCTCGTTGCGCCCCGCTTGGATCCCGAACTCGGCCAGGCAGGCGATGAGGACGTCCTCCAGGAGGTGGAGGAAGGCGTGGAGGTCGCGGGCGCGGCCTTCGAGCTTGCAGATGGGGTAGGCGACGAGTTGGCCGGGGCCGTGGTAGGTGTGCCTTCCCCCTCGCTCGATTTCGACGACTTCGATGCCTGGGTCCAGGACGTCGCTGGGATCGGCCCGGCGCCCGGCGGTCACGACGGGGTCGTGCTCGACGAGGAGCAGGCAGTCGGGGATCTCGTCGCGGGCGCGGAGCTGGACCATTTCGCGCATGCGCTGGAGAGTCTTGAGGTAGGGCTGGTGGCCGAGGTCCAGGACCTGGAGATTCATCGCCGCCCCTTTGCCCGCATGCGCCGAAGCCCGAGCGAAGGCTCGGAGCTGCCCCGGAAGGCGCTGGCCAATTGGGCGCGGAAGGTCTCGAGAACCCTTTGTCCCTGGTCGCCTTCGTAGTCGAAAGGGCAGGGCTGGACGAAGTCCTCCACCAGGCTGTTCAGGTCGGGGTAGCTGCGCAGTTCGACGTGGGGGTTGACCTCGATTTCACGGAAACCGAGTCCGCTCAGAGCGCCGTGGAGGTCGCCGCGGCTTGGAAGCACCCAGCGTCCGGCGTCGGGGTGGGCGGCCAGGATCCGGGCGTCGAAGCCGAAGGCGGGGATGTCCACGCCGATGCGCCCCCCCGGCCGGAGGCAGTCGTAGAAGGGGCGAAGCGCCTCCTGGAGGCTGAGGCGGAGAAAGGGGTGGGAGCCGAAGACGAGGACCAGGTCGAAGGGCCCCTGGATCCCTTCCGGCCGACCAGGGTCCTGGTCGAGGATCTCCAGGCGGCGGGGGAGGAGGCCGTGGAGGAAGGGCTCGCCGCGTACCAGCGCAAGGCAGCGTCCGCTCTCCCCGACCGCCTCCAGGCAGGGCTGGGCCACCGGGGCCAACTCCCCCGGGGGGCAGGCCAGGAGGATGCGTTCGCCTTCCTGGGGCAGCATGCCGGCGAGCTTCTCGAAGAAAGAGATCGGGATGGGGGTGTTCATCGGGAGACCCCAGTCAGTCCGCGAGATCCCCGGAGCCACTCCCCAGGTCGCTCCGGACGCCCGCGTGAAAACCCTTGGGTCCCTGGACGACCTGGGCCGCAGGGCCTTGGATATCATGCTCGAAGAAGAGCCACCATCCCTCCGCCGCGGCTCGGGGGAGGATGGACTTCTTCTCCTCGATGGTCACGAGGGGCCGGTTGTCGTAGGCCATGACCCAGGGGATGGGGATGTGCGAGGCGGTGGGGACCAGGTCCGCGCAGTAGAGCAGGCTCTGGCCCTTGTCGTGAAAGCGGGGAAGCTGCATCGCGTCCGTGTGTCCGAAGGAGAGGATCAGCTCGATGCCTGGAAGGAACTCCCCCTGCCCCTCGATCACCTCCAGGACCCCCGCTTCGATCAGAGGCTCCCAGTTCTCGGGCAGGTAGCTGGCGCGGTCCTTTTCGGTGGGATTGCGGGCCCATTCGAGGTTGCCCTTCTGCACATAGTAGGTGGCGTTCTCGAAGGTGGGCACAATGCTTCCGTCCTCCCTTTTGCGGGTCGCGCCCCCCGCGTGATCGAAGTGAAGATGCGTGAGGAGGACCTGGGTGATGTCGGAGGCTTTGAGCCCATGTTCGGCCAGGCCCCGCTCGATCGAGAGCTGGCTGTGGTCCACGGCGTAGATGTCCGCCAGCTTGGGGCTCCATTTGTCCCCGACCCCTGTGTCCACGAGCAGGTTCTGCCCGGTGAAGGCCCCCGACTGGTCCACCTTGCGCGCCAGCAGGGCCCGGAGCGCCATGGGCACCCGGTTGCGCTCGTCGGGCGGATTCTTCTTCTCCCAGAGGGTTCTGGGCACGACTCCAAACATCGCCCCACCATCCAGCGCAAAACGCCCCGTCTCCACGGGGAAGAGTTTCCAGTTCCCGATCCTCATGGGGGGAGGATCTTAGCCTCCCCCAGCATCCCCTCCCCGGTTTTTCCCAAAAATCCCGGATGCGCCCTTCTGGATTTGGTCCCCATCCCGCCAGGACGGATGGGTAGGAACGCTTGCCTTGCGGGCCTGGATCAACCTATTCCAAGGTGCGAATTTAGTGCAAACCTAAGAGGAAAATGATCAATGAGGATCAAATCGGTTCACTGTGTTGCCCTTTTCGAGCACACATTTAACTCCGGGCCTTGGGGCTAAGGGAAAAGTAGGTACTACCCAGCCCCGCTGTTTCTCCGGCAACCAGGGTTGAGCCAGCAGGGCCCTTCCCCGTGCAGCGAAGGAAGGACCCCTTACTATTATCAATCAGTTGCGTCGACAGCTCCCCCCTTGGCTTTGGTTCCCGGTTGCTCGGAAAGAGGGGCCGTTACCCGACTGGGTGAATATCGATTATTCATTGCAACCTGCCCCGTGTCATCCATGTGGTGCCACAGACCGGACGGCACGTCCGCTTGCAGATACCAAATCCTTGATCGGGACGTTCTTTTCCCCGGTTTCGATGTAGTGTTTGTACCCGAGCAAAATGCGGTGTTGCATTTGCCGGATCTTCCATTTCATCAGACTTGACATGAAGCCAGGCTTGAGCCGGTAATTCTGGATCAGGCGGAGAGCTCGCTTTCCCCCATCTTTCTCAACGATCGAGAAACCGAAAAACATCACCTTGAGAGGGAAGTTCTCCCATTCGAAGACTTCGTACCTGTAGGAGTGGCCGTCGTTGAACTCCGTGATGCGCTCTACGAGCTTGATCTCGCGCCTTCCATCTCGGACGTCGCAGGTCCGCACGGCCCCCAAGGCGGCTTTGGGACCGCAGTTTTTTGCGGGCTTTGAAGCCTCGACGCCCGCATGGAAGTTGGCAACGTCGCCATAGTGCAACAGCGCTTGCCAGATTTCCTCTGCAGGAGCATCGATATCTATCTCGCTGGCTACGGAGGTGAGCTTAATGCCCTTATGGGTCTTCAGTTCTCTGAGTTTCTGCATGATGCGTTTCCTTGTCGGAAGGTTGGACTGTTTGGAAGGAAGAAGGCTGCCTAGAAAACAGACGGCCCCAACTTTGAGAAACATAGAACGATAACTTGCAAAAAGCAAGTAAATGGTTAAGCTCGTAAAATATTGGCCAATTTTTAGTTCAAACGGAGACATGATCATGCCTATCGACGCACCACTTCACACACAAGACGCCCCTTGAAGGTTTTCGGGCCCTTCTCGGCAGCATCGAGAAGAAATTCGGCTTCGTTCCGAACATTCTCAAGCAGATGCCCCAAGCGCCAACTGCTCTCGAGGGGACGTCTCACCTGATGGGGTTGATGGAAGATTCCTCACTTACAACACCTTCGGAGCGTTGGGTTGTTCTATTGGTGGTCTCGACTCAGGCCGTGGCAAGCTACTTTGTTGCCGCCAATTCGGCTATAGCCCAATTGATTGGAGTTCCAGGGGGGCGCTGAGTCGGTTGGGGTTGGACGGCCCCATCGGGATTGTAAGCTTGG
>DROQ01000004.1 GCA_011321845.1 Planctomycetota bacterium | reverse complement strand
GGACAATTCCAGGTCGTGCGTCATCTCGGTTCCTGGTTCTTCCGCGGGTTGATCGACACGGGCCAACTGGTGTTCTACGCCTCGACCACCGGGCTTTTCCTCTTCCTGACGGTTCGTTCCCTTGAGTCGAGGAAGTGGCGATGAAGCAGAGTTTCGGGGTCTGGAACAAGCTCAAGGCGGGCATGGGGGTCCTTGCTGTGGTCCTCCTCTCCCTCCTGGTCTGGGGTTTGGTCAATGTGGTCTTCACCAAGCCGGAGTTCCGGACGCTGCTCGATCTCACACGGGGGGCTCGGTTCACTCTGAGCGACTCGACCAAGGAGCTGATCGCCGAGGTTCGAAAGGGTCCCCACGTTCTGGAGATCCACAGTTTCATCCTGCAGTTTCCCAAGGGGGATCCAAGGGCGCGGATCCAGCGCCAGGTGGTGGAGCTGACGCGGGACTTGTTGGACCGGCTGCGCTACCTGGGGGGGGACAAGGTGCGGGTGGTGCACCACGACCTCTACAGGGAGATCCAATCCAGTCGGCAAGCGCGGGATGAGCTGGGGGTCAAGCGCTTCAACACCATCGTTCTCAAGCTGGGGGCGCGAAAGCGGATCCTGGGGATTCTCACGGACCTTGCGGACATCGAGTTTCCTCCCGACAAGCCCCTCCCGGGTCAACCCCTCGTGCCCGTGCTGCGCTCCTTCCCCGGAGAAGCGGCCATCTCCAGCGCCATTGGGGGGCTCCTGCATGATCGCAACCTCCTGGCTTGCTGGCTGACGGGGCATGACGAGGGCCTGCCCACGGACGGGAGCGGCGCCGGCTACGCGGACCTGGGGCGCCAGCTCGCTCAGAACGGTTTCGAGAACCGCGTCCTCGACCTCGACAAGGAAGGCAGGGTCCCCGAGGATTGCCGCCTTCTCCTGATCCTTCAGCCCAAGAGGCCGCTGTTCGAGCGGCACGCGAGCAAAATCCTGGCCTTCCTTCGGCGGGGGGGGAGGGTCCTGATGACGGAGGGCTACTGGTTGGGGACGGAGACCCAGAGCTATGCCTCGCTGCTCGGACCTCTGGGGCTTCGGCTTCGCTCGGCCCTGCTCTGCAACGGGATCCTGGATCCCTCGGGAGGGCTGCCCTCCTACGGGACAGAGGAGTGCCTCTCGCTGCAGATCTCCTCGGGGATCCACGGGACTCATCCCGCGACCAAGGATCTGCGGCGGCGGGGGGAGTCCTTCGTCCTGCGCTGGGCCCGGGCCATCGACATCCTCGCCCCCAAGGATTCCAAGGGGGGGGCCAAGGTCCCCAAGACCCGGGTGACCCGGCTGCTCTCCACCCATCCCTTTGCCTGGGAGGAGGAGGTGCCCAAGGGGCGCGCGCCCGATTTCCGGCCGGCCAGCGAAGCGGAACTTGGGGTCAAGACGGTGGGAGCCGCGGTGGTTCTGGATGCCAAGACGGGGCTTCAAGAAGGGACGGAGAACGAAGGGACGAAGAGAGTGGGGGAGGAGCGAGAGGGGCGTTTGATTCTCGTCTCGGGCCTGGCCTTCCAGAACGGGGAGCAGCTCCTGGAACGCAACCTCGACCTCGCCCTTTCCCTCGTGCGCTGGCTCTCCCATCAGCGTACCCTCGTGCGGACGGGAACCCTCTCTCTCGCCCGGGAGCACATGGACGTTTCTCCCCAGGCCCGGGAGAGGTCCAAGTGGGTTCTCTACTCGGTCCCGGCCATCTTTCTGTTCCTCGCCCTCTTTGTCCTCCTCTGGAGGAGACGGTCATGAAACAAAAGTCCCTTCCGATCCTGTTTGTGTTCGCCGCGGTCCTGCTGGGGCTCTATTTCCTGAAGGGGGATCGGCCTGGGGAGAACGGCGAGACGGGAAAACGCAGCGCCCTCCTCCAGGGTCTCGAGAAGGAGGAACCGAGGGAGCTGATCCTCCGGGAGCGTTCGGGGATCCGTTATTTTCGTTTTGTTCGGGAAGGGAGCGGATGGCGGATTGTGGATCCCATCCTGGACGAGGCCAACGAATCGCTGATCCGGACCATCCTCAACAGCCTCGCGGGGATGAGCAAGGAGTTGGTCCGCCCCAAGAAGGAGGTGACCACGGGCTTTCTCAAGGAGTGCGGGTTGGAGGAGCCCAAGGGCTGGATCGAGGTTCGCGGGGAGCGGAAGCGAATCAAGCTGGCCCTCGGTGGGGAGGACGTCGTGCCGGGGATGGCCTTCGTCGGAATCGGGGGGGACATCTACCGCGCGCCCCTCGGCTTGGAGAGCCTGCTCCGGCAAAACCTCGATGACGTGCGAAACCCCTATCTCTTTCGGAATCGCTTGGAGGGGGTCAGCGAAATCCTGCTCGATCGGCGCCCCAAAGCGGGGGCACGCATGAAGATCCGCATTCGGGTCAAGGGCTATGGCTTTGAGATCCTGGAACCGTTTCGGGCCCGGGCGGGAACTCTCGCTGTGCGCAACTTGCTCAAGCGCCTCCTTTCGGTCCGTGCCGACCGGTTCCGGAGCACCAAGGACATGAACCCCAAGCTCTTCGAGGATCCCTGGCTCCGCGTCGAGTTGCAAGGGAGCCTGGGGAGGGAGAAGGTCATGATCAGCGACCTGCTTCCCTCGGTGGAGAAGAACCGCTTGCTCGGGCTTCCCGACCAATCCACGACGGTATTCGGCTTGAGGGAGGGGCGCCCCTATCTCCTCGAGTTGGATCCCAAGGCCCTCGGACGGAGCCTGGTGCAACCCATCGAGTCCCTGATCGACCAGGTTCTCTGGACCTTCGACCCTGTCAAGGCCAGGCGAGTCCATCTCCGGCGGCCGGGGGGAAGCCAGGGCTTCCCCGAGGGAAAGAAGAACCTCCCCGGTTTCGTCCTCGAGTCCAATGGGGAGGAGGGCGGGTTCCGCCTCCTCAAACCTCTCCTCATCCAGGGAGAGCCTGGCCCCCTTTCGGACCTGTTTCAGGCCCTGCGACATCTCCGGGTCCAGGGACTCCTCCAGGGGGAGGAGGGCAAGAAGGCCCTCGGCCTGTTCCAACCCCCCGATCTGGAGATCCGGCTGGTTCCCGGCCCCCAGGTCCGTGCCCCCGAGGTGAGGGTGTCCCTCAAACGGGATGGCAAGCGGCTGCTCGCCCGAAGGGACGGGGAGTCCCTGGTCTTCGTGGTGGATGCCAGGCCCTTTCCCTACCTCCGTAAACCATGGTGGACCTATGCGGAGCGGATCGCTTTTCGGTTGCTGGGCACCCAACCCGTTCAAGAGGTCCTGGTGGAGAGAGGCTCCCACAAGGTCCTCTTCCGCGCCGACCCCAAAAAGGGTTGGCTGCGCGACGGCACCCCCGAACCCGACTTCCAAGACAGCCTCGACTCTCTCAAGCGTCTTCGCGCCGCCCTCCCCCTCGGCCCCTTCGAGGAGCTTTCCAAGCCTCCGCTCCTCGCCACTCTGCGCTTCTTCGGCCCCGCCCCCACCCAGGGCAGACATGGCAAAAACCTTGGAGTCCTGACCCTCTACGGTTCTCTCAAGGGGGACGACCCTCTCCTCGCCCACGAACAAGGCGCCCCCCTCCTCTTCCAGCTCTCCAAAGGCCGCAGCCGCCTCCTCCGCACCCTCCTCCCTTAGCAGCAGAAAACCCCTCCAGACGTTTTCAGTAGAAAACCCCTCCAGGGGTTTTCAGTAGGAAACCCCTCCAGGGGTTTCATGTAGGAAACCCCTCCAGGGGTTTCATGTAGGAAACGCCTCCAGGCGTTTCCCCACCCCCCAACCCAAGAAATTTTCACCCTTTTTCCCACCCCCCTTCCCCCCGATTCCCCCCGAAAACTCGCGGAATTCC
>DROQ01000003.1 GCA_011321845.1 Planctomycetota bacterium | reverse complement strand
TCCTTCCAGGGCTCACCGTCCATCGGCCCCCGGGACAAGTCAGGCCTGGGCCTCCTCCTTCTTTGGGATGAGCCGGATCTTCAGCTCTTCGAGTTGGGCAGGATCCGCCGGGGAAGGCGCATCTGTCATGAGGCAGGCGGCACTGGCCGTTTTCGGAAAGGCGATGACATCCCGGATGCTGTCGAGGCCCAGGGCAAGGGTGACGATCCGATCGATGCCGAAGGCGAAGCCCCCATGGGGAGGGGCTCCATAACGGAAGGCATTGAGGAGGAATCCGAATTTTTCCTGGGCTTCCTCGGGGGACATTCCCAGGAATTCGAAGATCCGCTGCTGCACATCCTGTCGGTGGATCCTGATGCTCCCCGAGCCCAGCTCCCATCCGTTCAGGACCAGGTCATAGGCGCGTGAAGCGACCTTTTCGGTGTCCTTCGAAAAATCCACGTCCCAGTCTTCGGGAGCGGTGAAAGGATGATGGCTGAATTCGAAGCGCTGCTTTTCCTCGTTCCATTCGAAGAGAGGGAAGTGAGTCACCCAGGCGAAGGCGAACTCCCCTTCCGGGGTGAGCCCCAGTTTTTTCCCGAGGGCGTTTCGGACTTCGGCCAGGGATCTGAGCACCATCGTCCGGTCACCGGCTCCAAAGAGCAGAAGGCCTCCCGGTTTCAGACCCGTTCGCTCGATCAGCTCCTCCTGGAGATCCCCCGCGAAAAACTTGGCGACCGGACCCGAGAGACCTTCGTCACCCAACTTGCACCAGGCAAGGCCGCGAGCGCCGTATTCTTTGGCGACCTCTTCGAGCCCTTGGATTTCTTTTCGAGAGAGGTCCGCCCCTTCGGGAACGGGAATGGCCTTGACGCAACCCCCGGCTTCGAGAGCGGAGGTGAAGACCTTGAACTCCGTACGAGCCACCAATGCGGAGAGGTCCACCAACTCCAGGCCAAAGCGCAGATCCGGCTTGTCGTTGCCGAAGCGCTCCATCGCCTCCTCGTGACGCAAACGGGGGAAGGGTGTCTTGAGATCGATTCCGAGACAACGTTTGAAGGCATGCACCACCGCAGCCTCCACCACCTGGAGGACATCCTCCTCCTCGACGAAGCTCATCTCGAGATCGAGCTGGGTGAACTCCGGCTGACGGTCGGCACGCAGATCCTCATCCCGGAAACAACGGGCGATCTGGAAGTACCGGTCCACCCCCCCCACCATGAGCAGCTGCTTGAAAATCTGGGGGCTTTGGGGAAGGGCGTAGAACTTGTTCGAATGGATCCGGCTCGGGACCAGGTAATCACGCGCGCCCTCGGGGGTTGTCCTGGTCAGGATGGGAGTCTCCACCTCAATGAAATCCTGCCCCAGGAGATGCTCGCGAAGGGCGTGACAGAACTTGGAGCGAAAAGCAAGGCCTTGGAGAAGGCTCGGCCTTCGGAGGTCCAGGTAGCGGTAGCGGAGACGGGTCTCGATGGAGGTTTCGTTCTTTTCGGAGAGATCGATGGGGCTTGGCTCGGATTTGGAGAGGAGTTCCAGCTGGTCCGCAAAGACTTCGATTTCTCCGGTGCAGCGGTTCGGGTTGTTTTGGCCCTCGGCGCGCAGGGCGACCCGGCCCTGGACCCGAATGACGTCTTCGTTCCCAAGGCGGGAAGCTTGTTCGAGGATTTCGGGGGGGGTTCCCCCGGCCTCGGGGTCGAAGGTGATTTGGGTAACGCCATAACGGTCGCGCAGGTCCACGAAGAGAATGCCTCCATGGTTCCTGGCGCTGGAGACCCAGCCACAGAGGGTTACACGTTGGCCTTGGTTTTCGCGGTGCAGTTCGCCACAGGTATGGCTGCGCATTGGTTGACTCCTCGGTAGGAAATTGAGGGGGGGTAGCTTAGCGAGGGGGATGGTGGATTTGGGGGTTTTTTGCCTGGAAAACGTCGCTAGAAAACGTCGGCAGGGAACACCGGTAGGGAACGCCGGTAGGGAACGCCTCCAGGCGTTTCATGTAGGAAACGCCTCCAGGCGTTTCATGTAGGGAACGCCTCCAGGCGTTTCGCGCATCAAAAGCCTTCGGCTTTTGATGCCGGAAAACCCTGCGGGTTTTCCATGAAAAGCCTAGAGGCTTTTCCTACGCAAAACCCCTGGAGGGGTTTTCTACTGGGGTTTTCTACTGGGGTTTCTGTGGAAAAGAGGGTGGAGGGGAGGGAGGGGGGATTTATTCTGGGGGGATGGAGAGCGCCGAGATGGTGGAAGGGAGGAAGGGAGGAAGGGGGAACTGGGAAGGCGTCCTCTGGTTTGGGGTTTCTCTGGTTGTGCTTCTTTTGGCGGCGCAGGGGTCCTTTTACAAAGCCGACGCGCAGCGTTTGGTCCTCCGGCTCACAAATGGGGATCTCCAATATCCCCACCACAAACTCTACCTCCCTCTGCTCTATGGGTTCTCCCAGCTCCTGGCGCCGCTTAAGCTCTCGCCTTTTCAGCTTGCGCGGGCTTTTTCGGCTTTGGGGGTCGCCATGGGAGTGGCCTTCTCTTTTGCGAGTTTTCGCCGCCTGGGTGCGAACCTGAAGATCTCGAGGCTCAGCACGCTGGGGACGCTCTCGGTTCCTACGGTTTTCTTCTTTGGGACCACAGTGGAGCTCCATGGCCCCTTCTTCGGCTTCGCAGGCTTCAGCATATGGATCTGGGCCTGGCTCGTGGAACGCGCTCGACAGCAGCGGGGCACTCTCCTTCCGGCCCTTCTCCTTGGGGGGAGCACAGCCCTGGCGTCCGGGGTCCACGCCTCGGGGATGATTCTCCCCGCCCTCCTCCTGCCATGGTTTCTCGCGCTCCGCTGGAAAAAACCAGGCCCCAAGCTCCTTCCCATGGGGCTCTTCCTCGCGAGCCATGGGCTCCTCCTCCTGCTCTTTGCCAATCCTGGGCACTCCGTCGACTTCCTCCAGGAAGGCTTCCACCACCCCACCGGGATCCGCGAACTCCCCGGCATTTTTTGGTACGAGTTCCTGTGGCCCTTTTTCCCCTATTCCCTCAGCCTGTTCCTTGCCCTGAGGATCAAGAGCGCGCGCGCCGAAGTCCTGGCCCTTCTCGTCGCCCTCCTCCCCTACCTCCTTGGCGCCCTTCGCCTCATCGCGGGTGATCCCGAGTTCGGCGCCTACCTCATTCCCCTCGCCCCCCTGGCCGCCTACCTCAGCTGCAGGGCGCTCGGCATTTGGGCTCTCTTCCTCCTCCTCCCCGCCTTCGGGGTCCAGCACAGCATCCGAGAGATCTTCGACCAGAAGGACGCCTACCAGGTCCGGGTCCAGGGATTGCGCCGGGCCACCGGGAATAAGCCAAGCTTGCTCCTCATCGGAGACCCCGAGGAGTTCAGCGCTTTCCTCGCCCAGGCGCCCGCCTACCGCCTCTTTCCCCTGGACCTGGTCGCGAAAATCCGATTAGAAGACTTCCCCTCCGCCCTACAGAGCCTGGACCACAAGCTCCATGCGGAATGGGCCAAGGGTGAACAAGTCCTCTTGACCGGGGGGGGCCGCGCCTATCTCGAGGACCCCCGAAAAACCTTGGAGAAGGGCCCCCTCCTGCTCAAGTTTCTCCAGAGCCGATACCAACTCCTTCCCCGGCGAGCAAAGGGGTTCGAAGCCTGGCTCCTCCGCCCCAAAAAATGACAGGAAAATGGAGAGGGCGGAGAACCGCCCAGGCTTCTACCTCCTACATCTGGATCTTTTTGGCCTGCAAGCGGATCAGGGCACGCTTGAGTGCGTACTCCGCGCGGGGTTGATCGATCTTGATGTCCTTCTCCGCCAACCTCCTCCGGGCGCGCTCCGCAGCCCTTTGGGCCCGCTCCAAGTCGACAATCTCGGGATTCTCCCCGGAATCCACGGTGAGGCGCACCTCGGTCCCGTTCCCAAAGTGGTGCCGTACCTCTCCAAACCCCCGGGTCAGGACGAAATAGGTCAGCTTCCCATCCGGGAGTTTCATCTTGAGAAGCCCCACATCCACAGTGGTGATCATCGAGGCGTGGCCGGGAAGGATCCCCACGAGACCGTCCTCGGTGGGAAACTGAAGGGAGCGCGCCTTCCCCTCGAACACGACCCGGTCGGGAGTCGTGATCTTGACGTAGAGGAGGTCCTTGGGCAAATCCCGGGGGCCGTTCGTTGGCTGGTTCGTTGCTTGGACGGATGCGACCATGGTCTCAGCTCATCTTCTTGGCGTTTTCGAGGACCTCGTCGATACTTCCCGCATAGAGGAAGGCCTGCTCGGGCAAGTCGTCGTGCTTCCCTTCGATGATCTCCTTGAAAGATCGCACAGTCTCGCTCATCGGGACAAAGCGCCCGGGCTTTCCTGTGAACTGCTCCGCCACGAAGAAAGGCTGGGACAAGAAGCGCTGAATCCTCCGCGCCCGGGTCACAGTCACCTTGTCGTCGTCGGAGAGTTCCTCCATTCCGAGGATGGCGATGATGTCCTTGAGATCCTCGTAACGCTGCAGAATCTGCTGCACCTTCCGCGCGACCTGGTAATGCTCCTCACCCACCGTGGAAGGATCCAACATCTTGGAAGTGGATTTGAGAGGATCCACAGCCGGATAGATCCCGAGTTCGGCGATCCGACGCTCGAGGATGATGGTCGAGTCCAAGTGGGCGAAGGTCGCCACCGGTGCGGGATCGGTGATGTCGTCCGCAGGCACATACACAGCTTGCATCGAGGTCACCGAGCCGTCCTTGGTCGAGGTAATGCGTTCCTGGAGGGCTCCCATCTCCGAGGCCATGGTAGGCTGGTAACCCACCGCAGAGGGCATACGGCCAAGGAGGGCGGAAACCTCGGATCCCGCCTGCACGAAACGGAAGACGTTGTCGATGAAGAGGAGCACGTCCTTCTTCTGCACGTCCCGGAAGTATTCCGCCATCGTCAGCCCCGACAAGGCGACACGGAGACGGGATCCAGGCGGCTCGTTCATCTGCCCGAAGACGAGCACGGCGTTGTCGAGCACCGAGGACTGGTTCCCCTCGGGGTCCACATACTCCGCCTCGGCCATCTCGAGCCAGAGGTCATTTCCTTCGCGGGTCCGCTCTCCCACACCACAGAAGACCGAGAATCCACCCTTTTCCACGGCGGTGATCCGGATGAGTTCCTGGATCAGCACAGTCTTGCCGACACCCGCGCCCCCGAAGAGACCGATCTTGCCACCCTTCGCGAAGGGACAGAGAAGATCGACAACCTTGAGGCCCGTTTCGAAAACTTCGGAGATCGCGAGCTGATCCTCGTACTTGGGAGCGGGACGGTGAATCGGCCAATAGTCCGAAGCGTCCACCCCCCCCATGATCTTTTCTGTCCGGGGATGGGGAACCCCCTCTTCGAGGGGATTGCCCAACAGGTCGAAGAGCCGCCCCGTCGTGGCCTCTCCTACAGGGACCTTGATCGGAGCCCCGGTATCGACGGCTTCCTGCCCCCTCCTGACACCATCGGTGGAGGCCATGGCGACGCAGCGTGCCGTATCGTTCCCAAGGTGCTGTGCAACCTCAAGAACGAGAAGGCCATGAGGAGCGCCCTCATGCGCCACATGCACCGAATTGTAGATGGCTGGCATCTTCCCCTCGGGAAAACGCACATCCACCACAGGCCCGAAGACCTGAAGGATCTTTCCTACAGTGCCGGTCTTTCCCGCACCTTCTTTTTTTTCCGTCACGCTCGTCAACTTTCCGTCCTCAACTTAGGTCGTCCATGAATTCCCAATTCAAAGGAGGGCTCGTCATCCCGGGGGGGAAACTCCCTCGTCCAACGCTCTTTCGAGCTCCTTGTGATCAAGAGATCGCCTCGGCGCCTCCCACGATGTCCAACAATTCCGTCGTAATCCGTTCCTGGCGGGCCCGGTTGAAGACCTTGCGGAGGTCCGCCTGCATCTCTCCGGCAGCGTCGGTGGCGCTCTTCATCGAGACCATGCGCGAAGCGTATTCGGAGGTCAGCGACTCCATCAAGAGATTGAAGATCCGCGTCTCCAGGTACTTGGGGACCAGGCGCTCGAAGATCACGTCCTGGCTCGGCTCCAGGATGGGATGGGACTGGAAGCCTCCATCGTCCTGTTGGGCCGCTTTTTCCGCGCTCAGGGGGAGGAGCTTGAACTCCGTAGGCTGGTACTTGGCCATGGAGAGGAAACGGGTATAGACCACCCGCAATTCGTCCACCTTGCCCGAGGTGAACTCCTCGGCGAGGAAGCGGGAAATCGTGGCGGCGTCCCGATACCCGATCAACTCGAGGGGAGGATCCGAAAGGTACGCGCCAAGGTTGTAACCCTGCTTTTGAACCAGGCTGTAACCCTTCTTGCCGACCACGTAGAAATGGAGTTCTCGCTCTTTCAGCTCCCCCATCACCTTTCGCAACAGCGAGAAGATGTTGGCGTTATAGGCTCCGCAAAGCCCCCGATCGGAGGTGATCAGGAGGATGCCGGTTTTCTTTCCTGCTCGCTCCTGAAAGAGCGGAGGAACCTGGTCCCCAGAAAGAGCCGAAGCCCCAAGGGACTGCACCAACTTCTCGATTTCCTCCGAGTAGGGGCCGCTTGCCACCGCCCGGTCCTGGAAACGGCGCAGCTTGGTGGTCGCCACCATCTCCATGGCCCGGGTAATCTGCCGGATGTTCCCGACCGATTTGATTCGGACCTTTAGTTCGCGGATGTTCGCCATTTTTTTCCTACCTTCTCTCCCCGCAAAGCCCCGGAAAACGAACCGGGACTCCGGCGAGGCTCAGGGGATCATGCCAAGAAACGGTCGTTGAAAGCCTTGATCCCCTCTTCAATTTTCTCTTTGACCTCGTCCGTGAACTTGAGACCACTCTCCCGGATCAAGGTTTCGACTTCGGGGTGTTCGTCAGCCATGAACTCCAGGAACTCCTTGCGCCAGCGCTGCACCTCGGTGACGGGGACCTGGTCGAGGAAACCGGAAGTCCCCGCATAGATCACCATGGCTTGGGAGATGGCGGGGAAGGGAGTGTATTGGCCCTGTTTGAGGAGTTCCACCAAACGCTCTCCCCGATTCAGTTGGTCCAGGGTCGCCTTGTCCAGGTCCGAGCCGAATTGCGCGAAGGCTGCCAGCTCTCGATACTGGGCGAGATCCAGGCGCAGAGAGCCGGAGACCTTCTTCATGATCGGGATCTGCGCCGCCCCACCCACACGGGAGACGGAGATACCGACGTTCACCGCAGGGCGAACACCGGCATTGAAAAGACCCGGCTCCAAGAAGATCTGCCCGTCGGTGATGGAGATCACGTTGGTCGGGATGTAAGCGGAGACGTCGCTCTCCTGGGTCTCGATCACGGGGAAGGCCGTCAGAGAACCCGCTCCCTTCTGGTCCGAAAGCTTGGCAGCCCTCTCCAGGAGGCGGGAGTGGAGGTTGAACACGTCGCCGGGGAAGGCCTCACGACCCGGAGGGCGACGCAGGAGCAACATGACCTGGCGATAGGCGACCGCTTGCTTGTAGAGATCGTCATAAAAGATGACAACGTGGCGACCCTCGTCCCGGAAACGTTCGCCGATCGCGCAGCCGGCGTAGGGAGCCATGTACTGCATGGACGCGGGATCCGAAGCGGGCGCGGAAACAATGCAGGTATAAGCCATGGCACCGTGCTCGGTCAGCACCTTCTCCACCGCCTTCACCGTGGACTGCTTCTGCCCGATGGCCACATAGATGCAGATCACCTGTTCAGGGTTTTCAGGATCTCCCCCACCGGTTTCTTTCTGGTTCAGGATCGTGTCCAGAATCAACGCCGTTTTACCGGTCTGGCGGTCCCCGATGATCAACTCACGCTGCCCTCTACCCACAGGAATCATCGAGTCGATCGCGATGATCCCCGTCTGCATGGGTTCGCAGACCGGCTGGCGCTCTGTCACGGAGGGAGCCTTGCCCTCGATCGGCCGGTATTCGCTCTCGGGGAGATCGATCGCACCCCGACCATCTACGGCCTGGCCAAGAGCGTTGACCACACGCCCGATCATCGCCTTCCCTGTGGGGACCGAAATGATGCGGCCTGTAGACTTGACGACGTCCCCTTCCTTCACCTTGGTGTCGTCACCAAGGAGGACCGCGCCGACATTGTCCTCTTCGAGGTTCAGGGCGACTCCGTAAACACCATGGGGAAACTCAAGGAGTTCGGACATCATGCAGTCGCTGAGACCGAACACCCGGGCGACACCGTCACCCACCTGAAGCACGGTGCCGATTTTGGCCTGTTCGGCCTCGGCTTCGAAGCCTTCGATCTCCTTGCGAAGAATGGCGGTGACTTCTGAAGGTTTAAGATCCATCGTTCAAAATCCTTATTTAGGAGAGGAGGTCGGCGCCCAAAGAGCCTCGAAGGGGCATCCTGGACCGCATCCAACCATCCCGAATCAATTGTCCATACCGATCAATCCCCGGAAGCAGTTCCTCCGAGGGCCTCACGCATTGGCAAGGCTTTGAGTTTTTTTCCAAGCGCTTCGATCCGACCCTTGAGACTCGCGTCGAACATCCGGTCCTGGAGATAGACCACGAAGCCGCCGCAAAGCTCGGGCCGTGTCATCTGTTCCAAGGAGACCTTGGCACCGACCTTCTTCCCCAGGGATTGCTCGAGGAGGGCCAGGTCCTCCTGTTCCAGGGCTTCGAAGGTTTCCACCCTTCCTTCCATTCGTCCCTCGGCTTCGAGAGCCTTGGTGTGGAAGGAGCGGGCGATGTCCGGGAGCAGAGTCAAACGCCCCCGCTCGAGGAGCACCTCCAACAACTTCAACGTCCCCTGATCGGGGGAGCGCCCCTCCACTTGGAGAACCCGCTCCAAAAGGGCGAGTTTTTGAGGGCGCTCGATGTTGGGGCTGTCGATCAGGGCCCGAACCTCGGGGAGGTCGAAGGCGGCCTCCAAGAGCATCAGGTCCTGGTCGATGGCTTGGAGACCATTTCGAGATTTCGCGATCTCGAACAAGGCCTCGCTGTAACGTGGGATGGGAGATGCCATGACTCGCTCAACTCCCCGCCGAAGAGGACCCTGTCGCTTCTTTGACGAACTCTTGAACCAGACGCTTCTGGTCCTCCCCCTTGACTTCTCTTCCGAGGAGTCTCTGGGTCGCCCCGAGGGTCAGGTCCACGACGTGGTCCCGCAGCTCGCTCAGGGCTTTCTGTTTTTCCGCCTCGATTTCCGCGGCGGCTCGTTGACGCTCTTTGGCCGACTCCTCACGAGCCTTGGCCATAAGCTCTTCATACTGTTTCTCCGCACGCTCCTTGGCTTCCCGGACCTGGGCCTGAGCTTCCTTCCGGGCTTCCTGGAGCTGAGCTTCGACCTCTTTTTGCGCGGCAAGTGCTCCTGCCTTGGCTTCTTCGGCGCGCTGGATCGCCTCTTCCGCTCTCAGGTCCCTTTCATAAAGGGCCTTCGAAATCGGTCCGAAGACGAACTTCCACATGAAGGGAAGCGCGATCAAAAAGATCACCCAGGTCCAGAAGGTCGCACCTATGTGGTGCGGATTGAGGACATCGAGCCCCCCACCCTCTTCGGAGACCAGCGCAAGCATGACCGGTAAACCCATTCTTCTACCTCCGGTTCAAAGAAGCCCCCTGGGGCTTCCCATCCAAGGAACCTAGGCACCCGGGAGGGTCCAACCTCCCCGTCCCCGCGGAGGTTGGTACCCAGGCGGGACCAAGGACGATTATTTGAGCGCGAGAAGGAGGGTCACGACCACCGCGAAGAGCGCAACACCTTCGATCAGCGCGGAGAGAATCAGCGCGTTCCCTCGAATGTTGTCAGCGGCTTCGGGCTGGCGGGCGATCGCCTCACCCGCTCCCTTGCCGATGTTGCCGATGCCGAGGCCGGCGCCGATCGCGGCGATCCCAGCACCGATGCCTGCCCCAAGCCCGGCCAGGCCAGCTGCAGAGTTCGCCGTATCTTCAAGAATCCCGAGAATCGTCGAAAGCATTCCAAATGTCTCCTGAAACGTAATCCGTGGGCCTTAAGCCCTTGTCATGAAAAAAACCGATGGACTCCGAAAATGGGACCGTGGAACCCTCCACGCCCGACGGAGATCCGAAAGATCAAACCTCTCAATGATCCGGATGCATCGACATCTGGATGAACAGGATCGAAAGATAGGTGAAAATGTACGCTTGAAGGAGGGCGACAAAGCCCTCGATGATCATGATGAATACCGCCAACCCGACTGATGGCACTGCGACTCCATAGGCCAGCTTGCCGATCCCTCCGGCCGCGTAAAAGATCAGCCCCATGAAAGAAAGGACCACGAAGTGCCCCGCCAACATATTCGCGAAGAGACGAACGGTCAGGGCGAAGGGCTTGGCCAGAAGTCCGATGATTTCCACAATGAAAAGAAGAGGAACAAGAGGAGCCGGAAGGCCGTGAGGAATCAAACCCTTCCAAAAGCCCAGGAAGCCCTGGGTAAAGATCCCACCACCGATCATCATGACCAGAGTGGTCGCCGCCAAGGCCCCGGTCACGAAGATGGAAGCCGTCGCTGTCGCGCTATGAGGGATCAAACCCAGGAGGTTCTGGAAGGCGATAAAGAAGAACACGAAAAGGAAGTAGGGAAGGAACACCCTGGTTCCCTTTTCGCCCATGATGGGTTTGACCATTTCATCGCGGATATAGAGGACGAAGCCGGAGAAGACACGGCTCAGCCATCCCATCTTCCCCTCCTTGCGGAGGCGCCCAACCAGGGGGAAGAACAAGAGGAACATCAGAACGACGGCGAGGACCTGGAAGAACTGGATGTTGAGGACCTCGAATTGGACGGCCCCGAAGTCGATCTTGAGCCCTGTTCCATGGGGAATGACGTGCTGGAAGAGGTAGAGGAAGACATTGCCGGTCTCCTCCTTCGCTCCTGCCCCCCCAGCATGGACCGCCTGCTCGGCGCCTTGGAGGAACACAGGAGCCACGGCCACCGAGGCCCATGCACCCCCCAGCGTTTCGGAGCGTTCCAGCTGCTTCCCGACGAGGCTCCCCAGGGCTGTCCTTGGGGGTTTACTTTGTAGCCGTTCCAAGTTCCGTTTTCCTTTTTTCCCGGGCTTTGAGTCCAAGCTCGAATTTTGGCCCGGCATGATATTGTGGGGTTTCAGAAAGAAAAGGCTGAACCAGGAAAATCCCCAGAAATCCCCATGATTTATCCTTCTTCCTCTCCAGCCCGATGCCCTGCCCTGGAGACCCGAGGCCGCGCGAAGACAGCAAAGAGGAGTTGGTAGCTGAACGCCCCGAAAATGAAGCAGAGCCCATAGGCCTCGAAGCTCCCGACCTCCTTCAAAGGCCGTGCGAGGAGAAACATCCCCAGCCCCAAGGCGACCAACTTCAGAAGAAAACCCATCGCCATGGGCAGAAGAGGATTGGGATCCTTTTTCCGCTGCTTGGCGGTCCAAAGGGCAAGCAAAAAACCTAGCACCGCGGCCACCCCCAGGCCCAGAAGCCCACCTCGAACGAGGGCTTCTTCCTGTTCGGGTTGGTCGGCGTAGGTCCCCACGAACAGAAAAAGGAGAAGGACCCCGAGCATGGGGCCAGCCCATCCCAACAAGGAGGCTCGCAGTTCCGCCCTGTTCCCGGGGTTCTCTGCCTGTGGCTCCCCCCTTCCTTCCGAATCCTGGTTGGGCGCCCTTCCGTTCGCGTTCTCAGCCTGCATCCGAATCCTTCCCTCTCGTCCCACTCGCATCCCCTCCCTGGCCGCCCTTTTTACGCCCTCCCCGGCGCGAAGGGAACAGAGTCCCCGGGGAAACGGTTTCGACCAGGCTGATGAACCCCCCAACCGCCCCCAGGAAACCAAGGACGAGCAGGAACAGGGGAGAGGTGCCCAGCCACTGATCCAGACCATACCCCCCCAGGCTGAAGACGACCACGCTCAGGCCAAAGGTCCACCCCGCGGAGGCCTGGGGACCCGCAAGGGCGGCGAGAGGGGACTTTCTGGCACCCTTGGTCTTTTTCGGGCCCATGCCCTCCTTTCCAGCCTTTCCCGGCATGCCCGAAGCAAAACCGGGACCCTGCCCCAAAGCAAGGCCCAAGTCTTGCGTTTCTGCTCCCCCAGGTCCATCCTCTCTGGCCGCTTTTGGAGGAGATATGGAAGAACTGACCCCCGAGGAGATCGTCGCCCGGCTGGACCGCCACATCGTCGGCCAGGAGAAGGCCAAGCGTAAGGTCGCTGTGGCCCTCCGGAACCGCTGGCGGCGCAAGCGCCTTCCCCCCGAGCTGGCCGCCGAGGTCTACCCCAAAAACATCCTCCTCATCGGCCCCACCGGGGTCGGCAAGACTGAGATCGCCCGGCGGCTTGCCGGCCTCGCCAAAGCCCCCTTCCTCAAGGTGGAGGCAAGCAAGTTCTCCGAAGTGGGCTACCACGGTCGGGACGTGGAAACCATGGTCCGGGACCTGGTCGAAGTGGCCGTGCGCCTGGTCCAGCAGGAAAAGGCCGAAGAGATCCAAAAGGACGCTCAGGAGCGCACCGAGGAGCGGATCCTCGAAGCCCTCTACCAAAGGGAAGGCCTGGCCGATCCCCAGGATTTCGGAACCGAGTTGGACCTTGGGGGAATGAACGGATCCGCTTTTCCGGAGGAACTCCCCTTTGTCAACGATGGCGGGCTCTGGCGCCCCATGGCTTCGGGGAGCCAAGAAGGCGAGGGAGACCTGGATCGGGAGGAGCGAGAGGCCAACCAGGAACTCCAGGAGGAGCGGGAGGCCGCCCGCCGGGACTGGAAACGCCGCCTCGAGGAGGGCGAGTTGGAGGACGAAGTCCTGGAGATCGAGGTCAAAGACCGCAGCAACCCCACTCTCTCCATCATGGGACCAGCCGGCCAGGAGGCCATGGGCATCGACGGCCAGGCCCTCCAGGAACTCTGGGGGCGCGGAGGCCCCAAATACAGGGTCCGCAAACTCCGGGTTGGTGAAGCCAGGAGACTCATCCAGGAGGAAGAGGCCGAGGCTCTGGTGGACCCCGAAGAAGTCCAGCAGGAGGCCGTCCGGCGCGTGGAGAACGACGGCATCCTCTTCATCGATGAGATCGACAAGGTCATTGGATCCAAGAACCAGAGCGGCCCCGATGTCTCCCGTGAAGGGGTCCAGCGGGACCTCCTCACCATCGTGGAGGGCTGCACTGTGTATACCCGCTACGGCTTCGTCAACACCGACCACATCCTCTTCATCGCCGCGGGAGCCTTCCACTTCCACAAGCCAAGCGAGTTGATCCCCGAATTGCAG
Organism: Planctomycetota bacterium; assembly: GCA_011321845.1. Classification (GTDB taxonomy): domain Bacteria; phylum Planctomycetota; class UBA1135; order UBA1135; genus HyVt-539. Next base: position 16,077 of record DROQ01000003.1, on the reverse strand, counting down.
GGGCGCTTCCCCGTCCGGGTGGCTTTGAGGGACCTGGAAGAAGAGGATTTCGCGCGCATCCTCGTGGAGCCCCAGAACAGCCTTGTGCGCCAGTACACAGCCCTCCTGGAGACAGAGGGGGTCAAGCTCTCCTTCACCGAGGGGGGCATCCGGAAACTCGCCCAGGTGGCCTACAAAGCCAACCGAACGACCCAGAACATCGGCGCGAGGCGGCTGATGACCACCCTGGAACTTCTCCTCGAAGGCATCTCCTTCGACGCCCCAAACCTCGCCGGCAAGGAGGTCATCGTCGACGAAACCATGGTCACCGAGTGTCTGGGCGATGCCGCCGACGACCCGGATCTAATCAAATATATGATTTAGCTGGGATTTTCCTTTCTCCCCCCCTAACCATGGACGAGAAAACTCGCGTTACACTGGAGAGGGCCCTCCACCGGAACCTGGTTCCCCGCTCTTTCCCCTAGGGCCCGATCTACTCTCACGAAATCCTCAAGAATGGAAGAAATCTCCCACGAGCTTGTCCGGAACGCCCAGGACGGGGACGAGGAGGCGATCCGGAGTCTGATCGAGGCCCTGCACCGCCCCATCCACTCCACCATCCACCGCTTTTTGGGCACCCGCTTCGCCAACCAGGCAGAAGACATCGCTCAGGACATCTTCCTCAAGATCTTTCGGACCCTGCACCGCTTCGACCCCGACCGGGGAGTCAAGTTTACGACCTGGGTCTTCGCCTATGTCCGGAACCACTGCTTCGACGTCCTCAAAAAGCGCAGGATCTCGACCGTATCGCTGCATCCGGGGAGAGTTGGTGAAGAAGACGACAAATGGGAACTCCAGGACCCCTCCGCTCGTAAACCTTCGGAGAACGCCCTGAATTCGGAGCTTGGTGTCCAAATCGAACATGCCTTACAGAGATTGAACGATGCCCAGAGGATGGTGTTTGTCCTGAGGGAATATGAGCAATTGGACCTGAAAACCATCGCCAAGATCATGGATTCCACCGAAGGGACGGTGAAATCGAGACTCCATCGCGCCAGGGAGTCTCTGAAGCAGCTGCTGGCGCCCTACTTGGAGTCGAGGCCGGACCTGATTGGGGACGGGCAGCGTGGCGACCAGCGGGAGCAGGGCTAGGGGGAAGGATGAACGAAGACAAGAGGCAGAGACCGAGGCGAGAGAGGCCGGGAGCCCCAAGCGGGGAAGGCGCCTGGGACGAAGCCTATTGGCGGGAGCTTCTCTCCGCCTACAAGGTCCCCGAACCGAGCCCGGGCTTTGTGGATCGGGTCCTGGAGGAAAAACGCTTTCAGGAACTGCTCCAGGAGCGGGTGGTCCCCGAGCCTTCCAAAGGTTTTGTCCAGGATACCCTTGCCCAGGTCCTCCTGGAGCGGGAAGTCCACGCGACGCAGATCCAAAACGAAAGGACTCTTGCGAAGGGCACCTCCGGGCCATCCATGGCGGCGGAGGCCGGCGAACCGATCCTACCCCCCAGGCCCCGCATGGCATCCCACCGTCGTCTCTGGCTGGCCGCCGCAGCCCTGGCCGCCCTCCTTGTGCTCGCCTTGCTGCTCCGGGGCCCCAGGCCGGCCCCCTTCTTTCCCCAGGGGGACCCTATGAAGGTGGCCGAGCAGCTGATCCAACCGCAGACCTTCCCCAAACTGGGGAGCAACCCCTTCAGCAGGGCACTCTCCTCCAGGACAGCCTCCATCCTTCCACCACCTCCCGCGTTTATCGATTTCGAGGAGCGATGATCGCGTTCCCCCAGAATTCATGCAGAGGATCGTCTCGGAGTTACTCGGAGGGCTTGCCGCAGCGCCTTGGGGTTTGGGCTTTTCTCCTGGGCTTCGCCCTTCCCCTCCATCTGGGGGCGCAGAAACCCCACAGGGAGGGTCCCACCAAGGATGGTCCTAGAGACGCGGGTGCCTCCACCAGAGGGCGACTCCAACGATCCCCCGTCTGGGCTTCCTCGGAGAAGAAGGCCCTTCAAACCCCAAGGGATCGGGCCTTTGTCCGGGCGCTCGATCGAGCCTGGTCCACAGGCAAACCCGACAAGGTCCTCGCCCTCTTCGATCTGCTCCACCCACAGGTTGGGATCGATCTGCAAGCCCGAGTCCTTGGCACCACAGGTGGGAAACCCTGCGAACGAAAAAGCAGGATCCTCGCAGTGACCACGGCACGTTCCTGGAGAGCCCTCTTCCTCTCCGCCGACATCTGTGCATCCTCCCCCCGCCCCTCCTCTCAAAAGGACTCTTCTCAAGGGGGCCAAACTCGCGTCATAGCGCGCCTCTTTGAGATCGCCGTCATCCCCAATGACGAATCGGGTAGCGCAGCCCCGATCCAAAAGGGCCTCAAGAGCCTGCCCAAAGGCCGCCTCCTCCTGGAAACCCTCCCCGAATCCCAAGCCCATGTCATGAGCCCCGAGGCCGGGAGCAGACCTCCCTCCATCGGCTCGCCCATCACCCCCGGCGCACGCTATCGTTGCCTCCCCTGCAATTTCGAAATCGGCATCCCCGAGCCCAAGCCAGAACACAGCCCTCTGCATGGGGGGTGGTTCCTCATCGGACGTCCTCCCTTTCTCTCGGGCAATTATGAGCAGGTCGAGATCTACCACCTGGAGTCGGATTTTTCCGTGGAGTTGGTGGTCCACCCCGATCCCAGCCGGGGCATGGAATACATGAAACAATGCCTCCTTGGAGCCTGCTGCAACATCGCCGCCTTCCACGATATGGACCCCGAAGGAGTCCGGAGACAGCATGAAGAGCCCAGGATGGTCCAGTTGGACGGACGCAGGGTCCTGGTCACCACCTTCGAGGCCAAGAAAACGGCCCATGTCCCAGGACGCGCCTTCCTCCTCCTGGGATACCAGCACGCCCCCGCCGATTACTTTTTGAGTTTCCAGGGTCCACCCGGTTCCCTGAGCATCAAGGACCCAAGAGTCCTCTCCATCTTCGAAACCTTCCGCATTCTCCAACCGGATCGAGCCCGGACCATGACCATGCGCCTCGCCATGGCCGCCCACGGAGGCGGAGGCGCCTTTGTGGGGAACGACTTCAGCCATCCCGCTCTCGGCCTCCTCCAACCGGGAATCCCCAAGTGGAAGACCTTCAGAAAGCTGGGCATCACCCGCTTCCACATCGGCTGGAAGGACCCCGATTCGGGATCCAGCCTCTTTCTCGCGGCCCTTGAGCGACCCCAGGCCGATTGGACGGAAAACTCCATGCGCTGCTGGTTCGACGCCTGGATCCGAAGCCAAGACCAGAACTTTGGAAAGCTGGGAAAACCCCAGTCCATCCAGATCGCGGGAACCAAAGGGCTTCGCCTCGAGTTCAAACGGCACACGCCACAGGGCAAAACGATCCGAGGATTCCAGATCCTTCTTTTCCGGGGCAAGCTCCTCTACCTCCTCCGCGGCCAGGCCATGCCCGGTCCCAGGCAAAGAGAGATCTTGGACCTGCTCAGGGACCGCGCCATGGCACTCCAGCTCCGCTAGGATCGGCAACCCATTGGGACCTCCTGCCTGCCGTTATTTGGATTGGGCGATGAACTTGGAAGGAACATGGGAACCGGTGGGTTGTGCTCTCGACCCAAACTCGGAATCCACCAAGGGCTTTGGCCGACTTCGCCGAAGACGCCGGGCCCAAAGCCCTTGGAGGATTCCGAGCCGGGCGGAGAAAGGGAGCGCCCAGGTACGAAGGGAAAAGAGGGCTAAGGTTGGGCGGGTAAGTCCGGCAGGCTCTTAAACGGAGTAACGGGCCCTCCGCAAACGCATCGCGATCTGGATCAAGGCAAGCCGCTTTTCTCCGGAGCTGTTCCTCGCCATCGGTAGAAGCCACGAAAGATGCCGCCAATGGATCCTCGACAATGCACGTCGCGCGGCCGCCCTTTGTGCGGAATCGGCAACCTCGAGTTGCTTCACCAAACGAAGAAAGGCGGGGGGACATCTCTCGGGTCCCCGCTCGGCTTTTGGAACCTCCACCGGGATCGAAACTTGAGCGCGCGTCAAGGGGCTCTGGGACAAACCTGGAAGACCTTGACCCAACACCAGAAACAACAAGAGGGAGCTGAACACATCCAAGTCTACCCCATGTTTGCGGACTGGGTTATAGTGGAGAGATGGACATGATCTTCCGAGGAAACCGATGCGCCTAGGCCTGACACAAAACCTCCGGGCCGAGCAGCGCCTGATCCAATCCCCCCAGATGATCCAGGCGATGCAGATCCTCCAATACCCCCTGTTCGAACTCAAGGATCGCATCGACCAGGAGTTGATGGACAATGTGTTCCTGGACATCAAGGAGGGCAACCCCGAAAGTCCCTCCGAAGGAAACCCCTTGGAAGCCCCTCCCTTGGACGCCTCCAACCTCTCGGAGGGCCCGAGAGCGGAGGCTCCCTCGGAAAGCGTCGACGCCCCCTCCCCCACCGCCGGTGAAGCCCCCAGCGAGTTCGATTCCAAAAAGGACGAAGCCCCAAAGGATTTGGATGGAACCGAGGAGATCAACTTCGACACCACCCATGAATACGAGATTCTGGACGAATTGGAGCGGCGCACAGAAGAGTATCGCCCCCAGAGAGTGGCTTCGGGTTCGGACGAAGACTCCCGCTTCGAAGCTATCCAGAACGCCCCCAGGCCTACCGAGACTCTCAGCGAACACCTCATCCAGCAGCTCAGCCTCCTGGACCTGGAGGATCACCTCAAGACCCTTGTGGAATACGTGATCTACTCGCTCGACTCCGACGGGAGGCTCATGAGCAATCTCGATCCCGCGGAGGTGTCCAAAGAGCTCGGTTTCGAAGTGAGCCAGGAGGATCTCGAGGAGGCCATCCACCAGGTGCAGACGCTGGACCCACCGGGCGTGGGTGCGCGCAGTCTTGAAGAATGCCTCCTCCTCCAACTGGACGCTCTGGAGGAGGAGCATCCCCTGGCCCGCGAGCTGGTTCAAAACCATCTCGAGAACCTCAGCATGAATCGCATGCCCCGGATCGCCAGGGAAACCGGAGCCAGCATCCAAGAGGTCAAGGAGGCGGTCGAATTCCTTCGTGACCACCTCCATCCCCATCCCGGGTCCCAGTTTGGGGATGTAAGAAACCAGGTCATCCACCCCGACGTCATCGTGGAAGAGGTCGAAGGCCGTTTCGAAATCAAGGTCGAGCGAGGCGGGATCCCCGTACTCCAGATCTCTCCCGTGTACCGGCGACTCCTCAAAGAATCCAAAGAGGATCCCAAGGTCCGGGAATACCTGAAAAAGAAGATCGAATCGGCCAAATGGTTCATCGACGCGGTCCTTCAGCGGCAGAGCACCATCGAGCGGATCGCCACCGCCATCGTCAAGAAACAGGCCGAATTCCTTCGCAAGGGTTGGCGCTATCTTCGCCCCCTTCGCATGCAGGACATCGCCGATGAAGTGGGTGTCCACATCTCGACCGTAAGCCGGGCCGTGTCGGGCAAGTTCATCCAGACCCCCCAGGGGATCTTCGACATGAAGCGCTTCTTCTCCGCGGGAACGCGGAGTGACAGCGGGGAAATGTTGAGCCAGCAGGCCGTCAAACAAAAGGTCAAGGCCATTGTGGATCGAGAGGACCCCAAGCACCCCTTCTCGGACGACGCCATCGTCCACGAATTGGAGAAAGAAGGCATCCACATCGCCCGTCGAACCGTCACCAAGTACCGAAAGGTCCAGGGCATCCCCTCCTCCTCCCAGCGAAAACAGTATTGATCCGGGTGCCCCCGGATCTTCCCTCCCCGGAATCCAGATTCTTGGCGGGCTGGATGGAATCGGCTATGGTCTCCCTCCCCTTTTCTGCGGCCGATCATCCTAAGGCACCTGATTCGGAGGCACCTTTTCGGCGGGATGGGGAAAAGCAACGGTTTTGGAGACAAGGGAGTACGGATTCATGGCAAAGATGCGCGCACCGGAAATCAAGACGGGGATGGCCCTCGAAATCGACGGCGACCTCTTCCTCGTGGTCGAGCGAGAACACGTGACCCCGGGGAAGGGACAGGCGCTCTACCACTTCCTCCTCCGGAGCCTGAAGACAGGAAGCCAGAAACCCCTCCGAATGGGGAGCAACGACACGGCGGAGGTTGCCTACTTGGAACGCAAGAAGTGCCAATACCTCTACAGGGACGCGCACGGCTATGTCTTCATGGACGAGCAGAGCTATGAGCAGTTTCCCTTGCATGAAAACCTCGTCGGGGAGCAGATGGGGTTCATCGCGGAGAACTCCAGCGCGGATGTCACCTTCCACAACGAGACCCCCGTGAGCGTAGACCTGCCTGCGAGCGTGACCCTCGAAGTCATCGAAGCAGAGGAGGCGGTTCGAGGGAACACGGCCACCAACGTCACCAAGAACGCCAAGGTGGAGACGGGCCTGGAGGTCAAGGTCCCCATGCACATCCGCGTCGGAGACAAGATCAAGATCAGCACAGTCGACAAGAGCTTCCAGGGCCGCGTCAAGGACTAGGAATCCTGTCGGACCCTGTCTCCCGGCCCCGGTTCGCTCAAGGGCGAGGGCCGGTCTTCTTCTTTTGGGCCTTTTTTGCGCCGTGGTGTTTCTTCTTTCTTTGGCGCCTGGCCCAGATCTTTTTCCACTCCTTGAGGTTTTGAGGGTTCATGCTCTCCCCCGTCCGGTGGAAGTGTTCGACGGCTTCCACAGCCTCCTCCGGATCATCGGTGAGGAGGATCAGGTAATGGTCATCGGGGGAGATGGTCCCGGCGCTCACCATGGCCTTCCGCATCCAGCGGAGAAGTCCGGCATAGAATTCCTTTCCCATCAAGACCACAGGAAAGCCTTGGACCTTGCCCGTCTGGACGAGGGTGAGCGCCTCGAAGAGTTCGTCCATGGTGCCGAACCCACCGGGGAGCACCACGTAGGCCTGGGCGTACTTGACAAACATGACCTTGCGCGCGAAGAAGTAATCGAACTCCAGCTCGATGTCCTGGTAGGGATTGGGCTTTTGTTCGAAGGGGAGCTTGATGTTGAGGCCGATGGAGAGGCCCCCACCCTGCTTGGCACCCTTGTTCGCCGCTTCCATGAGGCCTGGGCCCCCACCGGTGATGACAGCCCAACCCTTGCGCGCAAACCCTTCAGCCACCTTGGTCGCCAGCTCATACCAGGGGGTACCAGGCTTGGTTCGGGCCGAACCGAAAATGGAGACCGCCCGCCCCACCTGCCGGAGAGTCTCGAAACCCTCCACAAACTCCCCCATGATCTTGAAGACCTGCCAGGTATCCTGACCTGTCCGCAATTCCGCCAAAACTTCCTGGTCCAGTTTCCTGACCTTTCTGATGTCCATCTCTTATGTTCCTGAAGGGCCAACGACCCCGCCCAAGTCCCTCGGGACCAAGGACGAAACCAATGAATCCGACAAACCTGCTCTTTGCTCTCCTCGCCTCGGGCTTTTTTCTGACCCAGGGCGGCAAGGGGAACGCACAGGATGTGCCTTCCCCCCAGGCCGTCCTCGGCCATGAGATCGGGACGAAGTTTTCCAGGTACCGGGAAATCCGGCTCTGGTTCGAGATCGCCGCCTCTCGTTCCAAGGGGAGGATGAAGGTTCAAAGCCTAGGGCGAACCGCCCAAGGACAGGAACTCTTTCTTTCCTTGATCTCATCGGAATCTCAGCTCGCCCGTCTGAACAGGATCGGGGAGGAACTCCAGGCCCTGGTCTCGGGAAACAATCGCCCGAAAAACCAGACTCCCGCCGTGGTCTGGCTCTCCTTCGGTGTCCACGGGAATGAGCCCAGCCCCAGCGAAGCGGCCATGGACCTCTGCCATCGCCTCCTGACGAGCGCCGAAGGAAAGAAGCTCCTCGAGAAGCTGGTCATCGTCATCGACCCCTGCCTCAATCCCGATGGGAGGGAGCGCTACGTCAGCGCCCTCGTCTCGCGCCTCGGAAAGGACCCGGATCCGGATCCCCTCTCCTTCGAACACCGGGAACCCTGGCCGGGGGGGAGGACCAACCACTTTCTGCAGGACCTGAACCGGGACTGGGCCTTCCAGACCCAGCTCGAGACCAAGGCCCGCATCCGTGCCTGGCTCAAGCTCCCCCCTCAGGTCCACGTAGATTTCCACGAGATGTGGGCCGAGCGGGAGTATTTCTTCTTTCCCGCCGAACTGCCGGTCCACCGCAGTGTTCCCCGCTCCGTGCTGCGCTGGCACAAGGTCTTCGGAGAGGCCAACGCTCAGGCCTTCGACGCCAAGGGCTGGCGTTTCTACTCGGGGGAAGATTTCGACCTTTTCTACCCGGGCTACGGAGACTCCTGGCCCTCCCTGATGGGAGCGGTGGGAATGACCTACGAGGTCGGCGGACACGGCAACGCAGCCCTCGCCTACCGCCGCCCCGACGGGAGAATCTGGACCCTCGCCGACAGAGTCCAGCGCCACAGCGAGGCTGCATGGAGCACCCTCCTGACCGCGGCCGCGCACAAGGACGCCCTCCTTCGCGATTTTTACCAGCTGCACCGGGACGCGGAGTTGGAAGGCCGCGGGTTGAAAGACCGCCTGCTCGTCCTCTCCTCTCCCAAGGACCCTGGACGGGTCCGTGCCCTGGGCTCCCTCCTCCTCGCCCAGGGCCTGAAGCTCAGCTACGCGAGCGCGGAAGGGAGGGGGAGGGACTCCCGGGGCAGGACCTATCCCGTCCTCAAGGGCAGCCTCATCCTCGATTTCGCCCAAGCCCGCGGTCGTCTGGCCCGGGCCCTGCTCGAGAGGGAGAGCAGCGTAAGCCACCTCTACTTTTACGATGTCTCGGCCTGGTCCCTTCCCCTCGCCTATGGGGTCCGGGAACGGAGGATGAGCGAGGTGGATGTCCCCCTCCGAACGGGTCTCCCTCCGCTCCCTTCCGCGGCCCCTGGGGGAGTCGAAGGCCTTTTCTCCCTAGTCTCGGCCAAGCGTGGCAACTCTCCCTTGCTCGCGGCCCGGGCCAGCGCGGCGGGTCTCGAAGTGCGGGTCGCCACCAAGGCCTTCCGCATCGCGGGCCAGGACTTCGGCCCCGGCAGCCTCGTCATTCCCACCCCCTCCAAGGCCCAGAGGTCCCTCCTCGCGGGACTCCTGAAAGCTTTTCCGGACCTTCGGCCCCTCAGCACCAATCGCAGCCGGAGCGAGCGTGGCCCAGACCTGGGCAGCCCCTCTTTCGCCCCCTGCGTCCCTGTCCGGGCGGCGCTTGCCTTCGGCGAGGGGACCGACCCCAATCTCGCGGGGGCCCTCTGGTTCCTCTTCGAGCAACGCCTGGGATTGCCACTCCACCGCATCCCCCTCGCGTCCCTCAGTCCCCAAAACCTGAGCCACTTCAACCTCGTCATCCTCCCCGACGGAGGCCTGCCCAGCGGCTGGACCTCGCAGCGATCGACACTGGAGCGCTGGGTCCGCGAAGGGGGCGTCGTCCTGGCCATCGGGAGCAGCGCCCGCGCCATCCACCGGAGGATCCTCGGAGGCAAGAGCCAGGTCCCCTCCACCGGGACAAGCTCCAAGACCTCTCCGAAGAAAAACGAACGCCAGGCTCTCCGCTGGACCACCCCCGACCAGCTCGCCCGGGAGAGCCGCGAGCGGCGGAATCCCGGCGCCATCGTCGAGGTCCGCCTGGATCCTCGCCGCCTCCTTGCGGCGGGCTACGGCAAAACGATCCCCGTCCTCGTCCGGGGGCGCCCCCAAGGCTTCCCCGAGGAGGGAAAGGGACGGATCGTCGCCTTCTACGGGAAAACCAAGCGGCTCTCCGGCTACATCCCCGAGGCCAGCCTCCGAAAACTCGAGGGCCGGGGCTACCTCCTCCAGATCCCCCTGGGAAAGGGGGCTTTCGTGCTCTTCGACCAGAACCCCCAGTTCCGGCTCTTCTGGCACGGGCTCACCCGCCTTCTCCTCAACGCCAGTTTCCTTCTCCCTCGAAGGAGGATTCCCCCTTTCCCCACTCCTTCAAATGGTCGATGATAAAGTTGTGAAGCGCCGCTCCTCCAAACACTTCCTGGGCCTCTGCCTCCTCCCCCTCCTCCTCGGTTGCGTCTATCCCGCCGGGGACGCGCGGGTCTTCGTCTCCTCCGATCCGCTTGGGGCCGAGGTCCTCGTAGACGGCCGCCCCACGGGCAAAACCACACCGGCCGAGCTGGACCTCGGGGGTCTCTTCGGCTCCGACCACCGCATCGAGCTGCGCAAAGCCGGTTTCGAGCCCGAGACGCGCAAGGTCAGCCACTACTCGAATTTTGGCACCGCCTACTGGGATGACGGGACCGGCGACTTCGTCACCCCCCCCATCCCCCTGTGGTGGACGATCGGGGATCTTCTCTTCCCCTTCGAAGTGCGCTGGACCTACGTCCCCCACAACCTCCACGTCAAACTCTTCCCGCTGGGGACCTTCGGCTCCCCCTCTCGAGATGGCTGAAGCGGAGGGTCCGTCCGAAAGCCCCGCTGAGATTCCGGCTGGGATTCCGGCTGGGATTCCGGCTGAGATTCCGGCTGGGATTCCGGCTGGGACTCCGTCCGAAACCCCAGCTGAAAACCGGGCTGAGACTCCGGCCGAATCCCCGGCCAGGCCCTCCGAGCCCAAGGCCATCCTCCTCGACCGCGACGGCGTCCTCAACCGGGAGCGCGGCTTCATCCACGGGCCTGAAGAGCTGGAACCCCGCGAGGGCCTCCTGGAAGCCCTGCGGACCTGGAAGCGCGAGGGCTTCCTCCTCCTCGTCGTCTCCAACCAGTCGGGCATCGCCCGCCAACTCTTCCATCTGGACGACCTGCGGCGCACCCACGCCCGCCTCCAGGAGTTTTGCGGGGGGCTGCTCGACGCCATCTACATCTGCCCCCACCACCCCGAGGAGGGCTTCGCCCCCCTCCTGCGCAGCTGCCCCTGCCGCAAGCCAGGCTCCGGCATGCTTCGCCAGGCCCTGCGCGAATGGGGCCTTCGCCCCGAGAATTGCCTCCTCCTGGGGGATGCCCCCCGCGATCTCTTCGCCGCCCGCAGTCTCGGCATCAAGGCCGCCCTCATGACCGGAGACAAGGTCCCCACCCCCGACCACTGGCCCCGGGACCAGGCCCCCCTCCCCACCTTCCTCCCCGACCTGAGGTCGGCGGTGGCCTGGACCCTCGAAGTCCTGACCGACCCCGGCCTCAAGGAAGACGCTTGAAGATCCAACCCCCCAGGGGGCGGACGATGAAGCCGGGAAGCCTCCTCCAGATCCTCTGGTAGATCCCCAGCTTGGGGTTGTCCGGATGGAAACCCGGGAGTTTGCCCTTCTCGCCCAGGAAGTACTCGTAGTGAAGGGGTTCGGGTTGGAAGCCCATGTTCTTTTTGAACTTGGCGGGGCCCGAGTCCTTACGGCTCCTCCCGAAGTCGAAGATCTTGAAGCCCTTGGCGCTGGCCCACTCCATCAGGCGCCAATACATGTAGTTGTTCGCCCCTCTGCCCTCGCGGGTGGAGAGGGCCCCCGAGTAATAGGGCATCAGGCAATCTCCGTGGATGAAACTCAGCACCGTGGCGATCGTCTGGCCGTCCGGGCGATCCACGCAGTGCATCACCATCTTGGGTCCGAGATTGCGTTCGAGGGCCGTCAACATGGAGAAGGGGATCGAGGGCGAACCCAATTCCTGCTTGTTGGCTGCGAAGAGGGCATGGAAGAGCCGCAGATCCTTGCGCTCGACGAAGCGGAAATTGCCGTTGTCCCTGGCCTTGCGGATCTCCGCCCGGGCCTTGCGGGGGATCATCCCCAGGCAATCCTCGGGATCCTCCGGAAGCTCCCTGCGGAAGGTCACATAGCGATCGCTGACCACCCCCTCCAGGCCGAGGGCCTCCCGATGACGAAGCTCCAGATACCGGTTTCGATGGGAATTGGAGAGATCGGCCGCACGGGCGACGAGCCCGCGAGCAGCCTCCTCATCCTCGGTAAGGACTCCGCCGTAGACCCCAAAGGGCATGGAAACCGCCACCTTTCCGAGGAAGGGAGACTTGACCTCGAAGAAGGGGAGGATCCCGAGGATCTTTCGATCCTTTTCCGCGACCAGGACCTCGCCGGGTTTTTCCAGAACATCCTCGACCATGCGTCTCCAGGCGGAAGTGTGGAAGAGAGTCCCTTGGGGATGTTCCCGCACGAAACGATCCAGGACCAGGTCTTCGCCAGGAGCCGCGTGACGGATGATCAGGGGCTTGGGGCCCTCCTGCCCCTTGGCCGAGGGCTGGAGGGTCACCAGGGCCACTTCCCGTTCTCCCTCGCCACTCTCGAGTTCGCTGGGCGGGGCGTTGGGGGTTCCCGAAGAGAGGACTCGCTGGACCTTGTAGTCCCGAAGGTTGCGTGCCCTCGTAAAGATGATGACTTCCCCCACGAGCCCGAAACCGATCAGCTGGAGGCCGAAAGTCACGAGGACGACCCCCATCAAGAAGATGGGCCGATCCTGGATGGAGGAGCCGTGGAAGACTTTTTCATAGACAGGGGGCACCCCAAGGAAGAGGCCGACCAGGATCAGGACGAGCCCGAGGGAGCCGAAGAAACGGATGGGCTTGCTGGTGAAGCGGGTAAGGAAGGTTACCGCAAGGATGTCCAGCAAGCGCCGCAGGTAGACCCCGATCCCGAAAAAGCCCGTTTTGCCCCGCTCCTCCAGGTGCCGCACCGAGACTTCCGTCACTCGGAAACCCTGCCGCTCTGCCAGGATCGGCAAAAAGCGGAACTGGTCCCCGTAGATGGGGATCTCCTCCAGGACCTCCCGGCGCATCCCCCGGAAGGTGCAGTTGAGGTCGTGCAAACCGTTCTTGGAGAGCCTGCGCAGGAACCAGTTGAAAAAGCGCGACTGCAACCTGTTGAGCAAGGGGTCGATCCGCGGATGACGCCAACTACAGACAAAATCCGCCTGCGACTCGAGCAGTTCCAGGAAGGAACCGATGGCCGAGGGATCGATCTGGAGGTAGTCCGGGGAAGTTACCACAAAGCGCCCCTGGGAGTGATCCCGGGCGGCGGCATAGGCGATGGATTCGCCATTGCCCTTGCCCTGAAGGACAAGAACGCGGATCCCCTTGTTGCAGGCCTCGAGAGCCTCGCATTCCTCGAGGATGCGCCCGCCCACTCCATCCAGGATGAAAAGGACCTCCCCTCGGACTTGGAGCGTTTTCATCGCTTCCAGGTAGGTCTGCCCCAACTCCCGGACCTTGGCCCCCGGGTCGGTGACGTGGACGAAGATCGAGAGGTCCAAGGTCTCCGGATTCTTATCCATCCAGGACCTCCCCCCCTCCCATGCGGGTTTCGAGTGGTTCGATTCCGACACGGGTGAAATAGCCTGAGACATGTACGGACAGCTCCGCGAGAAGACCTAGGAGAAAGAAGTTGAGGGCAGTGATCCCGATGACGACGGAGGCGGTCATGTAGGAGAGATCCCAGCGCACCAGAAAATGCACGCCACCTTCTCGTTCGAATTTGAAAAGCCCCAGGAGGGCGAAGAAGAACGAGGCCGCCCAGAGTGGAAGGCTGGCCACCCCAAAGTAACGGACAGGATGGGCCGCGAAACGGGCGATCATCCGGACCACCATCAGATCGGTCAAAACCTTGAGGATTCTGGAGATGCCGTACTTGGAGGTCCCGTGAAGACGGGGGTGGTGTTGGACCGGAAGCTCGGTGACCCGGGCCCCCGCGCCCGCGGCGAGGGCGGGAATGAAGCGGTGCATGTCGGAGTAGAGGTGCAGGCGCTTGACGACCCAGGAGCGGTAGGCTTTGAGGGTGCAACCCGTGTCATGGATCGAAACATCTGTCAGAGAGGAGATCAGGCGGTTGGCGACCCAGGAAGGAAACTTGCGGGAAAAAGCCCGGTCCTGCCGGTCCTTCCTCCAGCCGCAAACCACGTCGAAGCCCTTCTTCATCTGGGCCAGGAGAACGGGGATGTCGGCAGGATCGTTCTGGAGATCCCCGTCCATCGTGACCACGTATTCCCCCCGACAAAAATCGAAGCCCGCCGACATCGCAGCGGTCTGGCCGAAGTTGCTGCGCAGCTCCACCACTTGAATTCGTGGGTCCAGGAGGGCCATCTCACGGAGCAAGGAACGGCTCCCGTCGGTGGAACCATCGTCTACATACAAAACCTCGAAAGAATCCACCGCTCCCTCGAGAGCCCGCACAAGGGAGGCGTGGAGGGGCTCGAGGTTCTCGATCTCGTTGTAGATCGGGATGACGACGGAGAGCTGAATGGGGACGTCCCCCTGGTCCTTTGCCCGATCGCCCCCGGAAGCTTCCTGTGTATGCTCAACCATGAAAGCGGAGGAGTATACCCTGGAACAGCCAAACAACGAATGCCGTAAGTCCAAGGATCATAAGGATTCCTAGCCATTGGAACCGGGAGGAGGAGGCCTTGCCGCGGAGCAGGAAGAACAGGAATTTTCGCCACCGACCCTCCCTCCCAGGCATGGAGAATACCGGTGGAGGAGGCGGGTCCTTTGGGGGCAGGCCGAAGAGGGGTGCTTTGACCTCCCGCACGAGCCCGAGGAAGACCCCGGAACCCCGCTTGGTCCCCGGCAGAAGCTTGAACCCCCTCAGGCTCCCCGGGCCCCCCTCCATTTCCCTCCCCATCTTGGATGTATCGGCAACTCTCGACGCGAGCTGAATCCAAGTCAGGGCCTTGAAAAGATCCTCCTAACAATGGAAAACCCCTCTTCAAATCCCCATTTTTTACGGTATTTTCGGTTTCTTGCAAAAGTCCAGCCTCCTTTGAAACCAGAAATTCCAATCGCTGCCTTGGTCGGGCCCGCAACCGCGCCGCTCGGCACCCTCCTGCCCGAAATCCGGCCTGGGCTCGAGGTCCAATCCTGGCCCGAGCTCTATGCGGCCATCCCCTCCTTCGCACGGGAGAAACCCGGGACCGTTTGGATCGACGGCTCCCTCCTCTCCGAGCAGGACCTGGGCGCCCTCCGGATGCTCAAGCAGCTCCTCCCCCACGTCCCCATCATCCTGATCCTCGGGAAGGGGAAAAAGGATCCTTCCTGGCTCCCCGAGGCGGGGGCCTTGGATCTGCGGATTCTCCACAGTCCTCTCAAACCCAGCGAGGTTCTTCCCCTTCTTCTCCCCGTCGAGACCGCCAAGGAGCAGACCACCAGCAGCCTGATCGCCGGCCTGGCGGATTTTCTCAACAACCCCCTCGCCTCCCTCGCCGGTCGTCTCCAACTGATGAACATCCTCATCCCCCCGGAAGCCCCCAAGGATTTTCGGGACAACCTCGAAATCGCCACCGAAGCGGCTGAACGCATGCAGAAGATCCTCGAGCGGCTCACCCTCCTGGCCCGCCCTCCACGGCCTGTGGCTCGCAAGAGCCCCCTCTTCGGACTGATCCGCAAGAGCCTGGAACCCTTCCCGTACAAGGCTTTCGAACTCTCCGGGGACCTCGGAAAAGGCAAGATCGAGGGGCCGGAGTTCCTGGGGGATGACCACCTTTTGATGCAGTCCTTCTCCCTCATCCTGGGTCTGGCTTTGGACCTGGCCGGCGGTGAAGATGGCGGGGACAAAGTCCTCTTGGCTTTTCAGGACAAGCGCTTCGCCCTGGACGTTTGCATTCCCCATCCGCTTTCGCTCCCTTGTGGAATCCCGAATTTGCTGCTGCCCTTCCAGCTCTCCCCCTTGTTGCACAACCCGGACAGCGGTTTGGACGCCCCCGCGGCCCGACATCTCTTGCGAGGGCTTGGAGGAGACCTGGATCCCTTGCTACGCTCCGGCCTGCTCGGAGGATTTCGCATCCTGATTCCACGGGGCTGAAAGGAGAAAAAGCCGGGGGGTGGGAATTTTCAACTTGAGGGTGGAAAATTCCGATAGGGCCGGGATGAAAGCGTTGCACGCACTCATCCTCGAAGGAGATTCCCACGCGGCGGAGGAATACCAGAGGGTGCTCCGCATGGAGGGACTCACCCCGGTCGCCTGCACCAAACCCCAGGAGTTTCTCGGGGCCATGGACCGGCAGGATTTCTCCCTTGCCATCATCGATCAGGATCTACTGGGAAACGAGGTCCTGAGTTTTCTCCGGGAGGCCAAGAACAAGCAACCCGAAATGGCCATCCTTCTCATGGCGGGCTTTTCCACCGTCGAAGAGGCCGTGGCCGCCATGCAGGTGGGGGCCTTTGATTTCCTGAGCAAGCCGGTTCAC
>DROQ01000002.1 GCA_011321845.1 Planctomycetota bacterium | reverse complement strand
TCTCGGGGGGACCCAGGACAACGGCTCCAACGAGCGCTCGGCCACCGGTTCCTGGCGGCACGTGTTCGGCGGGGACGGGGGCTGCACGGCGATCGATCCCAGCGGCAGCCGGAGGTTCGTGGAGTACCAGGGCACGGGCAACCTCTTTCGCTCGGTCAACGGATCCTTTTTTCGGCGGAGCGCTTCGGGGATCTTCGGGCGCAACTGTTTTCTGCCGGCCTTCGCGATCGACCCCAGCAACGCAAGTCGCATGGTCTATGGGACGGAGCGGGTGTTCCTGAGCACGAACGCTGGCTCGAGTTGGTCCGCCATCAGCGGGGATCTGACGCAGGGCGGGCGCGCTGCCATCCGGGGGATCGAGATCGCGCCCAGCAACGGGAACTACATCTACGTGAGCACCAACGACGGCAATGTGCAGGCGACCCGCGACGGGGGGCGGAGCTGGCGCCGCGTTCTGACCGGGGTGCCGGGCTGGCCGCGGACGACGCGACCCTTCGCCGTGGACCCCAGGGATCCGAAGAAGGTCTACTTCGCGACGGGCTGGTTCGGGGTGGCGCAGCTGCGCTTCTCGCAGGACGCGGGCAATACCTGGCGCAGCCTGGACGGGGACCTGCCCGATGTGCCCGCCCACTGCGTCGGGCTGGACGCGCGGGCCCCGGGCGCGCCGCTGCTCTACCTGGGCACCGACCAGGGCGTCTGGCGAAGCCAGGACCATGGGGGGCACTGGGAACGCTATGGGAGCGGGCTTCCCAACACGCCGGTGGTGGATCTGAGGATGGACCTGCCGCGAGGGCGCATCGTGGTGGCGACCCAGGGACGAGGCATCTTTTGGATCCCCCTCATCCCCAAGGGTCAGGTGGATCCCCGTTCGCTGATGCCGGGCGGGCGCTGAGCTATTCCCAGTTCTTGTTCCAGAGACGCTGGTAAACGTCGTCGCGGCGGTCCTTGGTGACCGGGATGGCGCGCCGCAGGATCCTGCAGTCCTTGAGGTCGATCTCGGTGCTGAGAACTCCTTCTTCGCCACCGCCCTGCACGAGTACTTCGCCGGTCGGCTCGATGACCATGGAGTTGCCCGAGAAGAGGATGTCCTGCCCCGTCAAGATGGAGGGCTCGATCCCACAGCGATTGGTGGCGATCACGAAGCACTGGTTCTCCACCGCCCTGGCCTTGGCCAGGATGCGGAAATGCCGGGCCCGCGCCTCGGGCCACTGGGCGGGGACGAGCAGGACCTCGCAACCACCGAGAAACAGGGTCCGCAAGAATTCGGGAAAACGCAGGTCGTAACAGATCGCGAGGCCGATCTTGCCGAGGCTGGTCTCGAAGAGGGCGGTGTCCGAACCCGCCTCGAAGAAGCGGTCCTCACCCAGGGGGGAGAAGAGGTGGACCTTGTCGTAGTGGCCGAGCAGGGCGCCGTTTTCGTAGAGCCGGGCCCGGTTGACCATGCCCTCCTCGCCCCTTGCATAGTTGCTTCCGGCTACGCAGAGACCCAGCTCACCGGAGATCTTTTGCAGTTCGGCTTCGGCTTCGAGCACCTCCCCAAGGAGGTTTTCGGCCTCTTCTCCCGCGAAAGAGCTGGCCCACATCTCGGGGAGAACACAGAGACGGCAGCCCTCCTCGGAGGCCTCCTCCAGAAGGCCGCGAGCCTTTTCGAGGTTATGGGCAACTTCCCCCCTCTGGATGTCCCATTGGAGGGCGGCGACCTTGATTTGCGTTTCTTTTGTTTCTTTGCTCATGGTTGGAAGGAGGCAGATTGTGGCTCCAAAAGCCTCCGAGCGCAAAGCCGCTTCTGTGGGTCCCGAAAATAAATGAGCCGAAGAAAACTCTTCGGCTCATTGACTTCCTGAGGCCATGATCGTCCAGGCCTAGGCCTGGAACACGCCGGGGGGCGGCGTGGTGTCCGAAGGATTCTTGGGTTTATTCTCCGGACGGGTGAGGTTTACTAAATTTTTGCTTGGCTTGAACAGGATCGTCTCCTTGTCGGCGACGTCGATGTTCTCACCGGTAACAGGATGCTTGTAGGTCCGGCCCTTCCGGATTTTGCGTTCGAAGGTGCCGAAGCCCTTGATGGCTACTCTGCCCTTGATCGTGAGAAGGTCTGCGACGCTGTCGAGAACCGCGTCCAGGATCCGAGCAGCCTGGCGGCGAGAGCCCCCCAGCTTCTCGGAGACGGCTTCTGTAAGCATTCCTTTGTTAGCCTGGTTCCCGGCCAACCCGCCCTGGCGGGTTTTTCCAGAACCGAAAAGGACCGAATCAGTTTTACGGTCTCGTGCGTCGTTCATGTTGCTCTCCGTCTTGTTGTTCATCGCACGATTCATGCGAGTGTTACGTTCCATAGATGAAATGTTTCTTTGAGTCGTTACGGGGAATGGTTGGTTTCGAGGGTCCCCCCAAAAATCCTGGGGATGAAGTCTGTTTAAGTTTGGATCTTTTGATCCGAGATTTGTTCGATCCGGTCGACAAGCTTCTTCATATATTGGGAAGCCGTCGAGTCGGGGAATAACTGCGTAAAGGGTGTCCTTTTTTGGATGGCCCGGTTGACCCGGGGATCCTCGGGGACGAGTCCAAGATAGGAGATCTCCATCTCCAGGAATTTCTGTGTGCAACCGGTGAGTTTTTCGCAGACCTGTTCGGCCTCCTCGGGGGAACGGGCGCGGTTGACCACCAGGTGGATGGGTTGTTTGTATCCATCCTGGGTGACGACCTTGATGATCCCATAGGCGTTGGCGATCGCAGTGAAGTTGGCGTTGGTGACCACAATGGTTTGATCGGCGGCTTCGACGAAATCGGTGACCGTGCTGCTGACTCCCGCGCCCGTGTCGATGATGATGACGTCCGCGTAGGCCCTTAGGTCCAGGATAGCGTCCAGAATCCGCTTGCGCCCTCCCGCGTCCAGATCGGCCATTTCCTTGATGCCCTGTCCGCCCGAGATGAGCTTGAGGCCGCAGGGGCCTTCGGCGAGGATCTCCGAGACGGAGCAGCGGTCTTCGAGGTAATCCGTGAGGGTGAGGCTGGGGCGGACACCCATGAGAATGTGGGCGTTGGCGAGCCCGAGATCGGCGTCCACCAACATGGTCCTAAGGCCTCTCGAGGCAAGCTCGACGGCGAGGTTGACGGAGAGGGTGGTTTTGCCGACCCCACCCTTTCCCGAAGTCACGACAAAGAGAGAGGCTCCCTTTTTCGCTTCGTTCTCGGAAAATACTTGTCTGTTTTCGCTCACGTTCAAATCCGCATCCTTGCCTGTTTGCTTGGGTGGGTCCTCATTCACTTCCCATGTGCTTTCTCGGATCCCAAGGGGCCGGACTTTTCCCGTTTTTTTGGGTTGATGGGAATCCCATCGCTTCTTTTTTTTCTCCGGAAAGCATGTCCGCTTCATGATTCCCATGGCGCTGAGTTTTGCGGCAATCCCCCCTCGATCGAGGGAATTTTCGACGCATCGACTTTTTCTCACCCGGGAGAACCTCTTGCACAAATCCTGCACGACACCTCAAGGGTGGGGGGGAAGTTGGACGATTTCTTAGGCAAGAACCTAAGGAGAAATGGGGATGAGCGATTTCAAAAACCGACGAAAGAAATTGGTAATCAACAAGCCTGTTCAAAGGCGCATTATCTTTGCCGTTTCTTTTGTTCCAATCCTTGGATTAGTTGGGGCGACTCTGGCCGTTGCCCTCCTTGCCGGAAGAGTCCTGGATGAGGCGCGCCTTGCTGAGGTCAACCTTCCCACTCTCGCTCCGCTCTTTGTTTCCCTGTTCTTCTTCATTCTCACGGCGGGAGCCCTTGTGGTTGTTCAGGCGCTCAGGTACAGCCATCGGATCGCGGGCCCCATGTACAGGCTCTGCCAATCCATCAAGAGGATCCAGAAGGGTGACTTGGACTTTCATGTCAAGTTGAGAGACGGAGACGAGTTGACGGAGATCGCCACCGAGCTGAATCATTTGATCAGCACACTCAAGAAGGAAGGCTTTGGCAAGCCTCAAAGCGAGCTGGAGAGCGGGCAGGAATCCGCTCCAATGACAGGGGAAGACAAGGAAGAGGCAGCGGTCCTTTCGGGATCCCAGTCTGGTCCCGATGCCCACTGAGTGGGTCGAGAAACCGCCTTCAGGCCTGCCCGAAGAGGAAGGGGAGCCCCGTCTTTTTCTGTTGAACCAGAGGTTGTTGGGGGCTTGGTGTCTGTTGGTCCTGGTTTGCCTCCTTTATGTCTGGTCCATGGGACTCAAGGCTGAGTCCGGTTTGAAAAAACAGGAGGCGGCTTTTCGAACCATGGAACTTTTGGCTTCGAGGATGCGCCTGGCTTTTCCCGCCCTCTCGGGGAGGAGAACGGGGGAGAATCTTCGCTTTGGTCAGGACAGACTCTTGGTCCTGCTCAAACAAGCAGGCCTTTCTGTGCGCCGGGGAAGAGGAGACTGGAAGGTTCGAAGCGCGGGTGTCCCCGAAATCCGCATTCGATGGAAGTTGAAGGGAGGGAGGGCCTTGGCTCTCCTCGAAGCGGTGGATTTAGAGGGGATTCGACCCTTGTCGATGGGATTGTGAAATGACACAGCGGGGGGGGAAGGGGTTTTTTCGCTTTTCAAGTCTTCCGACCATGCTTGTGCTGGTTTCGGGGGCCTACCTGGCCTTGGTCCTTCTTCTTGTCGCGATCCCCGTCTCCTGGTCCGCCGAGCTGGCCAAAACCCAAAGGCGGGTGCACGGGACCTACATCGCCGAGGATGTCGCCCTCCGGGCTCTCGAAAAGGGGCTTCTGCGGAGGGGGGGGACCATGACTCTTCCCCAAGGGCCGCTTTCCCCCTTTCCGGACCAAAGCGCCGAGGTGCTCTGGCTCCCCCGCCGCAACCGCTCCTCAGTCCTCTGCATCCTGGGAGCCCAGGGTCAGGAGGGAAGGAGGGACCAGTACCTCGCCGACTTTGTTCGCGGGAGCTTGCCGCGCGCCTTTTCCTGGGCCTTGGGGGAAGGAAAGCCCTCCAAGAAGGGAGAACAGGTATTTATCCGGGGGATCCGGGGGGCTCTCCACGCCTCTCCGGGGTCGGACCCTGTCGCAACCCTCGTTGGGGGAAGCTGGGAGGGGAGGGCCGACCTCCTCGTCGGGGAGGTGGGAGTGCGTCCCCTGCTCCAGCCCTGTCCGGATCTCCCGATCCGTTTTTTGGGGACCTCCACCGACCAGGAGGACTATTTCCTGGGGTCCACGGGAGAGCGGCGAGAGGTCTGTCTGGGCCTGGGGGAGAGCCAAGCCTCGGTGATTCGCATCCCGGGAAACCTCTGGCTCGGGTTGCCGGGGAGGGAAACCCGGATTTCGGCGACGACCGACTCCTTGGTGTTCCTGGTGGATGGAAATCTCTATGTGCAGGGGCGGGTGCGCCCTTCACGCCGGGGGCTCAAGCTGTATTTCCTGGTGGGGCGCCCCGGAGGGGCCGGGACCGAGGTCTCCGAGGGGCGGGGGAGGGCCTGGCTTGGTCTGGGGGACCGGGGCTGCTTCCTCGAAGCGACGGTGGTGGCCCGTGGAGACCTGATCCCCACAGGAGGGCGCGTGGAACTGCGGGGAGCTTTCCTCGCGGGAGGCCACATGGAGTTCCAGGGCCGAAAGGGCCTCCTCACGATCCAAGGGCCCAGGCCGGAGGATCTGCCGCTTCGGCCTCGGCGGGGCCTCCCCCTCGTCCCGGGGAGCGAGGATCAATTCTGGATTCTCTCCATCCGGCGGATCGGGGAAGACTGATTGAAACCCAAAGTCGATCAGCTAAGCTCCCTCCTCTTCTATTTTGGATCTCGAAGGATTCGGCTTCGGATCTCCAGGGGGACGTAGCTCAGTTGGGAGAGCGTCGCGTTCGCAATGCGAAGGTCGTGGGTTCAAGTCCCATCGTCTCCACCATTTTTTTTTCATGTCGGACGAAACGCAGAGACAGGGGCGGGAGCAGCACGCGAAGAAAAAACAGGCCCAGAAAATTCTTCGGATCCTGAAGCGGGTTTATCCCGACGCGGATTGCGCCCTGCACCACAAGAACCCTTTCGAACTCCTCGTCGCCACCATGCTCTCCGCCCAAAGTACCGACAAGCAAATCAACAAGCTGACCCCGGCTCTCTTCGCCCGCTTTCCCGATGCCCGTTCCATGTCCAAGGCGAGCCTTCCGGAGTTGGAAAAACTCGTGTACTCCTCGGGATTCTACAAGAACAAGGCCAAGAACCTCCTGGCCATGTCCAAGCGGCTCTGCGAGGCCTATGACTGCCAGGTCCCGGATCGGATGGAAGACCTGCTCAGCCTTCCCGGGGTCGCCCGCAAGACGGCGAACGTGGTTCTCGGGAACGCCTTTCACAAGGCTGTCGGGATCGTCGTGGACACCCACGTGGGCAGGATCGCCAGGCGCTTCGGTTGGACCCGGGAGAAGGACCCTGTCAAGGTCGAAAAGGATCTGATGGCCCTGATCCCTAAATCCAAGTGGATCTGGATCTCCCACGCTTTGATTCACCTGGGTCGGGGACCCTGCCAGGCGCGAAAGCCCCATTGCATGGAATGTCCCCTGGAAAAGGTCTGTCCCAAGATTCTGGATTGAGGGACGGCGTCGGGGCCCTTTCCCCGGGTGGGGCATTTCGGGGGCTTTTTCCCAGCGGCGATCTGTCTCCCCGTCTCCGGCCCTTCTGCGTTGTTTCCCCGCCCCCAGGGGAGTACGATGCCTGCCCAATTTGCAAGCCGAGTCGCCTGATTACCTTGGAGTAGGGTCATGAGTCAGCCAGTTATCGTCTCCGCCTGTCGTACGCCCATCGGGCGTTTTATGGGGGGACTTTCGAGCTTCAAAGCCCCCCGCCTGGGGGCTCTCGTTGTGGAAGAATCCCTCAAGAGAGCGGGGGCGGACCCCAAGGAGATCGATGAAGTCTTCATGGGGACGGTCCTGCAGGCCGGGCAAGGGCAAAACCCGGCGCGCCAGGCGGCGCTCTGGGGAGGACTCCCGGAAACGGTCAGCGCCTGCACCATCAACAAGGTCTGCGGCTCCGGCCTGGAATCCGTCATGCTGGCGGCCCGGGGGATCCTTGCAGGGGAGACCGAGGCCGCGGTCGCCGGGGGCTTCGAGGTCATGTCCCAGGCTCCCTACCTCCTTCCCCAGGCCCGCGCGGGGATGCGCCTGGGGCACGCCCAATGCCTGGACGAGATGATCCAGGACGGGCTCTGGGATGTTTACAACGACTATCACATGGGGATGACGGCGGAGCTGGTGGCCTCGGAGTACGGAATCTCCCGGGAGGAGCAGGACGCGTACGCGGCGGAGTCCCAGCGGCGCGCGGTTGCGGCCATCGAGGCGGGCAAGTTCGCTCCCGAGATTCTTCCCGTCGAGGTCAAGGGGCGGAAGGGGGAGGTCACCGTGATCGACACCGACGAGGGGCCGAGGCCCGGGACGACGGTGGAGAAGCTTTCCAAGCTGCGGCCGGCCTTCAAGCCCGACGGGGGGACGGTGACCGCCGGGAACTCCAGCACGATCAACGACGGCGCCGCCGCGGTCACGGTCTTTTCCGAGGACAAGGCCAAAGCCCTGGGTCTCAAACCTATGGCCAGGATCCTCGGATACGCGACGGGGGGGATGGCGCCCCAGTGGGTGATGATGGCCCCGGAGGTCGCCTTCGAGAAGGTCTGCGCCTTGACCAGGATCAACCTGAAGGATTTCGATTTGATCGAGCTGAACGAGGCTTTCGCGGTCCAGGCGGTCGCACTCACGAAGAAACTGGGGCTCGACCCCGCCAAAGTCAACGTCAACGGCGGTGCGGTGGCCCTGGGGCATCCCATCGGCTGCTCGGGCGCAAGGCTTCTCGTGACCTTGATCCACGCCTTGAAGGATCGAGGGCTCTCGCGTGGGGTCGCGGGCCTCTGCCTGGGTGGAGGGAACGCGGTCGCCATGGCCGTCGAGTTGATGTAGTCACCGAGAAAAGGACTCCGAGGAGAACGCAATGAGCAAGGTAACAGTGGTTGGGGGCGGAACCATGGGAAACGGTATCGCCCAGGTTTTCGCCCAAAAGGGGAACGAGGTGACCCTCGTGGACATCGACGACGCGGCTCTCGCCCGGGCCAAGGCGGGGATCGAGAAGAGCCTCGGCCGCCTGGTCAAGAAGGACAAAATGAGCGCGGACGAGGCGGCCGAGGTCGTCTCCCGGATCCAGTTCACCACCAACATGGCCGACGCCAAAGGCTCCGATCTGGTTGTTGAGGCGGTCCCCGAGAACCTGGAGCTGAAGAAGGGCATCCTCGCCAAGCTCGACAAGATCGTGGGGCAGGATTGCATTCTCGCCAGCAACACCTCCTCCATTTCCATCACCGAACTCGCTGCCGCAACAGGCCGTTCCGATCGGGTCATCGGCATGCACTTCATGAATCCTGTGCCCATCATGAAGCTGGTGGAGATCATCAACGGGCAGGACACCTCGAAAGAAACCACGGCCAAGGTCATTGCGATGGCCGAGAGTTTGGGTAAGACCGCCATCCCCGCCGAGGATTATCCGGGCTTCATTTCCAACCGGGTCCTGATGCCGATGATCAACGAGGCCATCTTCTGCCTGATGGAGGGGGTGGCGGACCGCGAGGGCATCGACGGGATCATGAAGCTGGGGATGAACCATCCGATGGGGCCGCTCACCCTGGCCGACTTCATCGGCTTGGACGTCTGTTTGAACATCCTGGAAGTCCTCTTCGAGGGCTTTGGGGACAGCAAATACCGCCCCTGTCCGCTGCTCAAGCGGATGGTCGCGGCCGGGCACCTGGGCCGGAAGACGGGCCGGGGCTTTTACGAATACGAATCCTGAGAAGCGCTGGGCGCACGAGGACGACATGGTCGATTTCGAACTTTCCGAAGATCTTAGCCTCCTGCAGGCGACCGCGAGGGAATTCGCGGACAAAGAATTGGCTCCCAACGCGGGGCTCTGGGACAAGGAGGAGAAGTTCCCCCAGGAGGCGATCGACAAGGCCGCCGAGATGGGTTTTCTCTCGGTGACGATTCCCGAAGAATACGGTGGGACCCAGATCGGGAACCTCGGCGCCTGCGTGCTCCTGGAGGAGATCAACCGGGGCTGCGCCTCCACGGGGGTCACCATTTCTGTTCACAACAGCCTCTTTTGCTCTCCGCTGGTCAAGTTCGGAACCCCCGAGCAGAAGCAGAAATACCTCCCCAAGATGGCGACGGGAGAATGGCTGGGGGCCTACTGTCTTTCGGAGGCGGGGGCGGGCTCTGACGCCGCGGGGCTTCGTTGCATGGCCAAAAAGGACGGTAGCGATTGGATCCTGGATGGCTCCAAGATGTGGATCACCACCGGGAGCAAGGCGGATGTCTTCATCGTCTTCGCTCGGACCGGCGAGCACCGCACCCGTGGGATCTCGGCCTTCCTCGTGGAAAAGGCCTATGAGGGCTGTTCCGTGGGCAAGAAGGAGGAGAAGCTCGGGATTCGGGCTTCTCCGACGACGGAGATCCTCTTCGACAACTGCCGGGTCCCGGGGGAGAACCTCCTGGGAGAAGAGGGGGAGGGCTTCAAGATCGCCCTCGATACCTTGGACGGGGGGCGGCTGGGCATCGCCTCGCAAAGCCTGGGGATCACCCGGGCCTGTCTGGAGGCTTCGGTCCGCTACGCCAAGGAACGGGAGCAGTTCGGGAGGCCCATCGCCAAGTTCCAGGCCATCCAGTGGAAGATCGCGGACATGGCGACCGAGCTGGATGCCGCACGCCTTTTGACCTGGCGCGCTGCCTGGCAGCGGGACAAGGGGGTTCCGGTCACCAAGGAGTCGGCCATGGCCAAGCTCTTCGCCTCGCGGCTTGCGAACCGCGCTGCCCGGGAGGCGGTGCAGATCCACGGGGGCGCGGGCTATACCCGGGAGTTTCCGGTGGAGCGTTACATGCGTGACGCCCGGATCACCGAGATCTACGAAGGGGCGACCGATATCCAGCGGCTGGTCATCGCCCGGGACACCCTTTCCTGAAGCTGGGGGAAGCTTGCGAAGCGAAGAAGTCTTGGAAGGAGTGCGGGCCCGGGACCAGAGATCCCTGGGGCGGGCTCTCAGCCTGGTCGAAGCGGGTGAGGGAGAAGAAATCCTCGATGGGCTCGCGGACCTGGCGGGCCAGGGCGCCCGTCTGGGGGTGACTGGGTCCCCGGGGGCGGGCAAATCCACCTTGCTCTCTTCGCTGGTGGGGTATTGGCGGGGGCTTGGGGAGACGGTGGGGGTGCTGGCGGTGGACCCTTCGAGTCCTTTCTCGGGAGGAGCGCTGCTGGGGGATCGGATCCGCATGCAGGAGCATTCTCTGGACGAGGGAGTGTTCATCCGCTCGGTCGCTTCGAGAGGCGCGGTGGGGGGCCTGGCCGAGGCTGCGATCGAGATGGTGGATGTGCTCGAGGCCTTTGGTTTTGATCGCCTGGTGGTGGAGACCGTGGGGACGGGGCAGGCGGAGATTGATGTCATGGAGGCTTGTGACCTGGTGCTCGTGGTGTTGCAGCCGGGTGCCGGGGACGGGATCCAGGCGATGAAGGCCGGCCTCCTCGAGATCGCCGATCTCCTGGTGCTCAACAAAGCGGATCTGGAGGGGAGCGCCAGATTGGAATCCGAGCTGCGGGAGATGCTGGAACTGCGGGAAGAGGGGGTGGGCCGAGCTCCCGAGGTCTATCGGGTCTCGGCTAAGACGGGAGAAGGGGTCCAGGAACTGGCCGAGGGGATCGACCGCCGCTTGCGGCGTTTGGAGGACGAAGGGGTCCTCGAGGAGCGCCGCGCCCGGCGAAGGAGGGAGGCTGTGAAGCGCCTGGTCCGCTCCTCCTTGGAAAAGCGCCTCGACGCTTTGATCGAGGCCCACGCCCCGAAACTGGGAGAGGGCTCGCCAAGAGAAGGGGCACGCTGGGTCTTGGGGACTCTCCTCTGTCCTCCCTCCGGGAGCGATGCGCGGGCTGGGCTCCCGGCCGAGGAGGAGATGTGAGCGGAGACAAGCGCAGAATCCGGGTCCTGGTAGCCAAGCCGGGTTTGGACGGGCATGACCGCGGCGCGAAAATTGTGGCCGCCGCCCTCCGGGACCACGGGATGGAGGTGATCTACACCGGCCTGCATCAGACCCCCGAGCAGATCGCGCGGACCGCTCTCCAGGAGGATGTGGATGTTGTGGGACTCTCCATTCATTCGGGTTCGCATATGACCCTGTTCCCCTTGATCCACAAGGAACTTGCAAAAGTGGGGATGGACGATGTCCTCCTGATCGCAGGCGGTATCATCCCTGAAAACGATCGAAAGCAGCTCGAAGCCTCGGGTTTCGGGCGGATCTTCGGCCCGGGGACACCGACCCAGGAGATCGTCGGATATATCGAGGCAGAGATAGAGAAAAAGAGACAATGAAACCGCAGGACCTTTGCAGCTTCCCATACGAGGGGCGGAGGGTCAGAAGGAGATGATGATGAGCGACGCGATCTGGAACAACTTCCAGTTGACCGAAGAGCAGGAGATGATTCGCAGCGAGGCCAAGCGCTTTGCCGAAGAGGTGCTCCTTCCCCAGGCGATCGAAGTGGATCGGGACAGCAGGTTCCCGGCGGAGACTTTCAAGCAGATGGCGGAACTCGGATTCCTGGGGCTTCCCATCTCGGAGGAGATGGATGGGGCGGAGCTGGGATATTTCGCCTACTGCCTGGTTCTCGAGGAGTTGGCTAAGCACTGCGGGTCGACCGCTCTGAGCCTGGAGGCGCATATCAGCCTCTGCACCTACCTGATCGACCAGTTCGCGAGCGAGGAGCAGCGGAAGAAATATGTGCCCCCCCTGGCCAGGGGAGAAGTCCTGGGTTCTTTCGGTTTGACGGAGCCGGGGGCGGGTTCGGACGCGGGAGGCACCCGTACGACCGCCAAGCGGGATGGGGATCACTATGTGATCAACGGACGGAAGGCCTTTATTACCAACGCCAATGTCGCCGAGACCTTTGTGATCACCGCCCGGACAGACGGGGACGAGGCGGTCGGGACCAAGGGGATCTCCGCCTTCATTGTCGAAAAGAACACCAAAGGTTTCGTGGTGGAGAAGGGCGAGGAGAAGCTGGGGATGCGCGGCTCGGACTGGGCCAACCTGGTCTTCGAGGATATGAGGATCCCTGTCGAAAACCGGATCGGGGAGGAGGGGGAAGGTTTCAAATTCTTCATGAAAACCCTCGATGCCGGACGGGTGGCGATCGCCGCCCTGTCGCTGGGTTTGGCGGAGGGAGCCTACGAGCGAGCCCGGCGCTACGCACAGGAAAGGATCGCCTTTGGAAAGCCTCTAGCCAAGCAGCAGGCGGTGGCGTTCAAACTGGCTGAAATGGCGACCCGGATCGAAGCTTCCCGGCACCTGGTCTATCATGGCTGCAGGCTCAAGGATGCCGGAACGCAGGATTTTGCCAGGGAGGCCGCCATGGCCAAAGTGGTGGCTTCGGAGTGCGCGACCTTCTGCGCGGACGAAGCGATCCAGATCCATGGGGGTTACGGGTACACCCGCGAATACCATGTGGAGCGCATCTATCGGGACGCCAAGCTTTGCGAGATCGGCGAGGGGACCAGTGAGATCTGCCGCCTGGTGATCTCACGGCAGATCCTGAAGGATTGAGGAGGGGGATGCCCCCCATGTCATCCCTGGACCTCGGAGGGCTGACCCTTCATCCCCTGGACGGGGGGCGGATGGGTTTCGAGGTCGAGGTCCGGGGTCAGCGACGCAGGTTCGAATTGGCGGTCCGACCTCTGCTGCTGCGGGTGGGGGGAGCGTCCATCATTGTGGACCCGGGTTTTGGACCTGCCGACCCCGAGCGAAGGGTACGCTTCGACCTTCATGATGGTCCGCCCCTGGAAGAGCAGTGCAGGGCGCTGGGGTTGGTGGATGGACCCGATTATGTGCTGCTGACACACCTGCATTTCGATCACGCGGCCGGTGCCCTGGTGGCGGAGGGAGGGGAGGAGCGTGCCCGCTTTCCGGGGGCGAAGCACCTCTGCCACAGGGAGGAGTGGGAGTCGGCCCAGGAGTCGGGGCGGGGGGGAGACCTGGCGAAACGCTTGGAGAGGGCCCTGGGGCTAGAAGCTTTCGATTGGATCGAGGGAGAGGGGGGACAGGTTCTTGGGAGTCTGCCTCAGCTCCGTTTCCAAAAGACGGTCGGGCACACCGAGGGCCTGATGGTGCTCGAATTCCAGGGCGAGGAGGGGCGCTGCGTCTATCCGGCGGACCTCGTCCCGCACCGGGGATTCCTGCGGCCGAAAAAGGACGCCCTGGCGGACCGCGAGCCGGAGCGAGCCCTGCGGGAGCGCGAGAGGATCCTGGCGTCGGCGGCTGGAAGCGGAGCTTTTGTCTGGTTCTATCACGATCTCGAGGTTGTTTTCGGAAAGCTCCTGGGGGAAAAAGAGGCGGGCGTCTATCGTCTGGACTCGGATGATTCGAGATCCTGAACCATTCGGGCGATCGCTTTTCCTTCTACTACCGGAGCGTCCGTGAGCGTCTTTCGCCGCATCCACAGCGAGATTCTTGTCGAGAACGAATGGCACCGCTACCGGCGGGACCGCTACCTCCTCCGGAACGGGGAGGAGGGAGAGTACTACTACATCGACATGGCGGGCTCCTGCGGAATCATTCCCTTGTTCGAGGACGGGAGCACCCTGCTCCTGCGGGTCGAGCGCTATCTCCTTGGAAGGTTCCTCTATGAGTTTCCCATCGGGGGGATGTGTCCGGGGGAGGCCCCCCTCGAAGTGGCCAGGAAAGAGCTGAGGGAGGAGGCCGGGCTCCTTGCGGACGATTGGACCGCGCTGGGGAGCTTTGCGCCCTACAAGGGGGCTTCCAACGAGATCTGCCACTTCTTCCTCGCGCGGGGTTTGGAGGAGCGGGGGCAGGAGTTGGAGAGCTGTGAGAACATCAAGGCACTCCGCATGCCCTTGGCCCATGCGCGGTGCCTGTTGCTGGAACAGGAGCTGCCCGATGGGCAGTCCTTGGCGGGGTTGATGCTCCTGGATCGCTGGCAAGCCCGGGGGGGGCGGCTTTGACCTGGGTCTGGAAGGGACGGCTACGCGACCTCAGGGGGCTGCGCTACTTCGTGGCGGCGACGGGTCGGTTGCTCTTTGCGAGCCTCTGGGGTTTCCAGCGCAACCAGGGCAGTCTCCGGGCGGCGGGCCTGACCTACCTGACGATGATGGGGCTTGTTCCCTTTTTGGCGGTCATCTTCGCCATTGCCAACGGCTTCAAGATCGAAGAGAACCTGCGCTCCTTCCTGCAGGACACGGTATCCAACTCTCCTGACGCCTTCCGCAAGTTCATGTCCGGGGTCTTGGAAGTGGTCCAGCGGGTCGATTTTCGGACCTTGGGCGCTCTGGGTTCTCTTACCCTGATCTACCTGGTTCTCTCCGTGATGGGCCGGGTGGAGCAGGCATTCAACTTGACCTGGAAGGCCGAGACCAAACGCAACCTCGCCCGCCGCTACGCGGACTATGTGGGTGTCCTCTTCCTCTTTCCCGCCCTTGTTCTCCTGGCGACGGGACTGAACACAGCCTTCCAGCTCGAGGGCCGCCTGGCCGGCCTCCAGGAGTCGCTTCCCTGGCTTGCCGCCATTCTCCGCTCGGGCCTCAGCTTCCTTCCCTTTCTGATGTTGGGCCTGGCCGCCACCCTCGTTTTCAAAATTGTTCCCAACGTCCGGGTGCGCTGGCTCCCTGCGGCCATCGCGGGTTTGGTGACCGGCACCTGCTGGCTCCTGCTCCAGTGGGTCTTCCTCAAATTCCAGATCGGGCTTGCCCAGGCAAACGCCGTCTACGGTTCGTTGGCCTTCATCCCTCTCTTCCTTTTCTACATCTATTTCTCCTGGACCATTCTCCTCTGGGGTGGGGAGCTGTGCTTCGGGCTCCAGCACCTGGACGACCTCAAAGCCAGCCAGGAGATCCGCAAGTGGAGTCCCGCCGCCCGCCGGCGCATCGGCGTGTTCCTGATGCAGGAAGCAGCCAAGGCTTTTCTGCGGGGCAAGACCCTCTCCCTCGCCGAGTTCGCGGGTCGGACCGCCCTCTCGAGGCGTTCCCTGGATGAACTGGTCAAGGATCTCGAAGGTGCCGGCCTTCTTTTACGAGTCAAGGCCAAGGAGGCAGTGGTCCCCGGTGCCCCTCCCGAGAGCATCGGGATCGGCGCGCTGCTCCAAGCCCTGGACGGACCCGATCTGCCTCCGGGGAGGATCGGGGGCGAAGAGCTGGACGCCCTGCTCCAGGCGGCGAGGGAAAGGCTCACAGACGCGGATGGTTTTCTTTTCGATCTCTTGGACAAGGACCCGGAACCATGATCACAACCTTTGTTCTCCCCTTTCTTCTTTGCCTTCCTCAGGCAGGGAGCCGGCCTTCCCCCCAGAAGGCGTTCACGGAGAACTCCAAGGGCAGGCTTGGGGATGTCCTGGCCAGGAAACTCCGGGAGGTCCTCGCCCGCAAAGCCTTCCGCTCCGCCCGGCTTGGCCTGGTGCTGCGAGAAGTCGGAAACTCCCAGCCCCTGTTTTCCCACAACGCGAAGATGGGGTTCATGACCGCATCGAACATGAAGCTCGTTTCCAGCGCCACGGCCCTCGAAGTCCTGGGCCCCGACAAGGTCCTTGAAACCCGCTTCGTCGGCTTTGGAAAGAAGCAGGATGGGGTCTGGGAGGGGGATCTCCAGATCGTGGGGTCGGGCGATCCCACCTTTGGCGCAAAGGCCTTTTGCAGGGGAAAGGCGACCGAGGTCTTCGACGGCTTGATCGAGGCCCTTCGTAAGGAAGGGATCCGGGAGATCCGTGGGGACATCCTCGGGGTGGATGATTGCCAACCCGACGAGATCATGGGCTGGGGTTGGGACTGGTCCTACCACGCCGATTGGTATGCCGCCCAGGTCTCGGGGCTCTGCTTCAATGAGAACTGCGTGGACTTCCTTTTTTCGGGGGAGGAGCTGGGAAAGCCTCTCCGCTTCCGTCTTGAGCCCGACACAAGCTATGTGAGTGTGATCAACCGCACACGGGTGATCCCCGCTGGAAAGCCATACGAAGTCGTTTTCCACCGGGGCCTGGGGAACAATGTGATCACCCTCTCCGGAACGTTTCCTCTCGGAAAGAAAAACAAACGCGACTGGGGGAGCGTGGAGAACCCTACCGCTTTCTGCGCCCAGGTCTGCAGGGAGAGCCTGGAGCGGGCGGGCATCCCAGTGAGGGGGAAGGCAAGGGACCTGGATGAGCTGGTCGGATACAAGGAACCCGGACCGAAAAAGCTCTTCTTTACGCACCGCTCTCCGAGCCTGGGGGAGATCGTCTACTCGCTGAACAAGCGCAGCCAAAACCTCTACGCGGAGCAGGTGCTGCGCCTCGCCGGCAAGGCTCGTGGCGGGGATGGTTCCATGCGCTCCGGCCGCGAGGCTGCCAAGGAGGTGCTCGCCCGCCTGGGGGTTTCCACGGAACACTTCCTCATGGCGGACGGCTCGGGCCTCTCCCGAGTCAACCTGGTCCGGCCCGAGCTGCTGGCCGGCCTCCTCGCCGGTATGTGGAAGAGCAAGAACCGAGAGGTCTTTTTCCGTTCTCTGCCCATCGCCGGCAAAGATGGGACGCTGAAGCGCCGCTTTCCCAGAGGGCATCCAGGATACCTTAGGGTCCGCGCCAAGACCGGTTATATCAGTAAGGTGATCGCCCTCTCGGGTTACATCCCCAGGAAGGGGAAGGAGCCATGGGTCTTCTCCATCCTCGTGAATGACTTCTTTGCCCCGAACTCCAGGATCATCAAGGGGGTGGATGACCTGGTCGGGACCATGTGTCTCCTGGCGGATTGAGCCTAAGAGGTTGTCGGACGTACCCACCCGACCTTAGCCTTTTTTCTCTTCCACCGGTGCGCTCCCTTTCTCCGCCCGGCTCGGAATTCTCCAAGGGCTTTGGCCTCAGGCGCCTTCGGCGAAGTCGGCCAAAGCCCTTGGAGGATTCCGAGTTCGGCCCAAACCTTTCTGGAGCTGGCCCCGCCCCAAACCTTCCATTCCCCATGGCGACCCTCGTTGAAACCCATCACAAGCAACTTCTTCTCCTTCCTCCCGACCTTCCGGGTTGGATCCCCAAAGACAACATCTCCCACTTCGTCCGCCAGGCTCTGCATCGGGAGGATGGTTGTGCCAATGGCCTGCATGGGGAATTCTTTTGGCGAGAGGGGAGGGATTCTGAGGAGAAAAAGACCCATCGGGACCCAGAATCTCCCTTTTTTCAAAAGTCAGAACGACAGACTCCTTAGGGAAGGTAGCCGGAAAGGCCCGGGGGGGAGGGCGGCCGGACTTTCTGGACGGGGGGCGGCCGGCCCAGGGGGGGGAGGAGGGCTTGTGGCAGCTTATGAAGGGCGTTTCCTAGGAATGGGGAAAGAATTTCTTCGCGATGATCTTGCGGATCAAGAAGAGGAGCAGGAGGAGGGCCAGGATGGGGACGATGGTGCTGTAGAGCTGCATCCCGTTTTTCAGGCTTTCCCAATTTTTTCCGGCGAAGGCCGCGAGAGAGAAGAGGCAAAAATTCCAGGCAAGAGAGCTGAGGCTCGCCACCACGAGGGCCGGGACAAAGCGAACCTCCGAGGCCCCCGCGGCCAGGAGGATGAGGGGACGGCCGATGGGGATGAAGCGGGAGACGAGAACGAGGAGAAGCCCATGCTTGCGGATGGCCTTGCGGAAAGGGGCTCCCTTGGCGTGAAGGCGGGCGATACGCCCGCCCTCTTTGGCGCGTTTCCCCCAGGCTTCGAGTTTTTCGCCGAGATAGAGGGTGAGGGCGGATCCCAGGACGCTTCCGATCCAGCCGCCCAGGAAGGGGAGAACGGGTGACCAGGACTTGACCTGGGTCACCCAGGCGCCGGCGAGCAGGCCCAGGTCCCCGGGGAAGGGGGGAAAGAGGTACTCGAGGAGGGAGGCGAGCCCGAGGTAGAGGGGCATAAAAGCCTCTTGCGAATCCCGAAACCAGGAGAGGACCGGGTCCGGCTCAGGCCCGGACCCCTGGAAAAAATGAAAGAATGCGAGGAACATCCAAAAGGACTCTTGCGAAGAAAGGGAAAAAGCTCGAAAACCTACGCTCGGTCCCGATGAGTATGTGCATAAACCGGAGGGATTCGAAGTTTTCAATTCTGCGGGTTCAGGGCCTGGGGGTTCGATGGGTCCCTTTCTTGGAGAGTTCTCCAAGGGGGGCTTTCCAGGAAGGGGCTTTGGGAGCATGGGATGCGACCGGGGGCCGACCTCTCCTGCCTGGGTTCTGGGAGCATTGAGGAGATTGGATGAAACCTTTTTTGATCGCTTGTCTGTTATCGGCCCTTGGGCTGGCATCGCTGGGCTTCGCTCCCCGGGAAGCTTGGAGGAGAGAGAAACCGACGATTGGCGTGGTGGATATGTCCCGCATTCACAAAGAATGCAGCCGAGTGAAGGCAATTTTTTCTCCACTTCGGGAGGACGCCAAAAACATCAACGCCAAGGTCAACGGGATCGGGAAGGAAATCAAGGAGAAGAGCAAGGCTCTCGAAAACTTCGAGGAAGGTTCCGCCGAGTTCAACGAGCGCATTCTCAAATTGAAGGTGCTCCGCTACCAGATGAACGAAATGAAGAAACTCTGGAACCTCCAAGTGGGGAAAAAACAGGCGGCCTGCCTGATGCAGGTCTACCGGGAAGTGGATGCGACTGCCCGCGAGATTGCCAAGGCAAGGGGGCTCCACCTGGTTCTGAAGTATTCTTCGAATTTCAAGGATTCGAAAACGGTTTCTCTGACCCAGCGTCTCAATATCCGAGAATCCGATCCCATTCTCTTTTTTGATCAGAAAGTGGACATTACAAGCGATGTCATCAAACTGATGAACAGCACCAAGTGATAGGTTTCGTGATGCTTCCCCGTCTTGCTTTTCTGTGATGCTTTTCCGGGGCTGCGTGGCTGGATGAGAAGAGGACGCTGAGAAGACAGAAGTGGAAATTTCCAACCGAGAACCCAGGCCACAACGGACCCTGAAGGCTCCCGTCGAATTCAAGGGAATCGGGCTGCACACAGGGGAAGAGAATCTGATGAGGGTCCTTCCCGCGGGTCCGGACCACGGCATTGTCTTTTGTCGCGTGGACCTGGAGGGGAAACCCACCGTGGAGGCCCGGACCCCCAAGCTCAATAAGAAGGAACGGAGGACCGGGTTGCGGGACGGGGCCGCCGAAGTCTGCACCGTCGAGCACATCCTCGCGGCTTGCTATGGCTTGCACTTGGACAATGCTCTGGTGGAGATCTCGGGCGAGGAAGTCCCGGGCATGGATGGGAGCGCCCTTCCCTTTGCCGAGGGCTTTTTGGAGGCTGGGATGGTAGACCAGAAGGTCTCCCGCAAGGAGCTTCGGCTCCGGGAGCCTTTGGTGGTGGGGGAGGGGCTCGTGAGCCTGGTGGCCCTTCCCTCGGAGAATGGGTTTTCGGTCCAATACCATTTCGCCAACCCCAATGGGGCGGTCGAGACCTTCGAGGCCGAGATCACCCCCGAGACCTTTGTGAAGGAGATCGCCCCAGCCAGGACCTTTGTGGTGGAGAAGGAGATCCTTGCCCTCCAAGAGGCAGGACTGGGCAAGGGGGCGGACGAGACCAACACCATCCTGGTTGGTCCCAAAGGTCCGAAACCTTCGGAGCTTCGCTTCAAGGACGAGCCCATACGTCACAAGGTTTTGGATCTGCTGGGGGACCTCGCCCTGGGGGGCTTTGATCTCGACGCCCGCTTGATCGCGAACCGGTCGGGTCACAGCCTCAATCACAGTCTTGTCAAGGAACTCGAAGAGCAGTGCCGCGTCCTCGAGGAAGGGGGCTTCTTGACCCGCGAGTCGGGGATGAGCATCCGGGATATCATGCAGCTCCTGCCGCATCGTTATCCCTTCCTCCTGGTGGATCGGGTCCTGGAGATCGAGGGATACCATCGAGCGGTCGGGATCAAAAATGTCACCGTCAATGAACCTTTTTTCATGGGACATTGGCCGGAACAGCCCATCATGCCGGGAGTTTTGCAGCTCGAGGCCATGGCGCAGATGGCTGGGATCCTTCTCTTTCGCAAGCTCGAGAACACCGGGAAACTCGCGGTCCTCTGGTCGATTGACCGGGTTAAATTCCGGGGCGCGGTCGTTCCCGGGGATCAGCTGAGAATCGAAGTAGAAACGATTCGTCTTCGCCCTGGAATGGGGCATGTCATGGCCCGATGCAAGGTCGCCGGGAAACTAGTCGCCGAGGCTCAATTGAAGTTCACGTTAGTCGATGCTTGATTCCATCTCCCTTTTCGATTCGATCCCAGGCTTCCCCCTAGATGCGGAGGTCCTATTATGAGCGACATGCCATCCACCGAAACACGGATCCATCCCACCGCCTTGGTGGAGAAGGGAGTCGAATTGGGGGTCGGGGTGGAGATCGGCCCCTTCGCGATCCTGGGAGAAGGTGTAAGGATCGGTGACAGGACCAAGGTGATGGGGCAGGCCCAGATCTTGGGTCGGACGACTCTCGGAGAAGACAATGTGGTCTTTCCAGGAGCCATTCTGGGTTGCATCCCTCAGGACAAGAAGTTCCGGGGGGAGGAAACCAGACTTGTGATTGGGGATCGAAACCATTTCCGGGAACACTGCACCGCCCATCGAGGGACGGGGAGGGATCACGGGGGAGCGGGGCAGACTACGATCGGGAACGACAATCTCCTGATGGCATGTTCCCACGTGGCTCACGATTGCATCCTGGGCGACAAGGTCACCATGGGCAACAATGTCCTCCTCGCGGGGCATGTGCATGTGGAAGAGGGGGCGACCATCTCGGGGGGGACCGCGATCCATCAGTTTACGACCATCGGGACCATGGCTTTTATCGGGGGATTGGCCCGGGTGGGGATGGATGTTCCTCCCTACCTGATCGTAGAGGGACGTCCAGGACGAGTCCGCGGAATCAATCTCGTGGGATTGAGGAGGCGTGGCGTCTCAGAAAAAGCGCAGGAGGCCCTGAAAGAGGCCTATCGCATCCTCTTCATGAACCCCCAGGGGAACTTGGAGGCCGGTTTGGACACCTTGGA
Source organism: Planctomycetota bacterium (assembly GCA_011321845.1). Taxonomy (GTDB): domain Bacteria; phylum Planctomycetota; class UBA1135; order UBA1135; genus HyVt-539. The sequence continues at coordinate 5,044 of DROQ01000002.1, read as the reverse complement.
GGCCAAGGAGGATTTGGTGGAGGAGGTGCGCAATCTTGTCCTCTTCCTCCGGCGCAACGAGAGAGGGGGGCGGGGGCGTTATCTCGAGGGGATGCGACGGGACCAGCAGAACGAGAGCGGAGATCCTCGAAAATCTTCACCCCAAGGGGATGCGGGTCAGAACGATTCGGACAGCTCCAGCTGATCGATCCCGATGGCCCAGAGGAAAGAGCATCCGGACAGCGATGGAGGAGGGGAAGAGAAGAGCTTCGCCCCGGTCCGGATCGCGGTTGTTGGAGTCGGGCACCTGGGCAAAATCCATGCTCGGTTGCTGAAGGGGCTCAGGGAGGCCGCATTGGTGGGGGTGGTGGATCGGGACCTCGGCGGGGCGAGGGAATTGGGAGAGGAGTTGGGTGTCCCTTTTTCCGGGGATCCCCTGTCCTTGCCCAGGGACTGGGATCTGGAGGCTGTGAGCCTGGTGGTTCCTACGGCCTTTCACTGCGACCTGGGTTGCTTCTTCCTCGAAAAGGGCCTCCATGTCCTCATCGAAAAGCCCATGGCCAAAACGGTGGAGGAGGGGGAGAAGCTCTGCCAATTGGCCAAGGATCAAGGGCGTTTGCTCCAGGTCGGCCATGTGGAGCGTTTCAATCCCGCGGTCAAGGCCATCCATGACCTGGACATCCGCGCGCGTTATTTGGAGGCGGAGCGTCTTGCGCCTTTTAGCTTCCGTTCCACCGACATCGGCGTTGTTTTGGACCTGATGATCCATGATCTCGACCTGATCCTCTCCTTTGTGGAGAGCCCCTTGGTGGATGTCGAGGCTTTTGGGGGGGCGATCTTTACCACGGCCGAGGACCTCGCGGTCGCTCGACTCAAATTCGAAGACGGGACCATCGCCCGCCTGACGGCCAACCGCGTCGCCCTCAAGCCGAGTCGTCGTATGCGCTTTTTCTCCAAGGAGAGCTATGTCTCCCTGGATTTCGAAAAAAAATATGGCCTTGTGATCAAAAAAGCCCCTGGCTGGGATCTCCACAAGTTAAACCTGGGAGAAATCGACACTTCCCGCATCGAGGACCTCTGGAAGTTCGTCTTCGAAGGTCTGCTCCAAGTCAAGGAGCTGGATATGCCGGAGGAAAACCCGCTCCAGGAGGAACTCCGATCCTTCCTGATCTCCATCCGGAACAACCAGGCCCCTCTTGTGGATGGGGAGGCAGGCCTGCGGGCTCTTCGAGCGGCCCAGATGGTGCTCGAGTCGATTCAGAGTCATCGGTGGTAGGCCCCGATGATTCAAGATCTCGAAGCATCTGACGACCGCTTTTGGCCCAAGAACAGGATCCTTCGGATCCTTTGACCTTTGCCAGTCTGCAAGGACCCCAGAGGGGTCGATTGCAGGCTGTCAAAGGTCATCTTGAACCAAACCCGGTTCGTCAGATCGTTCACCCAAAGTCCTAATAGGACTTTGGGTTCACTTGCTCCGATCTCCAGAATCATCGGGGCCGGCCCGGAGGATCCTGGACCTTGAAGCATCTGACGACCGCTTTTGGCCCAAGAACAGGATCCTTCGGATCCTTGGACGCATCGTTCCGGACGGGGCCGAGTTGGGTTTCGCGGACACAGGGGGGAGAGCAGGGCGATTTTGGTGGGGTTGGGGATTTATGAGTGGGCTTCGAAGAGGCTATGATGCCCGTTTTTCCGGGGCCTCGGTCAAGGGGCTCTGGGCGGTTCGCCTTGGTGGCTTCCCGAGGCTTCCCTGGAGGGGATCATGGTTAAAAGGCTTCTTTTCATTCTCGTGCTCGCTGGGCTCCTCTGGGGGGGATACCGGTATTATTGGAAACCTTCTCGGGGGAAAACGCAGGACCCAGCCAAGATTGTGGATGCGGCGACCAAGGCCAAGGAGGACGCGAAGTCTGAGCAGCCCAAAATATTGGAAGAGGAGGGCAGCGAGAAGCCTTCCCTCTCGGAGGAGCTGCTCCGGGGCGAAGGAGACCTCCCCAAGGTTGTGTCCTCCGATCGGAGCAAGTATCCCCTCGGCAGCGCAGACCGGTTTGCCTTTGAGGTCCTCCTGGAAATAGGCCGCAAGGGGGCACCTGAGAGCGATTTGAAAGCTTCCGCGAAAAGGTTCTGGGAGGCGCATTCCGACCAGAAGGCGGCCGCTCAGGTTTTGCGGAGTTTTGAATTGCTTCGTGACGCGGGCCGTCTCGATGGGGCAGTTGCCGCTTTGGGGGGAGGAAACGGAATCCTCGAGGCGAAAGGGGCCAAGGACGCCTTGAGGCTCTTCCTCGACAAGGTAAAGCCGCTGAGCCGGGAGCGGCAGGTCTTCCTGCTCTCTGGCCTCCTGGACGCCCTCACCCATGGTCCGAAAGTTTGGGAGCGAATTGGGGGCTTTGTGGAAGAGGCGTATCTGGTGGAGCAGAAGGCCTTGGAGGGGCTTCTCTTTCGCCCTGGCGGGAAGTGGCACTCGGTGCAACGAACGGTCAAAAAGAATGGGACTTTGGACGGGATTGCCCAGGAGATCGAGCGGACCTTTGATATTCCGATGTCTCCCGGGATCTTGCAGATGGTGAATCGAATCCCCGACCCTCGCAAGCTGCGATGGAAACAGGTCATTCGGGTTCCCATCGATCCCATTCGGGTTGTAGTGGAGAAGAGGTCCTTCGCCCTCAAAGTTTTCTTGGGGGATGCCCTTTTTCGGATCTATCCCGTGGGTTTGGGCATGGAGGGGAAGACCCCTGTGGCCAGGTTTGAGGTGGTGGAAAAGGAGCAAAACCCACGTTGGGTGGACCCTGAGAGTGGGAAGCTTTGGGCCGGAAATGACCCGGGAAACCCTCTCGGAGGGTACTTCATCAAGCTGAAGCATCCTGAATTCCAGGGATTTGGCCTGCATGGAACGATTGATCCCAGTTCCATTGGGAAGGAATCGAGTCGTGGCTGCGTTCGCCTGGGGAAAGAAGCGATTCAGGAGCTTTTCCTTTACCTTCCCCGCAGGACCATCGTCCAGGTGGTGGAGTAAGCGGGGGGCGAGGGCAGGAAGCAGGAAAGGGGGGCTTGGAGACGGCGAGGGTTGGTGGCTGTTTGTTGGGAGGTGGGAGCAGGAGCAAAAGGGGGGGAGGAGGGGGCCCCGACTCTTTTTGGGGAAAAATGAAAAGAGCCCCTTGACCCCTGCAATGCCCTCGGTAGACTCCTTCGCCCGCTGATGAGGGAACTCGGAGGCGGGACCCGCAAAAGCGGGTTTGTTCAAAAAAAATTCAGAAGAACCTTGTAGCGGGGAAACAGGAGTCTATACTCCTTCTCCCTGTCGCTCACACGGATGGGCGGCCGGACCAGGCAGGCGACAGAAGTCGTTTAACCGTAAAGTGTTACGCCTGGCCCGTTAGATCGAGATCTTTGAAAATTTGGATGGCCCTTATTGGAAAATAAGAAACAACGTGTGTGGGTCCGTTGATCTCCTGTCCGCTTTGGCGGAGAGGTTTCAGCGACCAAAAAATATGAAGTCAAACGGCCTCTCGGTTTCACCTACGGGTGTTGCAGGGGAGGCGTTCTGATGGATTGAACGCTTCCATGGTGGCGCTTCCGGGCGTTGCTATGGTGGATCTTCACAGATCAAGTCAAAAGACAAGTAAGTGAAGGGTTTGATCCTGGCTCAGAGCGAACGTTGGCGGCGTGGATGAGGCATGCAAGTCGAACGTGAAAGTCCTTCGGGACGAGTAAAGTGGCGAAAGGGTGAGTAACACGTAACTAATCTACCCTTGAGATGGGGATAACCGCTGGAAACGGCGGCTAATACCCAATGATGCAAACTTCCCACATGGGAGGATTGCCAAATGGTGGGGACCCTTCGGGGCCCACTGCTCGGGGAGGAGGTTGCGTCCTATCAGCTTGTTGGTGAGGTAACGGCTCACCAAGGCTATGACGGGTAGCCGGTCTGAGAGGATGGTCGGCCACACTGGGACTGAGACACTGCCCAGACTCCTACGGGAGGCTGCAGTCGAGAATCTTCCGCAATGGACGAAAGTCTGACGGAGCGACGCCGCGTGAAGGATGAAGGCCCTCGGGTTGTAAACTTCTGTCAGAGTTCAAGGAATGGGCAGGGACGAAATATCCCTGCTTTGACGTTAGGCTCAAAGGAAGCACCGGCTAACTCCGTGCCAGCAGCCGCGGTAAGACGGAGGGTGCAAACGTTGCTCGGAATTACTGGGCATAAAGGGCATGTAGGCGGTCCTGTCAGTGCAGTGTGAAAGCCCCCGGCTTAACCGGGGAACTGCATTGCATACTGCAGGACTAGAGCGCGAGAGGGGAGAGCAGAACTCCTGGTGGAGCGGTGGAATGCGTAGATATCAGGAGGAATGCCGAAGGTGAAGACGGCTCTCTGGCTCGCTGCTGACGCTGAGGTGCGAAAGCTAGGGTAGCGAACGGGATTAGATACCCCGGTAGTCCTAGCCCTAAACGATGGGTACTCGCTGGAGGGGGTTCCTATACCTTCTCTGGCTAAGCAAATGCGTTAAGTACCCCGCCTGGGGAGTACGGTCGCAAGGCTAAAACTCAAAGGAATTGACGGGGGCTCACACAAGCGGTGGAGCATGTTGTTTAATTCGATGCAACGCGAAGAACCTTACCTGGGCTTGCATGCTGGGATTAAGCTGTGAAAGCAGTGGATTGCCTTTCGGGGTGTAACCAGCACAGGTGTTGCATGGCTGTCGTCAGCTCGTGTCGTGAGATGTTGGGTTAAGTCCCGTAACGAGCGAAACCCTTATCGTTAGTTGCCAGCGGGTTATGCCGGGGACTCTAACGAGACTGCCGTCGTCAAGACGGAGGAAGGTGGGGATGACGTCAAGTCATCATGGCCTTTATGTCCAGGGCTACAAACGTGCTACAATGGTCGGGACAAAGGGAAGCCAAGCCGCGAGGCGGAGCAAATCTCACAAACCCGGCCCCAGTTCGGATTGCAGGCTGCAACTCGCCTGCATGAAGTTGGAATCGCTAGTAATCGCGGATCAGCTACGCCGCGGTGAATATGTTCCTGAGCCTTGTACACACCGCCCGTCAAGCCACGAAAGCTGGGGGCGCC
>DROQ01000001.1 GCA_011321845.1 Planctomycetota bacterium | reverse complement strand
CGCCAATCTCTTTGATGCTGCCATGGTTTTTGCGGTGGCCCTCCTCATCTCTTTTTTCGCCCACGCTGGCGTTTCCTTTCCCAGGGCTCAGGCCAAGGACCGCGAGGTGCCTGAAAAGAAACTGAAAACCTTGAAACGTTTTCGGGCTTTGACTCGCACTTCCAAAGGAAAAGGACGGAGGCTTGGTGTGGCTTACCGGCTTGATTCAGGAGAAGTTGTCTATATCCCGGAACAGGAAGAAGGAACCAAAAAGTAGACCCAAGACGAGTCCCTGGCCTGCTTGTCCAAGATAAGGTTTCTCCAATCGCCCAGACTTCATGCTGAAGCCCCAAAACCTGGATGGCAGAAAAGAAGAATCTGGTTTCGGAGGGGGGAGTTTCGGCCTTTGGATGCGGGTTTTGCAGGGCATGGAGGGAGTTCCGGAGAGAGGGGCGGAAGATCTTGGACAGCATTGAGTCCCTGGTGTCGAGGGGATCGGTAGCATGGGAACATCCTCTCTTCCTTCGACGGTCCTCGATAGATTTCTGAAGGAATCGGCCCTCCCTTGATCTCCCTCTCTGTTTGCATCATGGTTGGGCTTGAACTGGGAGCTCATCGGATTTGGAAAGGGAGAAGAATGGTTGGGGCGAGGGATGCTCCTTCTCCTTTTTCCTTGGGGGCGAGGATATTTTCGCATGAGGATGAGTCTTAGGATCTAAGGATGCTTCGAAAACAGGGTGCACTTCTTCTCTTTGTTTCCTTCTTCCTTCTCTCAGGGTGCGCCGGCTCCGCGCTTGGTTCCCAGGAATCTTCCCCTCCTCCCATGGCCTCCCAACCTTCTCTTCCGAAGAAAAAGCGCCTTCGCGTCCTTCAATTCAATCTTTGGCAAGAGGGGACCTCCGTTCCCGGGGGGTTTGAAAAAATCGTTTCCGCCATCCTGGCTTCCAGAGCCGATCTCGTGGCCCTGAGCGAGGTGAGAAACTACCATGGCAGGGATCTGCACCAGAGGTTGGTCCGTGCCCTTGCCGCCAAGGGAGCGACCTATTTTGGACGCTACGGAGGGGGAGATGTGGGGCTTCTCAGCCGCTGGCCCATTTTGAAGACAGAGTCGATTGTGGATGGGACCAAGGAGGACCGAGGTAGCCTCATTGCCTTTCATCTTCGTCTCCCCTCGGGAAAAAAACTGGTCGTCTGCTCGGCCCACTTGGATTATCGAAACTACGCGATCTACTTGCCAAGGGGATACGACGGGAACAGTTTCAAGATGATCGATACGAATGGGGACGGCCAGCCCGATCCGGTTACTGACCTCCATGTCTTGCACCAAATGGATCGGGCCTCCAAGCGGGACGAGGCCCTGAAACGCTTTGTCCAATTCGCCCAGACAAAAGCGATGGGCTCCCTTCCTCTGCTCCTCCTGGGGGATTTCAACGAATGTTCTCACCTGGATTGGACCGCAGCGACCGCCCAACTCTATAGCCATAATGGGGTGGTGATCCCCTGGAAAAACAGTCTGATGCTGCAGGAAGCCGGCATGCGAGACGCGTGGCGGGAACTCTACCCCAACCCTGTGACCCACCCCGGGGCGACCTGGCCTTCCGAGGCCTGGAAGAAGGGATGCACGAGCTGGGCACCCAAGGTGGATGAACGGGACCGCATTGATTTTGTGTACTATCGGGCCAAGGGCTGGAAACCTCTCCGCGCGTGGATCGTCGGCTCGAAGCGGTATTGGGTCTATGGCAAGCTCCAAAGCCCGAAAACGCAGGATCCCTTTCTTCTCCAGGACCTTCCCTGGCCCAGCGACCACAAAGGAATCCTCGTAGAGTTCGCCCTCCCCTCTTCCTGAAGGGAATGGGCCGAGGAAACTTTTGAAGGGAATCCTGGAGAGGGCACGGGCGGAACGGGCCAAGTTTATGCTCAGGCTGTGGCTGGCCTGGAACCCCATTTCTTGTAGAGGTCGGGCCCGTAGGGAAGGAGAAGGTTTTGCTTGGGCGGATCCAGGGGCCGAGTTCGACCTCCCGGGAGGGGGAAAGAAGACAGTGCTGCCCTGGATCCTCCACCCTTCTCTCTGGACCCCACTGAATTCTCCTTGGAGCCCGTTTCTAAGCCCAATAATCCAACATCCGAAATCGGGTCCCCCTTGCCTGTTGCCCCAAGTTTTTGGTCTCCAACAATACGGATGGGTGAGGGGGGAAAAGGTATCTTGGACAGGCCTGGGCTGAAGAGAATGGGGTTCGCCCCTTCTCCAAGTGGGACTTGTTGGAGAAGGGGGAAAGGGCTCAGGAGTTTCCGAGAAGGAGTTCCACGGGGTTGCTCAACCCGAAGCCTCCTGCCCGTGGGTGGAGGGTCTGGGCGTGAAGGAAGACCCCTTGGAGGCTAGGCGCTCCGGGCAGGGGGAAGCTGAGAGTCCATTTGCCGGACTGGACCCGGAGGGGGACGGTCACAAAGAGCTTGAAGGGGTCGACTTCGAGCCAGCAGCCTTGGCTGAGCCGGACTGGGGTGGGGGCGGGGCTTCCCAGGAGAAGCAGGGAAGGGCCTGTAGAAGATAGGCTGTCCCCTTCGAAGCGGATGGGTTTGCCGAGGATGGGGTCGGTGGCCGTGAGGTGCAGGTCTCCTCCGCAGCCGAAGCCGTAGCT